>JAIPIO010000272.1 GCA_021734595.1 Kiritimatiellales bacterium | reverse complement strand
CGAGGTCTCATCGAAGAAGTATTCGATCGGCTCAAAGTCGCCGCGGCCCGGGGTCGCCCTCATGACGATATCCAGAAAGCCACTGTTCGACGGAGGCGAGGCAAATGTTGCCGGACCGGGGACGGCTACCTTCTCCTTGAGGTTCGTCAGTTTCACGATGGCGCTCATGGTAGCCGGCTTATGGCCCTCTTCATAGTCTTTGGCCTTAAACCGGTTGATGATTTCCGGGCGGTAAACGGTAAAGAGGATATCCTTGAGCTCCTCGCGTTGCGTGGAATCCAGTTTTTCCAGAACGGCTAAAAATCCGCTTGGAGCTGCCACAATGTCGACTAAATCATGAGTTCTCAAGTCGCTGAATCGCAGTTGCAGGACCGTTGCGAGTGCAGGAGCAAGGGTTCGATCGTTCTGCAGGCAAAACTTCAGGGTTTCCATGACGTTCCAAGCACTCACGCCGAGGTCACCGCTCTTGATCTCGCTCGTGTCCACGGCTTTCCGCAGCGCTGCAAGGATGAGTTTGCCCGTTTCGCTTTCCGGTTTCTTTTTCTGCAGTACGCCGTTTACATAATTCATCATCGTGCTGCGGGGCATGGTGTGGTATTCGCTGGCCGCGATCGTCAGCAGTGTGGGAAGAATGTTTTCAAATAAGGCATCATCTTTTTCAAGTCCTGAGAGAGCCCTGAAGGCCGCCTCGCGCAGCCACCAGTCGGAGTGCGTGGTCCACGGCTCGATGAGCTTGTAGTTCTGCTGGATGTCCTTGGCCGGAGCGAACTTGAGTGCTAACAGCGCACCGTCGACCACCCACCACGCCTCCTTGGGATCGGAGAGCATTTTCGTGATGCTGTTCACCATCCCAGGGGTGAATTTGTCCGTGGGGATGGGGTTATCGCCGATGCAAAACCAGTAGTTGTAATCGATCAGTCCGTCCAGTGCGGCGCGACGTACGCGCGGGTCCGGGTCTTGCAGGAGTTTTTCGAGTTCATCGAAGGCATCGGTTGCGCGGAGAGCCTTGCACGCTTGGGTGCGGATCATGTATTGCCGGTGATAGACGTTCTTGAGAATCACTTCACGGGGCAGGGTTTGGATGTCTTTCTCCGGTCGGTCATACGCGTTGCCCAAAGCGAAATAGGGAACATGGGTGGGTTCCTCCGGGCCGTATTCCAAATATTTAGGGTTATGTTCGAGTGAGAGGAATGCCAGGTCGGCCTCGGTGCCCCAGAGCTTTGTGGGCAGTGTGTATTTTCTGGAGAACTTTGTTTTCGGCGCACCGGTGATGCGCAGCGTGCGCAAGGGCGCGGTGTAGGACAGCCCCATGCCGGGACCGGAGTGGCCGATTGGGCTGTCATGCATAAATCCCAGTGTCGCGATGCCGATGCTGCCGCCCGGTTCACGACTCAGATCGTGCCACCAGGTGAGGCGGTCCATCGACTGACGGAAAAGGGCAGGCTTTTCCTGCATCAAATAGGAGGTGGTAATGCCACGCCAGATGCCGTCACCGCGCCCCTCGTCGCCATGGCCCAACACCATCGTCGAGTAGCTGTCGATCATCCCCAAGGTCAGTTGTTTGCTGGCTTTTTCGTAAATGGTCACATAGCCGCTGGCACCTTCGGCGATCAGCATGGCGGCGGCGACCATGCCGTCCTTGCCGTTGGAGCCGAGGCCGCCTTCACACCGGTGATCACCGTAAGGGACCGAGCCATGACCGGCAAAACGGTAGAAAAACCGGAGTGATCCGAGCAAGGTCTGCTCATCGACATTCACGCCGCATTCCTTGCCCAGCAGCAGCGTGGTGAGCACCTGCGCGCCTGCCGGGTTCATCAACCCACCCGCCACATAACCGGGCCAGACACTCTTGGCCCCATAATGCGCCCACCCGCTGCCGTATATCTGGTGTTTCTTTGCGTCGTCGCAGTAATATTGCAGTATGGGCAACACCGACTTGTCCCCGGTACGCAGATAGTATTCACCGCAAGCAATCCCATTGTAACCATTACTCCAGGTGCTCACGCCGATGACTTTCACATCCTTCGGAAAGGCATCGAAATAGGCTTTCACCCGGGGCAGATATTTGTCATCGCCGGTGGAAAGCAGGAACAGGCACCCGAGGGCGCCCGGAATGTCGCGCGAGTTGAATTTCTGCGGATCGGCATAAAAGGCGGCGGCCTCGTCGATGATGCGTTTTGACTTCGGGCAATCCAGGGGCCAGGTCTTGCTGTAGGCACCCAGCACGGGAATCGTGACGGTTTCCTTGCGCTGGGTCTTGCCGTCGGCGGAGGTCACATCGAAAACCATTTTGCCATCGGTGGCCTCGGCCTTAGTGAGGGCGTTGCCCATCACGACGAACGGGTTGAGCCCTTTCAGGGCGGTCCCATTGATTCCGGTGAGGATCTCGTCCTTGGCGAACTTCCCTTCGGACGGCGAGCCTGGCATCATTGTCTCGACCTTGAGGACCACGCCCGGATAGACCTTTGCCTTGAGACCGGTGGCGCCGATGATGCCGAAAAACCTCTCGCCGGCCGGATCCGGGCGTAACTTGTATATGTGTTCTTCGGTGTAGTAGTCCGCAGGTTTTGCCTGATCATCCGCGCACAAAGTCCCAGCCATACACCACATGAACCCCGCGACTCCGACAACGATACTTGCAATCTTCGCACTCATTTTTTTGGTTGTTTTCATTACTCTTGTTCCTTGTTTATTTCTGTAAATTCACAATTGCCTCTGCAAACGCCTTGCCCATCTGGGCAAAGATCTTCGCGCTGCCAAAATAGTGGTAACCGCCATTGGAAGCGCCTTTGAGGGCCTCCCTGTCTTTGGGTGAAAGGATTTCCTCCAAGGCGAGATCGAAGTTCGCCTGATCTGCTTTGGTTATACCCTCAATCTGCACATCTACTGCGGCATAATGTTCCGGGGAGTTAAGATCATATTGGTCATTGGCATAGACCGCCAAGACGTTCTTCCCCTTCTTCAAATGCTTGATCTGTTCTTTTCCGAGGACGATGGAACCGTATTGCGGCTTGTCCACCCACCAGATGTAGGTGTGAATCTTTTGTCCGTTCAAATAAACGTGGTATCCTTGTCTTGCCAGAATCGCGATGCGATGCGAATCGCAGGTGAGGTCTTCGACTTCAAACGTTGTGCGCATCAGCAGGAATTCGCCATTACCCCATGTTGAGGGAAATTTGTCCAGGGTGATTCCGCTGTGTTTCCAAACGCCCTTTCCGATAGGGGCCTTACCTTCTGTCCATTGGCTGTCATCGAAGTCAGGCATGTGCCAATTCTCCATCCCGGCTGGAAGCGTGATGTCACGGAATCGTCTGCTGTCATATTTTTCCATCTTGTCCTTCTTTTCGGTGGCATCAATCGTAACGAAGCGCCAGATGCGTTCCTCTGGCAGAGGCTTGCCAACCGGCTTCCAGTAATTATCCCATTTCCGTTCCGTGTCTAAAGTTCCATCTTGTTTCAATGTGTGCGCCGTCCCGACGATGTTGTTATACTCGCCTTGCTTGGGCTGAGCGGCGGCAATGGCATGATCCCAGAAGGGAGCGGTCTCAACAGCAACCACATTGCCCTTGAACTCAGGCATGTCGGCCGGTGCGGCCATGGCTTTGCGGAAAATCACATTATCGCTCTCACCGCCGACTCCCAGCACGCCGATCACGAATGGCATCTTCGGGGCTGACAGGTCTTTGCGAACATCGCGAATGAACTTGGCCAGCAGGTCTGAATAAGCATCGTATTTTCCAGGTTCGTTAGGGCCGGGATAAGTAGTCCCATCGACCAGGTCGTTAAAACCCTGAAGCCAGACAAAACCGGCCAGTTCGTATCCCTCCCTGGGATCGTAGGCGGGGCAGACCCGCTTGGGATCTGGCAGCACCTTTTTAACATGTTCGATCATCATTCTGTAAAATACACCCGAGGCGGCATCCTTGTCTTCCTGCCATTTTTTCCGGTCCTCTGCTTTGGGAACCCCGTGGGCGCCCTGGGGATACTTGTCCCACAGTTCCTGTATCACCTTGGGCAGCGTGTATGGCCCGGCACTGGGCGGACGGAATTCGGTGTTGAGTGACCTGCCGCCCCAGGCGGTCTTGATAATCAGGATGGGCTGCTTCAGCTCTTTCTCCATATAGATGCCGAAGGTGAACTCGGGACCGATCTTGCCGCAATCCCTGGTGGGTTGATCTCCACGTGCGCCAAAGCCGGCGGTCAATTTCCCCAGCCCCTCGCCATTTGCACTGCCGTCATAAGGGCCGGTCAAATATGAGATCCAGACCTTGTCACATACCCGTGGAGTTCCGTCGGGATTGCGCATCTCCTTGAGAATGGGTGCCGTAAGCGGGTCCTTACCGATATAGTCAAAAGTGCTGATTGCGGCATGTCCTTCCATGTTTGACTGCCCGGCGAGGATAAAGACCTTTACAGGTCCTTTGAACTTCTTCTGGGGTTTACCCGCGTTGGCGTCTTCCGCCATAGCCACATGCGCGATTAACGACAGCGAAACCATGCATATTAGTGTATTTCTCATATTAGCCTTTTTCCTTTTCTTGTAACTGTTCACGGGTATTTTGATCGCATGAAGCAACGCATTCAATGTCAAACTACCCTTTATTCATTAGATGGTTATTATGGCATACTCAAGGCGGCATGTCAATATTGTCCTCAAGAAAATCTCCAAAATGGTCCGATACCTCACTCCAGAGGATGCATTGGATTGCAGAGTATCGATTTCAAAGCACATAGGCTCCAAGCTATTGCGATTTTTGGTAAAGTCCTGGCCCTGAGGTAGGTTTACCGCTGGCATAAACAATTTTTCGAAAACGGAGCGGCGGCGTTTAATACAGTTGGTTTCGTTTTCATTGCTGGTTTAGGTGATTGCTGTGTTTTCATATTCCAATTTACTTGGCTAACCTTAGAAGAACAAGAGCAGTGTGCAGTCGGCTTCACTGGAGCTACGCCGCGCCAGGGTGATCAGTGCTTCAGGAATAAACGAACAGTGCTTGGCGCACCGGATTACGCGGATTGTCACGGATGAATACGAACATTCAACAACAAACATCGAACTCTGAATTTTCAATAAGGCAATGAGGCAATTTTTTCGTGCTTTTCGCCTGCTCGCCGTAGTCGTATTCGCGAAGGTGGGTGTGTTTCGTGGGAAATTCTTCATCATTCCAGCACGTCCAGAGTCCAGTTATTTCGGCTTGATGCTGCGAAGCTCGGGCGGGTAATCGAA
>JAIPIO010000271.1 GCA_021734595.1 Kiritimatiellales bacterium | reverse complement strand
CCAGGCCGGTTCCACTGCCAACCTCTTTGGTTGTGAAGAACGGTTCAAAGATCCGTTTGCGGGTGGCGTCATCCATTCCGGGACCGTTATCTTCCACCTCTATCCGCGCCGTTATCTTCTCCTTCCTTAACCTTACGGTAATGCGGGGGGGCTCGTCTGATTCCTCCCTGCTGCCCAGCGCATGGGCGCTGTTCTTCAACAGGTTAAGGATCACCTGCTGTATCTGGTTGCCCTCGCAGGCGACCAGCGGGAGGTCGGTACCATAATCGCGAACAATGTTGATATGCCGGAAATCATACTTTCTTTTCAGGTCATAATCGTTCGATGCCAGATCGATGCATTTTTCAAACAGTTCCCTCAGATCGCAGGGCGCAAAGTGCGAACCGCTCTTACGGCTGAAGCCCAGCATATTGTCCACAATCTTCGCGGCGCGGCGCCCGGATTCCATTACGGCATCGATCATGGTGATCAATCCGCGCTGTTCTGCATAGGTTTGGATGGACTCCAGGGAGGCGCCGCTTTCTTGGGCAATCCGGCGGTTTTTATCGGAGGCATTGACAATGCGGTTCCGTATCACCTGAATGTTCTGCATGATGCCGGCCAACGGGTTGTTGATTTCGTGGGCCATCCCCGCGGCTAGGCCGCCCACAGACAGCATCTTTTCGGTCTGGATCATCATCTCCTCAATCCGGACACGCTCCGTCACATCATCCACACGGATCACGGCCCCTTCAATGCCGTCCGTAACCAGCGGATATACGGTTACATCAGAATAACGGGTTTCATTTCCGACCAGCCGCGGGATTTTTTCATCGGGTGTCAGCGACCGGTTATTGATTGCTTCTTTAACCCGCCCTATATTGTCTGCCAGACTGGGGAAGACAGATGCCAGATTTTGTCCTTGCGCTTGTTCGGGTGTAATCCCCGTGGCATTTTCCGCCGCGCGGTTCCACTGCATTACACAACCTTCGGTATCCACGCCCACCAGGACGGAAGGCATGGAATTGATGATATTGCTCAACAGGTTGCGCAGCTTCTTCAACTCGCTTTCGGCCTGCTTGCGCTCGGTAATATCCGGAAATACAATAATTCCGGCGATGATTTTTCCTTCGGCGTTTCGGATGGGTGCCGCATTGCCGAGAACCCACCGGTTTTCCCCGCTTTCCCGCTGGATGATGATATCCACGTTTTTCGATTTTTCGCCGTGGCGGATCGCTCGAGCCAGCGGCAGGGTATCCGGTTCAAAAACCGTTCCGTCCGGATGATAGACCTGCCAGTTCAAGGAATATTGTTCTACCGGAATGTCGGTCAGCGCCTTTGTTGATTCCCCGCGGATTCCCAATGCCGCCGAGTTGACAATCCTGATCCGTCCGTCGGGGGCGTCGGCAATGACAAGACCCGAGGGCATCTGTTCGATGGCGGCCATGAGAAGCGCCTGGGTTTCCTCCAGCTGGTTTTCTTTCTGCCGGACTTCCGTCAGGTCGGCGATCACGCCTCTGCTGCCGACTGTCTGTCCGTTGCGGACAATCGGGCTGGAGAACACCATCACCGGGAAGGTGCTGCCGTCTTTCCGTTTCAGAGAATATTCCGCTCCGCTGGTTTCTCTTCCCTGCACCATGTTCAAATGGGTGGCCCTCGCGGTGGCAGTGCTCCCCGGCAGGACAATCCGTGCAAGACTCAGTCCATTCTCAACATCATCCATTGTGTAGCCCGATAGCGCAAACGCAACATTGTTGATAAAGGTCAGCATTCCGGTTGTGTCGGCCTCATAAACAATCTGGGGCAGCAGATCGGAGAGCGTCCTGTACTTGGCTTCGCTTTCCCTTAAAGCCTCCTCCGCCTTTTTGCGAACGGTAATGTCCCATGATGTTCCGAATGTTCCGATCACATTTCCTTCTTCATCATAGCGGGGTACTTTTGTCGTGTAGTACCAGCGGGTCCCATCCGGCGTGTCCGTGGGTTCCTCCCGCCGGATCGGCTTTTGTGTCTGCATCACCGCCAGTTCGTCCTTGAACTTCTGCTCGGCCTGTTCCTTCGGAAAAAAGTCAAAGTCGGTTTTCCCGATCAGCTCCTCTTTCGAAAGGTGGAGCTCATCGGCCTTGGCCTGGTTCACTTCGATGAAACGGCCTTCATGGTCCTTGAAATAAATCAGATCGGGAGCATGGTCCATGAAGGAGTGGAAAAGGCTCCTTTCAAATTCCAGCAGTTTTTCAGTCCGGTTACGGTCCGTTATATCGCGGTCGATGCCGCGATAGCCCAGCACATTCCGGTTTTCGTCATAAAACGGCACGCCGCTGGTTTCGAGCACTATTGTGCGACCGGTTTTATGAATATTTCTATTCACCAGATTATCGATAGGCAGACCCTGCTCGACACATTCAGAGAACTTCTTCCCAATCCGTTCGGCTTCCTCTGGCGGCATAAAATCCGTGGCGCGGTGCCCGATCAACTCTTCCGGCGCATACCCGAGGATATCCGCGGTACGCGGACTTGCATAGGTGTATCGCCCTTCTGTGTCTGTTTCCCAAATCCAGTTGCTGGTGGTCTCCACCATGTTCCGGAAGCGTTCCTCGCTTTTGCCCAGCTCATGGGTTCGGTGCTGCACCTCCTTTTTCAGAAGTCGGTTCCAGAAAAAGGAGACGCCGATGGCTAGCATGGCAAAAAACAGGGTGATGATCGTGGCGATAATATATTTTCGATGGAGCATCGCATCATCGTGCTGAAGCGAAATCCACTGTCTGGAAATGGTTCGGCGCTGTTCCGGGCTGACCGAGGCCAGCGCTTTTTCCAGGATCTGGTTCAGTTCCGGCCAGTCGTTGCGCGAGGCAATGCACAGATCCCACGCAAAGTCGATATCGCCGGCCACCCGCAGGTTGGTGATGCCGAGCTTATCGATATAATATGAAGCCACCGCACGATCTGTGATCATGGCATCAGCTCGCCCAAAAGAAATCATCTGGAGTCCGGACGGGTCGTCCTTAACCTCCACGAGGTCATAATCCGGGTGTTTACCTCTTATATAATCAATAGAAGCATACCCGCGCACGACGGCGATTTTCATGCCGCGCAGCTGCGGGAGGCTCAGCTCATCCTTCCGGTTGCTGCGAACCAGAATAACATTTGGAATGGTGATGTATGGCTGGGTAAAATGCAGATAGTCGTTGCGCTCTGCCGTGTTCTGGATGGAGCCGATAACATCGAGCTCTTTTTTACGGGCTTTTTCCAGAATTTCATTCCACGAGGCACAGGCAACCCGCTGAAACTTAATATTCAGCTGTTTTTCTATTATTCTGAGGTAATCCGCCGCTACACCCTGATGCTCCCCGGATGGGTCAATAAAATCAATGGGGGCATAATCAGGCATGGGGGCGTATCTGATCGTGCCGGCGTGGTCTTGCAGCCAGCCCTGCTCTTTTGGGGTCAGGCGGATTTCCTGCGGCGTCCCGGTGTCGGCGTCGGCCTGCAGAGAGGCAACGGGAACGTACAGCAGGCCCGCAATAACAGCCACCAAGATTTGGCGCGATATTTTCATGGTTTTTCTGTATCGTTGTTCTGCATCTGCATTTACCACGAAAGCAACTACACGGACTGATAGACTCCCATCACCTGTTGCGCGGTTTTCCGCCAGTCGAAGCCATCTGCATATTCCAGTCCTTTGGCGCACCGCTCCTCGTTCCAACCCTTGGAAAGGGTGTTTTCCAAGGTCTGGAAAATTTCATCCGCGCTTCCCGGATTAAAGGTTGGAACCAGCTCGCCCGCAATTTCCTTCATCGAAGAGGTATTCGAGCAGATCACCGGAGCGCCGCAGGCCAGCGCCTCCACGATCGGGAATCCGAACCCCTCGAAAAGCGAGGGATAAATCATCATGTCGCACCCGCTGTAGAGCAGCGGCAGGGTTTTCACCGGGATGAACCCCAGAAACAGGATATCGCCCTTCACCGGGCTCTCTGCCGCCCTTGCCCGGATCGCATCGGTCCCGTTCCAGTCCGCGCCGGCAAAGACCAACTGGTGGGCACTGTCATTCTCCAGCTTAAACTTTTCAAATGCCTCAATCAGCCGGACGTGGTTCTTGGCCGGGTGCTCCAGCCGCGACACATAAACGAAAAACGGTTTGCTCAAACCATGGAGCATCTCCAGCTGCGCGCGCGCCTTCTTTTTTGGAACCGGCCGAAACACATCCTTGTTGATGCCGGAATAGACCACAGAAATTTTTTCCTCCGGGTAGCCGATCAGTCGTACAATGTCGTTCTTTGTATAGTGGCTCACCGTGATCACATGGTCCGCCTTGCGGATCATGGCCGGTACGACGTTGCGGTTGAAGAACATCCGCGCCCGGTCGTATTTCGCGTCGATCGCAAACGTCGCCAAATCGTGCACCGTCGCCACGATCTTCGTTTTCTTCACCAGCGGGATGCGGCGGTAGCTCGGAATGTGGAGCACATCATACTTCGACGCTTGTCCGGATATGGGGAAAACCGTGTTGTGCCACGCAACATTAACCACCGGATTGTTAATGAAAGAAGGGGATAGGGTTTTGGTGAAATTCGGATTCGTCAGCGGGATCAACTCCGCCTCGTTCCGGGCCATCAGCAGGTCGTAGGTGTTTTCCGTATCCTCCAGCTGCAGGAACCGGAGCAGGTCGCGGATGTACGCCGCCACCCCCGATCTGCCGCCCTGCATCACAAATGTTGAAAAACCGATATGCATTCAATTGCCTCTGTTCGGAAGTTTAGACCGCCGTGATATTTGGAAACAAGCTTCAATCTCCCGGCTATTGCGCTTGAAGGATGGCGCAGGTTACGGATAATCCGGCGCATGGATTTTACTCGGGCATTGGATGTTCTGGTCATATGCGTGCCGGTTTTCGCCGTCATGGGGCTGGGCAAGCTACTGGAACGGAGCGGGCGGCTTAACGACGACCACTGCGGTTTTATCAACTCGCTCGTCTACCATTTTTCGCTGCCCGCCCTGATTTTCAACGAAGTGGCCCGGCAGCGTTTCTCCAGCTTCCGTGATCCCGCGCTGGTGGTGGTTCCGCTACTCGCGCTCCTGATTCTGGCCCTGTTCACTATGCTGCTGGCAAAGCTGAACCGCTTCAGGGGCGGGTTCGCCGCCGCGTTTGTCTACGGCACCTTCTGGGCCAATGCCACCTACATCGGTTTGCCGCTCTGCTTCAACGCATTCGGTTCCGCCGGACTTGCCAAGGCCGCCATCTACAATGGATTCGTCCTGCCGTTCTTTATCCT
>JAIPIO010000270.1 GCA_021734595.1 Kiritimatiellales bacterium | reverse complement strand
GAGCGGTTCGCCCTTTTTCAGCATGATTTCGTGAGCGCCTTTTCCCTCCATCACAAAAGTGAGCGGGCCTTCAACAATGAATCCGAACTCTCCAAGGTCTGGAATCTGCACCGTGCCGCCCTGTTTTTCAGAGCAGTACCACAGCCACATCAGGAACTCGCGGCCTGCTGTGCCGTCCACCGCGCTGTCCTCCAGCGCATCGGAAAAACTGGACGGCGGCCAGTCGCCGACATCGATCCCGTCGAATTTGGCCGCCATGGCTTCGGGGTCGGCGGTTTCCGGCGCGCAGCCGGCGGTTTGCATAAAACTCAGAACAAAGGCGTCGAGCTGCTTCTCGGAGGTGGCGGAACAGTACATCATCCGGCTGCGCGGATCATATACCATGTCGATGCCCTTGAGTTGCGGCGGCATTTCAGGCATCAGCCGCTCCTTGACTCCCGCGCGGATGTCGCGCCGGGTCTGCTGGTTCAGGTAATCCTTTCCATCCGCCTGCATGATCGCCATCTCCTCGACCGCGCATTCTGCTGTGAGCAGCGAAGCGGGAATCTTTTTCTGCGCCTGTGCCAGCGTCAGGCGCAGGTAGCCGCCCAGATAGGCGTTTTCCACGGTAATGTTGCGGTCCAGTAGATGGCGGCCCGCCACCCAGCCATGGATTTCCTCTTCCGCAAGCGAACCCAGCGGCGGTATGGCCTGTGCCGCAAATTTATGAACATCCTCTTCCGTCAGTTCCCGCGGGACAAACAATATACGGAAGCTTACAGATCCTTTTTCAAAACTCATTTCAAATTCCTTTCCTACAGTAAAAGGCGCGCATTATGTTCAAAATGGGAGAACCAATGCAAGCCCGCGAAAAATATCAGCAACAAACGTCCTCGATGGTTTGCTGAAGGGCGCAAACGGCCGCTTTCAGTTCATCATCGGAAATCACCAGCGGTGGCATCAGATAAAAAACGGTTCCCAGCGGACGGAGGAGATAGCCCTGCTCAAATAGAGCCTGTTTAATCGCGGCAACCTGTGCTTGCGCGGAATCCTTGAGCTCCACCACGCCGATCATGCCGAGAAAACGCAGCTCCTTCACGCAATCCAGCTCCGCCAGCGGCTGCATCCACTGCTTCATCTTTTCCGCCATCCCGGCGGCGCGGGCGACGGTATCTTCGGCCTCGTAGATTTCCAGTGCGGCCAGTGCGGCGGCGCAGCCGATCGGGTGTCCGGCAAAGGTGTTGCCGTGGTAGAAGGTGTGGTCTTCGGGTGCATCGCTGAAGGTGTCATAGATTCCGTCCTTCACGATGCAGGCGCTCAGCGGCATGTAGCCCGCTGTCAGTGCCTTGCCGACGGTAACCATATCCGGATCGATGTCCGCATGGTTGAACGCAAAGCGTTTTCCGGTACGGCCAAAGCCCATCGCTACTTCATCCACAATCAGCAACACATTGTTTTCCGCGCAGCAGTCGGCCAGCTTTTTCAGATAGCCTGCCGAATAGATCTTCATGCCGGCCGAGCCGAGACAGAGCGGTTCAACGATTACGGCGGCGAGCCGGTCGGCATGCTGTTCGATCACCGCTTTGCTTGGGGGGAAACCATCCGGATCATCAGCAGTCGGAACGGGGAAGGGGAGTTTGGCATGGTGCGTAACCGCCCGTTCAAACGGCTTGTGGAAATGGTCGACGAATCCCGCGCCGAGCGCACCGAGCGAGTCGCCGTGATACCCCTGATCCATTCCGATAATCCAGCACTTCTCCGGGCGCCCGGTGTTGTACCAGTATTGGATCGCAATCTTCAGCGCCGCTTCCACCGCGCTGCAACCGTCGCTCGCGAAAACCGAATGCCGATCCGGTGTCGGCATCAGGTCGGCCAGCCGCTCGGCCAGCTCCAGTACCTTCGGGTGGGTCAGGCTTCCGGTAATGCTGTGCTGCAAAATTTCCGCCTGCTCCCGGATTGCCTTGACCACCTTTGGGTGCCCGTGCCCCAGCGCGCACGCCCACCAGCTCGAAACAATATCGACATACCTGTTCCCCTGATCGTCGAAGAGATAAATTCCCTCGCCGCGCACCATGTTCGGGAAGCCTTTTTCAATGGCGGTGAACGTTGTGTAGGGATGGAAGATCTTGTTTTTCATAGCTCCAGCCTGTTCACGATTTTCTCCACTTCGACGACCAGTGTAGGAGGAAGGGACGAATAGTCGACTACCTTTTCCCGCATTTGCGCGCAGTAGGGGATTTTCCCAAGGATTGGAACCTTGCCGAACTGTTCGATGGCGGTGACGTTGTCCTCTTCAATAAATCCGGACCCGGTGTCTTCGCTATCCACCATCACGACGCCGGCAATGTTGAGCCCGTCGGAGCGCAGCGCCCGGATGGAGAGCAGGGTGTGGTTGATCGTTCCAAGGCCGGGACGCGCGGCCACAATGATTGGAAACTTCAGCGCCTGCATCAGGTCGAGCATCAGTTCGCGGCGGTTGAGCGGCACCATGATGCCGCCCGCGCCTTCGGCAATGACGAATTCATATTCCGCGGCCAGCGTCCGTGCGGCAATCACGATCTCCGCCATCTCGATTTCAACTCCGGCCATTTCCGCGGCGAGGTGCGGCGAGCAGGCCGGCTCAAAGGTGTAGGGCGACATGCATTTGTAGGTTTTTGAATCAACTGTCATCGATGCCATTGAAAGCGAATAGTCTAAATCGGGAACGGAGAGGGTTTGATGCTTGATGTTTGATGTTTGGTCAAGTGTCGAGCATCCGGCATCAATTTCCAGGCAGCCCGTCTGCGCCGGCTTCATGGGTGCGGCGTTGATGCCGCGGCGGCGTAGCTCTGCCAGCAGCAGCGCGCTGAGCGCGGTCTTGCCGATACCCGTGTCCGTGCCGGTTATGAAGAGTCCACTCATAATTTACCGTGTGGCTAGGAAAACCGCTGTTTCGTATGTGGCATAAACCCCGCCGTCGGCTGCAAAGCGTTCCTGGTAATCAGCAACCAGTTCGCTGAGCTCGCCACGCGTCAGCGGCTCGCTGTCGCCGGTGACCCGCCGGCCGGTCACGCCCTGTTCATGAATGGCGCGGAAAAACTCCTCCGCGCTGTCGTAGAGAATCTGCTCTTCGCTGTGTATTTTCCGCAACACCCGAAACCCCGCTTCGTGCAGGGCCTCCTCTGTTTCCGCATAACCGGTGAGGGAGTCCGACGGCGCTTTGTCCGGCGCTATCGTCTGCCGCAGTTCGCGTAGCTCTTTCAACGTTCCGCCCAGCATCATGCCCAGCGCGAACAGGCCGTCGTTTTCCAGGCATTGGAAAATGGTCGAAAAGGTCTTCCGAAGGTTGGAAACCCAGTGCAGCGCCGCGCTACTGGCAATTAAAGGATACGGCACCTCCGTAAGGTAGGTCTGCGCGTCCGCTTCGATCCAGTTCACCCGCGGGAACTTGCCGAATTTCAACCGGCTGTGCTCCACCATCTTTTCCGCCACATCCACCGCGTCGATCGGCACATCGGGAAACCGATCGATCAGCAGCCGGGTCAGCTGGCCGGTACCGGCGCCCAGCTCCAGAATCTGTTCCGGGTAAAGCTCCGGCAGGGCCGACACCACCGCCTGCGCCAGCGCCTGCTGTGGGCGCGCGTGGCGGTCGTACGTCTTGGCTGCGGCTGAAAATCGTCTTCCAATCATGGGAAAAACTCACTCCGATAGAAAATTAATAAGCGAATCGATGACATCGTCAAAATTATCGAGCAGAAGCGTATGCCCCTCGGTGGCGAATGTTTCCAGCGAGCTGTTGGGTAAAGTGCTGTTCAGCCACTCCGAGGCGGACGGCGGGACAATTTGGTCCTGCCCGCCATGCATGATAAGGGTCTGGGTTCCAATGGTTGGAACCTTCTCGCGCAGGTCGGTGTGGAGCAGGTATTCAAGCCCCGCTACCAGTTCATCGACAGAATATTTCACACTTGTACAAGTGTGAAATGGGTGGGGGTGGGCGGCGTTCTTGTAGAATTCGGCCAGCACGGCATCCGGGTCGCGTTTGAGCTGCATGATCATGGCCTTGAGCGTTTTTTCGGGTACGCCGCAGTCGTAGCCGTCCGTGGCGCAGAAGCGCGCGGTGGACGAAATCAGCGCCAGCCCCTCGCAGTCTTCCGGCATCAGCTCCATCGCCAGCATGCCGCCCATGGACCAGCCAACGATATAATCGGCCGCCGGAAGCTGGCGTTCCCTGAGCACCTGCGCAGCAGTCAAAACCTCCACATTGCAGAATGCCTCAAAATCCTCGGTCAGGTTCCTGACGCATTGTTCGTGGTACGCCCAGCCGGTAATAATCAGAATGGTTGGCAGCATCAATGGCTCCTTTTAACTGTTTGTTGTTGGTTGAAGCGATAATCTCCACTAATTTTCGGGAATGGAAAAGGTTCGTCTTTCAAAAATAATGGCCCAGCGCGGGATCTGCTCCCGGCGGGAGGCGGATCGCTACATTGAGAAAGGTTTGGTATTCGTCGATGGCGAGCGGATTTCCGAGCTGGGGACAAAGATTCTGCCCGATCAGGAAATCCGGCTCGATGCCAAGGCCGAGTCGCAGCAGACCGCCTTGGTGACGATCCTTATAAACAAGCCCATCGGTTATGTTTCCAATCTCCCCGAGGACGACCACAAGCCCGCCGTTGATCTCATCAAACCGGAAACCCATTGGACGGGCGACAAGTCGATGCGGAAATTCCACCCCACCCAGCTGCATGGGATCGCTCCCGCCGGGCGGCTCGACATCGACTCGGTCGGGCTGCTGGTACTCACCCAGGACGGCCGCGTTGCCCGGCAGCTCATCGGCGAGGATTCGTCGGTCGACAAGGAATATCTCGTCCGCGTAACCGGAGAGCTTGATTCCCGTGGGTTGCAACTGCTCAACCACGGTCTCTGCCTTGACGGGAAAGAACTAAAGCCCGCCAACGTGGTTTGGCAGAACGACGACCAGTTGCGTTTTGTGCTGCACGAAGGGAAAAAGCGCCAGATCCGCCGCATGTGCGAGCTTGTTGGTTTAAAGGTAACCGGCCTCAAGCGCATCCGCATCGGCAACGTCATGCTCGGCAACCTGCCCGAAGGCCAGTGGCGCTACCTCGGTTCGGAGGAACGGTTTTAGTGCGGCATTGCGCAGCTCCAATGGCCGGAAAAAGTTTTCCAACCATTGGAACGTTCCGCCTTGGTTTTTCAAATCCAATTGGTAGGGCTCACCGCAAGGTAGGGCGCTATCGCCGAGAGCGCCGCACACACGCACAGCTCCCTCGCGCG
>JAIPIO010000269.1 GCA_021734595.1 Kiritimatiellales bacterium | reverse complement strand
TTTTCGGCCTCGGCTTCCAGCCGCTGCAACGATGGATAGTCGCTGCCTATCGCGAGATCTTTAAGCGTTGCCAGTTCATAGTACGCGGCGGTCACTTCGACCAGCTCCTGCGCCGGGATTCCGATCAGCGAGGCCATTTTCACTTTCGCGGCTTCAAGGTCGCCGAAACAGCAGGTCTGCGAGAGGATGATTTCCTCCAGCGCCAGTTCGGCCTGCACCACGTCCAGCTCCGAACCGCCGCCCGCTCGGTGGCGTTGCTTCGCCACCTCGACAAATGCGCGCCCCAGCTGTTCCTGCTCGGCCCGTACCTTTCCGGTCTCCTGTTGCCCCGCCAGCTCAATAAAGGCCGTACGAACCCTGACGTCCAACTCCAGCTCCTGTTCGAGCGCGACGAGGCTGGCGGCATCTTTGGATTTGAGCGCCACCGCCCGTGCCTTGCTGCGCTTTCCGCCCCGCTGGAACTCCTGCTTAAGGCCGACGGTATATTCACTCTCGCTGAAAAGGTCGAGGTCGCCGCCAACGCCTTCAACCTCAACTTCGACATTCGGGTTTATCCATAAGCCTGCCGCACCGACGCTTTTTTCAGTCGCCTGGGTGTTAAGCCGGGCGGCGCGCAGTCCGGGACTGTTTTCACGCGCGAGTTTCAGCGCCTGCTCCAGGGTTAGAGTTCCGGAATCCGCGATTCCGGTTGCGGCGCATAACGCGCCGATTAATATGGCTGTGGTTTTCTTCATTTCGTACTCCTGATTTGTATTCCAATGGTTGGAACTTTTTTTCCAGAGGTTGGATAGGTGTTTCCAAACTCTGGAAACCTTCTTCCAATGGTTGGAAAATCAAATCAGGAGCTGGACGGTTTGAAGAGAAGCGAGAACGCCGGAGACCGGATGCGGAAACTGCCTGATGGCAGGTTTGTGTTCTAAAAAGATAACGGCCTGGGCGGAGACTGCCGGGACCTCAATGGTTTCGTATGGAGCGGCCTGTTCCTGTGGAAGCTGCGCGTTGTCTTTGCAGGGAACCTGATCGCAGGAATGGCAGTGGCAGGTGTGGGTCGGGAGCGCACACAATTCCACACCTGCAGCATGTTCGTGGTCGTGACCGGTATGCCCGGCATAGCAACACGGCATTGTTGCCGCCAGCAATGCAACCACCACCAGGATGTGTTTCAACAGCTTCATCGTTCAATAAGACCCGTTTTTTTCAAACAGGTTCAGAAAAATAAACACCGCCCCGTCCAACGGGGCGGTATCATGCCGGAAGTCTAATCTTCGATTACAGAGAAGTCTTCCTTGCCCACGCCGCACTCGGGGCATTCCCAATCGTCGGGAATATCCTCAAATGCCGTGCCGGGGGCGATGCCGCCATCGGGATCGCCGATTTCCGGATCATAGATCCAACCACATACGTCGCAGATATATTTTTTCATTTTCTACTCCTCCTTAACCAAAGTAACGTTCAAGCAGGCCCTTGAAGGCCATGCCGTGGCGAGCCTCGTCCTTGCACATTTCATGAACGGTGTCATGTATCGCGTCATAATTCAATTCTTTGGCGCGGGTCGCAAGGTCTTTTTTGCCCTGACAGGCCCCTTGCTCGGCATCAACACGGGCCTGCAGGTTGGTCTTCGTGTCGGCTTCGAGCACTTCGCCGAGCAGCTCGGCAAACTTGGCGGCGTGCTCCGCCTCTTCAAAAGCGATGCGCTTATAGGCTTCGGCCACTTCCGGATAGCCTTCGCGGTCGGCCTGGCGGCTCATGGCCAGATACATACCGACTTCGGTGCATTCGCCCGTAAAGTTGGCTTTAAGTCCGTCGAGAATTTCCGCATCAACGCCCTTGGCAACGCCGATCACGTGCTCGTCGGCCCAGCCCGTTACGCCTTCCTGCTTGGCGGCAAATTTTTCAGCCGGAGCGCCGCACTGGGGGCAGCTTGCGGGCGGGGCATCGCCTTCGTGAACATAACCGCAGACAGAACATACATACTTCATTTTCGTTCCTCCTTCGTTGCTTGTTACTTGTATTGCTCGGCGTGTTTGCCCAGCTGACGTCCAGCTTCGCGGCATTCCTCCAGCACCTCCTCGGAAGGCACATACTGGACGCGAAGCGGTTCCCTCAAAATATTGATTTTCATCTCTTCCAGGAATTTTTCAACGGCGGAAGCGCCGCCCTTCTTGCTCCAGCCGTAGGAGCCGAAGGCAAATCCGGTTTTATTCGTTGGACGCAGTCCCTGCAGGTAGGTGAGCGCCGCGGCCATCTCGGGCATCAGCGAGTTGTTCAGCGTCGGCGATCCCACTGCAATCGCAGCGGCGTCGAGCACATCTGTGACAATGCGTGTCCGGTGCGTGTTGTCCACGTCGAACAGCTGTGCGTGCACATTGCATTCCTGCGCGCCTTCGAGGATTGCGCGGGCCATTTTTTCCGTACTCTTCCACATGCTGGCATATATGATGACAACCTTGGCCGCCGGCTTGCAGACCACATATCCTTGGTAGGCTTCGAAAACCTCCTTGATGTGGCTGCGCCAGATAACGCCGTGGCTCGGCGCGATCATCTGGATGTCCAGTTCGGCGGCGCGCGCCATCGTCTGCGCAATCGGGCGGCCGTAGAGCATGACGATGTTGGCGTAGTAGGCCTTGGCTTCCTGTAGGATCACATCCAGCGGTTCCTCGTCGTCGAAGCGGAAGGCCGAGGCATAGTGCTGGCCGAAGGCATCCATCGAGAAGAGCAGTTTTTCTTCGGGGACATAGGTGAACATCGATTCCGGCCAGTGCACCATCGGGGTGTTGATGAACGAGAGCGTGCGCTTTCCGAGCGCGATCGTGTCGCCGTCTTCGACGACGTGCCATTTCCAGGCGACGGTATCAAAATGCTTTTCCAGCGCAGTCTTGCATTTGGCGTTGCAAACCAGCTCCGCCTGCGGGCAGGCCGCCATCATGGCGGGCAGGCCGCCGGAGTGGTCCGGTTCGGCGTGGTTGCAAACGATGTAGTCGATCTTTTCAAGGTCGGTCAACGCCCGGATGTGGTTAATATATTGATCCACAAACGGTGCTTTCACGGCGTCGATCACAGCGCATTTCTCGTCGCGGATCAGATAGGCATTATAGGTTGATCCGCTTTCCGTTTTGTAGCCGTGGAAATCCCGCACCGTCCAGTCGATGTAACCTACCCAGTCAATTCCTTCTTTCAGTGTAATATTCATTTACCGTTTTTCTCCAAGCTTTGTTTCGCCAGCGTCGCCAGCGTCGTGTTTTCAAAATAGTCCCGCATCTGCGTGGCCAGGCCCGGCAGAAAGGTTCCCAAAATACAATTTCCACGGCGGCAGGTTTCGTCGCCGAACAGACAGGGATGGCACTGCATCGGTCCCTCCATAACTTCGTACACTTCCAGCAGTGTTATCTTTTCCGGTGGCTTGCCGAGTGCCACTCCGCCGGAGGGTCCGCGGTGCGACCGGACCAGACCGGATTTCGACAGCCGCTGGTGAACCTTGGCCAAGTGGTGCTTCGAAACCTTGAATGCTTCCGCAATCTCGGCTGTGGTCGCCTGATCCGCCGGTCCCTGCGCCAAATACACCATGGTGTGCAGCGCCAGTGCCGTCGCATCCGAAATTTTCAAAATATCTGCCATGATCTTCACTTTCTGCCTAAACAGGCAATGACGTACCAGTTTACCCCTATAGTTGGGTCTGTCAAATCCAAAGTTCCAGCCATGGGGGAAAAGAGCTCTGTAACGAACCCTCTTTCCCGGACATCGGAAAAAAGGT
Source organism: Kiritimatiellales bacterium (assembly GCA_021734595.1). Classification (GTDB taxonomy): domain Bacteria; phylum Verrucomicrobiota; class Kiritimatiellia; order Kiritimatiellales; family Pontiellaceae; genus JAIPIO01. The sequence continues at coordinate 1,511 of JAIPIO010000269.1, read as the reverse complement.
TCCAGCGGATGGTAACCCGGACTACTGTAGCTGCACATCCACTTTGTAGAAGCCGGAGGCTTCCGCGCCGTAGACGGTGTCGGTATAACTGTGCCGGGGAAAATTGATACCGAATTCCAATGTCTGGAACCCGTTGGTCATGGTTTCCGCCCACAGCACGCGGTACTGGCGGTTGCTGACGGAGTTCCACTCTACGATAAAGCCGCTCGCATCCGCCATGGCATTCGTGACGCCGAAGAAGGAGGCCGCATTGGTCGGGTTTGTGCCGGCAATGTATTCCTGCAGGTTTTTTTGGGCATCTTCATCCTGGTTTCCGTCCGGTTCCACGTCGCCGAGGAAGTACCGCTGCTCCCAGGCATCGGGCATGCCGTCCCCATCCGCATCGGCTGCGGTGGCGGCAATCACGTGTAGCGTTCCGTTCGAATAGATTTCCGACGTGTCCCAGGCAAGTGCGAACGGCAGTCCGGGCAGGTCAAAATTGGAAAATTCACCACTGACGGCGCCGGCTCCATCAATCAGGTTAAAGGCATCTCCGGGGCCGGGTGTCCCCGGGCCGACCAGTGTAACGGCCAGCGTGCCGCCCAACGAGGCATCGCCGCTTATAACCATCGTGGCGCATTCTGCGGGATTCGTTGTGCAGCTGAACCGAAGTACGGCGGTTTCCTCCTGTGAATAGTCCCCCGCCACAATGGAGCTGCCCGGACTGATGCTCACGGTCGAGTTGCCCAATACCATCAGATCAGATCCTGCCGACACCAATCCCCCGTTGGTAACAGAGAGCCAGTTGCCCGCATTGCCTGCTCCGCCGATTTTTAAGGAGATGCTGTTTGACCATATTGATCCGGTTCCGTCGATAACCGCGGTGTTGTTCGATGCCGTGGCTTTATCTCCCACATTGCCCGTTTCGGTGATGAGCATTCCGCCGTCTTCAATCCGCATGATATTGTTCGGACCATAGTTGCCCACCCACATCTCATCGGAATTGGTCCAAACGGTTCCTGAACCGGTAATCGTCAATTGGTTGTTTGATCCGCTGCCATGCCCCAGATGAAAGAAATCGGTATGGACCGATCCACCAGACGCAACGTGCATACTGTTCCTGCCACCGTCATCACCAACATACAGTCTGATTTTCGAGGTGGAGTTGGTTTCTGCGCCGAGAGTTGCTCCTCCAGCGATGAATAGCGAATTGGCAGCCGTGTCCGCATGTCTTCCAACTATTATTTCCGTGTATCTGTTGCTTTCAATCAGATCCGAAAGCCGCACTGCTCCGCCATCTGTGATACGAAGTGTATTGGATGAACCGTGCCAGCCGATATAAAGCTCGTTGTGACCGTTCCAAATAGAGTTAGTTTCGGTTACTTCAACCAGGTTGTTCCAGTAAGCCGCTGCGCGGCAGTTCAATAACCTTCCTTTTCCTATACCTTCCGTTCCGAAGGGGGCGCATCCGGCATCCCCGCAACGGAACGAAAGGAGTCGTACATGAATACGAAACTTCAGAAGAAGATGAT
>JAIPIO010000268.1 GCA_021734595.1 Kiritimatiellales bacterium | reverse complement strand
GTCCTGCCGCTGTCGGAAGTCTTCAAGCTGGCCAAAAAGGATGCGGTTAGAAGCGGCGCGGCGGTGATGCTGGTGACCTGCTACGTCCGAGAGGGCGACTTTGAAAACCTTTTCAAGTTTCTGCCCTACTGCGATGAAAGCGCCCGGCACGATGTGGGGCTGAATGTGGCGCTGATCGAGGCGGGCGACAAGAACTACTCGGACGAGGAGTATGGGCGGGCGCTGCTGCTCTACCGGTTGGTGTTGCTGAAGACCGACCTGATCACCCACTACGAAACACAGATTAAAAAAATCAAGGCCAGCGCCAAGCGCTTTGCGGCGGGTTCCGGGCAGTCGCTGGACGATTACAAGGCCGACATGCGGAAGAAGAAGCTGCGGATGACGCGTATGGAGGAGCAGCTTAAGGTTATCCAGGAGTTTCAGGATTACGATCTTGATGTGGCGGTACGGATTGCGCAGTGCTACGCGGATCTAAGGCGCATCTGGCCTGCCTACACGATCTATAAGCATATCTACACCGATTTCCCTGAACATAAGCTGGCGGAGCAGAGCCGGTTTTCAGCCTTTGCGGTTCTGCTGGGCGAGCATGAATTCGAAATGGCTTTGGTTGAGGGGTATGCCTATGTGGATCTCTATCCGGGCGGGCAGTATGCAGAGGATGTGACGTTGAACCTGATGCAGGTTCACATGCAGAATACGGAAGTGGATAAAGCGATGGCCATCGGCCAGAGGGCGCTGGAGCTCTTTCCGGCCCATCGCTATGTCGACCAGATCAAGTATCTAATGGGATACATCCGTTTCTCGAAGCAGGATTATGCCGATGCGCTGGGACTCTTCACCGATGTGGTGGAGCAGTTTCCGAACAGCATTTACGGAGAAGCGGCGGATTACTGGCAGGCGATGTGCTACTTGTTCCTCGGACGTTTTGAAGAAGGGTTGGCCGCATTCCAGGAATATCTCGGTGACCCCCGGTATGAACCCAAGCAATTCGGAGAAGATGCGACCTATCGCATGGGCATCTGCCAGTACGGTGTCGGGCAGTATCCGGAATCGGAAGCAACATTCCGGACGTTTGCGGAAACCTACCCCAGCAGCGACCTGGTATCGGAAGCCTACAGTATGATCGGTGATCTGCGCGCCGCCGAGGCCGATCTGGATGTGGCACTCGAATTTTATGGGAAAGGCCGCGAAACCGCAATTAGCATCGATCAGGTTAATTATTCGGTCTTCCAGTCGGCAAAAGTATTAGAGCTGGAAAAACGCTTCGAAGAAATCATCGTCCTGATGCAGGAGTATCTTGATGAGTGGGGCGAAGAAGGCAACTTTGCCGGAGCCGGCTACTGGCTCGGGAAGTGTTATAAAGCCCAGGGGGACTATCCCAAGACGCTGGATATCTACCTCCAGACCATCGCCGATTACGGCAACAAGCCTGAGCACGACAGTATTGACCTGATTCTCAAGGAGCTGATCAACGATTATAAAAGCGATGAGTGGAAGCAGTATCGGGGCGACATGATAGAAAAACTTACCATTCAGCTTGACGGTACCCGCAGCAACAGGGAAAAGACCCTGCGCCTGCGTCTTCAAACCCTGTTTGCCTATGTGACGGAAGGCGCCGAACGCCACAAGTACGTCATGTCGATCGTTAAGAAGGACAACATAACTTCCTCGGGACCGCTGACGCTGGTGCTGATGGCCCAGGAGGGCAACACACTGGCGCAGTACGATCTGGTGCATGAAGCATATAAACATTTCATGAGCAAGTATGAGGAATCCGACCTGCTCGTTGATGTAATGAATGCCGAACTGGACGCCATCATGGGCGAAGAACGCTACGAAGATGCGCTGGCGATGGTGGAAGAGATTACCAGCCGCTTCGGATACAGCGTTGAAGTGGGCTGGACGCGCAAACGCAAGGGGGACGCCCACCGGTTTATGGAACAGTATGACGATGCGATCAAGACCTACAACGAGCTGTTTGCCGTTCGTGAGTGGCGCGGGCCGCTGACGCCGGAAGCGCTGTACTGGATTGGCGTCTGTAAACAGAAGCAAGGCAAGTCCGAGGAGGCGTTCGCGTTCTTCCAACGGGTTTATGTACTCTATCAGGAGTATACGCAGTGGGTTGCGCCGTCCTATGATGGCAGCATTGATTGCCTGACGAAGCTGGGACGTACCCAGGATGTAATCAAGACCTACGAGGAAATGGTCGCAAACGAAGCGATTGCAAAAACGCCGCAGGGCAAGAAAGCCCTGCAGGCACTCAGGAAACTGCAACCGGCAGGTGGCACGAAATGAAACGGATGAAAACTATTTTAACGGTCGCCACTTTGCTGGCGATGGGGCTGATGGGTGCGCAGGCGGCATTCCGGGCCAAGGTGATACTAACCAGCGGGGCCAACTGGACCGTAAACAAGCTGGTTGTTCAAGACGGACTGATCCTGCTCGAAGGCGGCCAGATCAAGATGCCAACGATGAATGTGCAGATGGTGGAATTCACGTTTGGAACGGTTAACATTGAAAAGTGCGAACAGATGCTGCGCGAAGGGGAGTATGATAAGCTCAATGAATTGTTGAAAAGCAATCTCATGCCGGCGCTGCCGTTCGGTTATCTGCCCAGCAATCTCGGCGACTACCTGATCTGGCAGCTTAGAGCGCAGTACTGGGGCGAAAAATACGAAGAAGTGGCGGGGACGGCCAAGCTGATCAACATGATCAAAGCCGATAAATATGCTGCTGAAGCCCACATGTACCATGTGGTCGCGCTGATTGATGGGGACAAACTGGAAGAGGCCGAGGCCGCGTTCAAAGAACTGGAGAACCCGGATGAAATGTCGCCGGCCATGAGCGAATACATCCGTGCGCGTTTCGCGGAAAAAAATAAAAACTACCGCGAGGCACTGCTGCATATTTCAAACGTCGTTGCTTTCCACAGCCGTGACACGGAGTGGATGCCGGTGGTTACCGTGTTTGAAGGACAAATATATAAGAAGACCGGCTACCTTGAGGCGGCGAAAAATGTGGCGGAGGAGCTGATACTCGGTTATCCCGACACACGCTGGAGCCGGGAGGGCGAGAAGCTTAAAGAAGGAATCAAAGAGTAAACAGAAGGGGAGTTGAATATGAAGAAGGCATACTTTGGAATAGCAGTAATGATTGTCGTGCTCGTAGGTATCGTTGGTCCGATCGCATCTACGTTTGCGCAGGACGCAGCGCCGGCCGCCGAGGGAGACGCGCAAGGTACCGAAGCCAAGGCGGAAGAGGCGGCAGCACAGAATCTCACGTTCGCCCAGCTGATCAAGCAGGGTGGCGTGACCATGATCCCGCTTGGACTGATGTCGGTTGCCATGTTCTATTTTATTATCCGCAACATCCTGCTGCTGCGTGAAAAACAGCTGCTGCGTGCGGATCTCAGGACGGAGATCGAAGAAAAACTCGCCCGCCGCGATGTGGCGGGTGTTCGCGAAATCTGCCAAGCCAATCCGAGCCTGATGACCTCCGTATTGGATGGCGGGCTGGAGCGCATCTCCGAAAGCGATGAAGACATCACCCATGTGATGGAAGCGATCGAGGAGGCCGGCAATGAGCAGATGGTAACCTTCATGAAACCGATCAACTATCTCTCCATTATCGGCGGTACCGCGCCGATGCTTGGACTGCTTGGTACCGTAAGTGGTATGATCAAGGCGTTCCAAAGTATTGCCGCAGGTGGCATGGGCAAGCCGGAAGTGCTGGCGGGAAACATCGGTGAGGCCCTGATCACCACTGCAACCGGCCTGATCATCGCCATTCCGGCCATGATTGCGTACTTCGTTTTCAAGAACAACTTTATCAAAAGCATGTCCTCGATGGGACGTATGGTTGGCCATTTCATGAATGTCTACCGCAACGCCAAGCGTTAATCGTCCACGGGAGGCGCAGTCATGAAATTTAAAATTCCAGTTGAAGGCGGCGACGACGAGATCAACATGGCCCCCATGATTGACATGGTGTTCCTGTTGCTCATCTTCTTCATGGTTGCCTCGCACCTGACGGCCCTCGAGCGTATACCTGTTCCATTGCCGGTGGCCGGGCGGGCCAAGGTTCCGGAGGAGGCGCGTAACCGCCAGCTCATCACCATTCGTTCCGACGATGAAAGCGGCGAGGATGTAAAAATCTACATGGCGCTGAAGGAGATGACCGTTGAGGAACTCACGCCCATTATGACCGAGCTGTATGAAGAAAATGAAGAACTGCAGGTTTATCTGCGGGCCGACCGCTATGTGAAGCATAAGCATGTGAAAGCCGTTATGGGCGCATGTGCGGAAGCTGGCATTTCGGATATTATCTTCGGTACATTTGAATCCGGGAACTGATTATGAAAGTCTGGTTAGACGAATTAATTAATGAAAAAGTCGAACTGCAGATCGCACCGTTGATCGACGTGGTGTTCCTGCTGCTGATCTACTTTATGGTCAGTTCTTCGCTCAAACGGTCGGAAGCCGACCTGAGCCTGACGCTGCCTGGGGCTGTCCAGCAGACCCAGGAGATGCAGATGCCGGACGAGCAGATCATCGAAGTCCTTAAGAACGGAGCGATTATCTTGAACGGGAAAGAGTATAACGATCCGTCCAAAAAGGATCTGCTCGGACTCGAGCACACGCTTGACCGTTACCGGCAGGCCTCGCTGCTCGCCAAAACCAAGGCAATGATCACCATTGCCGCGGAAGATGATTCGGTGCACGAACGGGTAATCGATGTTTTAAACGCCTGCGCGGGCGCAGGTATCAAAAACGTTACCTTCGGCAGCTCGGAGTAGTCCGGGTTCCAATCGTCGGAATCCTAACAGATAAAGATTCCACAGGTTGGAATCCACGCTGCGGAACTTATCCAATGGTCTGGAAAATGCGCGACCTCTTTTTCCAGGGGCTGGAAAGCCGAAGTCCGGAGTGATGCGGAAAAGAGGGGAATGAGCGAACACAAAAAGCCGAATACCTTAAAGCATAAGATGCACGTCATGCAGGCGGAAGCTGCATCGATTAGCGTGGCCATTCATGTGGCGTTTATTCTGCTGGCCGGTTCGATTGTGGCGGTGCGCTGGATCAACAAGGAAGCGGCGGAATTCGCGGGCGAAAACATCGACCGCCCGAAACTGGAGCGCTGCCACCTTCAGATGCCGGTCAAAGTGAAGAACATGCAGAAGAAGAGCCGCCGTCCGCAGGTCAAAACCCGCATGGCCACCGCCGCCCAGAACGCTTTTCAACTCCCGGATATGATGAGCGGCAAGGGACTAGATAGCAGCG
>JAIPIO010000267.1 GCA_021734595.1 Kiritimatiellales bacterium | reverse complement strand
CCGATGGTTCGCTGGTGTGGCGGAACGACATGACCGATCTTCAGCAGAAGAGCGCGGGCATTGACTTCAGCGCGGCAAAGACCGGCGGTGATTCTCCGCACGGATACCTGGCGTTGAACGGCGACCGCCTGTTTGTTCCCATGGGACGCGGCATGCCGGTAGCATTCAATCGCAAGGACGGAAGTTTTGTTTTCGAGACGGGCGATATCCGTTTTGGCGGTAGCTGGATGATGGTGGACCACAACCGTCTGGTGGCCGCGTCGAGCCGGTCGGAAAACGACCTGCGCAAGCTGGCCTTCGATGCGGTTTCCGGCCAGCGGCTCGGCAACGAGTTTGAGGTGGTCGTCGGATTTGATGTCGTGGCGGACGGTGACGATGCCTACTCGCTGACCGAGGAGGGAATCACGGCGGTTTCGCGCGCGCAATTCCTGGATGGCGGCGAACAGGAAATTGCCCGGCTGGAGACAGAGGCCAAGAAGCGGGAAAAAGAATACAAGAAGGGCAAAAAGGAAGACCGTTCGAAGGAAAAGCAGCTGCGCTGGAAAGAGGCGCGCGAGAAACTTGAGGCATTCAAGGAGGCCGCAATCGAAGTGCGATGGAAGCATCCGTCCGAGGGATTGAATGTTTTGGTGCTGGTGGGGAACTTTGTTTTCGCTGGCGGCGACGGGTTTGTGGTGGCAATCGATGCCAAAAAGGGGAAGGAACAGTGGAAGGCCGAAACAGAAGGCGCGGTTCACGGGCTGGCCTTTGCTAACGGGCGGCTTTTTGCCAGCACGGAAACCGGAGCCATCCATTGCTTTGTTCCGCAAAAGACGGCGCAGGGAAAGCAGGTTGTGGAACCCGTTGCGAAATCCAATGCGGTTGAGCCATTTGCGGACAAGGCGCTGAAGGTTGCCGCCCGGAAGCGTGGCTGGTGTCTGGTGCCCGATGGCGACATCGGCGTCGCTCGGCGGATTGCGCTCGGTAGCGCGTTCAACATTGTTTGTCTCCAGCCGGATCGCCAGAAGCGGGATCAGGCGCGCAACGCACTGGAAAAAGAAGGGCTCTACGGCGTGCGCATGGTGGTTGAGGATTGGGCGTTGGCAGACCTGCCACTCTATTTTGCAGACCTAATTGCATCCAAGACCCCGCCGCGGGACTGGTCGGCTCTGTACCGGTTGCTGAAACCGTGCGGAGGGACGGCCTGCTTGCCGGCGTGCAACATCGAGGCTGCTGCAAACGATATCGTACAGGAGTCCGGCGGAACGATGGCCTACCGGCGCGGCGCGCTACCCGGCGCGGGCGGTTGGACGGGACTTTATGGCGATGTGCACAACAGCGGTATCTCGAACGACGAGGCGTTGCGCGGCCCGCTCGACCTGCTGTGGTTTGGCGATCCGGCCGAGCGTGAGCTGGTCGACCGCCACGGCCGCCCGGTCGGGCCGCTCTCGGTGGATGGCCGCCTGATCCTGCAGGGCGAGGAAGTGCTGTGGGGCTACGATGCATACAACGGAACGAAGCTCTGGCGGCGCGATATTCCCGGTGCATTCCGCATCCGGGTGGATGTGGACGCTGGCAACCTGTCGCTCTCAAAGGAAGGATTTTTCGCGGCGGTGGGGGAACAGTGCCTTCAGCTCGACCCGGAGACGGGGAAGGATATCCGCATTCATAGAATGCCCGATGCCCGCAAGGACCGGCGCTGGGGCTATGTCGGCGTGGTGGATGGTGTGCTGATCGGTTCTTCATCGCCCGCGCTGAACGAGTACGGCATTATCTGGAAATACTGGGCGGACGAGGAAAACGGGCGCTGGCGCAAGGATTCCGAGGTGCCGTCGGAGATCCGCAGGAAAACCTTCATCCGGCACCGCTGGTGGTTCCAGACCCGCGGCGAGCCGGTTGCCGAGGAGATTCCCTATACGGATATCGTGGAGCAGTTCAGGAAACGTTATCCGGTGCCGACCGATCTGGCGCGCCGCTCGATGCACCACCAGTTCAAGCTCTACGAGCCGGTCGGCAACTATCCGCCGTGGGATCCCAACCTTTCGCCCTACAAGGCGGTGGGCGCCTTCTTCAAGACGGTGGCCTCGGATCTGGTTTTCGGAATCGACATCAAAACGGGCAAGGTGCTCTGGAAGCATGAGGGCAGCATGGTGGCCAACATCGGGATTGCCGCTGGGGACGGAAAGGTCTTCCTGCTGGAGTTGGCGGAATCTACCAATGATCGGAAAACAGCCGTTGCGGAACGCGAAAAAATGAAGGCTGCCGGGAAGTTTGTTGAGGATTCGTCGGTACGCGTCCGCTCGGACGACATCGATATCCGCCGGGTGGTTGCGCTGGATTTGAAGACGGGGAAGAAGCAGTGGGAACGTCCACTGGAAATTACGGGATGCGGCGGCGAAAAGACCGGGCTGATCTGGCACAACGGAACCTTGCTGCTGGCCGGTCATTTCCAAATCAAGGATTTGGGAAGCGTCTGGGAGGGCGGGGGATTGTCTTGGCGGCGGGTGGCGGCGATCGATGCCGCCGCCGGCGGATACCTGTGGTCGAAGCCGCTGAACTACACCCATCGGCCGGTCGTGATCAACGGCAGCCTGATGGTGGAACCGTTCATGGTGGACGTCCGCACCGGTGAATTTGTCACGAGACCGCATCCGGTTACGGGCGAGCCCGTGCCGTTTGAACTGGACCGGAAAGGCAAAAACTGCGCCCCGATGCAGGGGAACAAAAACATTCTCTTTTTCCGGCAACAGGACATCTGCATGACCGATTTGGAAAACGACAGCGGCATTTCGTCCATCGGAGCGATCCGGCCAAGCTGCTGGATCAACATGGTGGCGGCCAACGGCATTGCGCTGCTGCCGGTCGGCGACTCCGGCTGCGCCTGCCCCTATTCCATGCGCACCTCCTTTGCGATGGCCCCCCGTCCGAAGACCGATGCATATCCCGGCCCGTGGGGCTGGTTCACCCGTGACGAACAACTCGCGCCGCTCAAGCACCTAGGCATCAACTTCGGTGCGCCGGGCGATGTCCGCGACAAGGACGGCCTGCTGTGGTTTGCCTATCCGCGCCCGAAACGCAGCCGTCCGACCATGAACTTTTCACTGCAGGAAACCTACGACAAAAAGCAGGGCGCGTATTACGAGGATTATGCCTTCAGGACATTCAAGGGCGATGTCCGTGTCTGGCTCCATGCTTCCGGTCTGCCCGGCTTTACCCGCTGCGTGGTCCCGGTTGGCCCGGCGGGCAGCTTCACCATCCGCATGGGCTTTCCCGCCTCGGGCGGTGCGTTCGATGTTTTGGTCAACGGGAAAACGGTTGCGAAGGCCTGGTCACCGCAAACGGCGGCCGCCGGAAACGACGTGGCGGTGCTGGAGCTGCCCGGCATTTCCTGCAAGGGCGACATGGTCGTCGAAATCACCGCACCCGGCGCATCCATCGGCTTTATGGAAATCCAACGGGATCAAGACAACAGGTTCCAATGATTGGAAAATAGCGTCCAGACCTTGGAAAAAACACCCTTGCAGACTTCCTGCCCTTGGAAAAAACCGGACTCCGGTTTCCTGGCATTGGAAAACGGGGCGGGTGGCTAACGGCAAAATGGCGGAAGGCCAATGTCGCGAACAAGGTTCCCCGGGACAACGTGCGTGTCAAGATCGTCACACCCGAGAGCTGTTCGGACGTTTTTCAGGAAGGTGACCATGCCGAACGCGCGGGACTTTGCCTGATACATTGCGAGACGTTGCAGTGCGCGTTGGGATGCGAATCCGGTTTCCGGCAATGCCTGTTGAAGCAGCAGGGCCGTATCCAGCAGTTCCTTGATGTTTTCCACTTCATCGTTGTTTTTAATCCGCTGCCACACCCCGTTGAGGCGGGGCGGATAGAATGCCAGCTCATAGCTGTATTGTAGTTTTTCGCGAGGTGTCATTGGGCGCCGTTCCTCCAGACTTTCAGGTCGGTCCGTATGTTTTCCAGGTTTTCAAGCACCAGCGCATCCTCGTTGAATGGAGGAGGAAGCCGTTGGACGGCCGCCTCGATTTCCGAAAAAGGGACTGGAGATTGCGAGCACAGGTATTGGATATCCCCTTGGTCGATTTCGTCATATCGGATCAGTTTGCTTGCGATTAGTTCAGGCACCGGGGCGCTTTTGATTGTCAATCGTTCTCCCTGCCATAGCGTGATGCCTTTTCCCGATTCGGGTTTTGGCAGGCAGAGTCTGAGGGCTTGGATCCATTCTATATGGTTGGATGTAGTCTCCTCATCGGGATTGATCGGTATGCCGGCATGGTTTGCTGCCTGCGCGATATCGCCGTAGTTGGCGTCGGAGTAGGGGGAGGCAACATCAATATCCAAGCTGGTACGGTCGGGTTCCCCCAGCAAAATGCAGGCGGCGCTGCCGTAGATATAAAGCATGGCTGGCTGCTTTAGTTCGCCATCGATTCGTTCCAGATAGTTGATTAACTCGTTTTTGTTCACGCGGGGAAATATAATGAATCCGTCCTGTTTAGACAAGCTCCGGTTGAGGGCGGGTAATATTGAAAATCCCTTCCTTCGGGTGTTTCCATTGCCGTGGAGTTTTTTCGCGATTCGTTTCAAGCTCGAAGCTCGAAGCTCGCTCTAATGCCTTGGCACGCAATTCAACAAAAATCATTTTGGCGCCAAAGTGGCAGCCCAAAAGGTTCTCATTTGAATTTTTAAACGAGAAAAAGCAGAGCAAAACAGAGGATTCTAAAAATCATCGGACCATTTTCATTTTGTCGTAATTGCCAGTCCTGGACGGAATCATCCCGCGCGAGCTGATCGGAGTAGCACTGCAGCAAATCATTTTCCGACAGGTGCTCCCGGTCGAATTCTGAACGCAGAAAGCGTAAAATCCAGTTGATGTAATACGGCAGGTGCTGGTCATCCACCAGATTGCGGCTGCGGACGAAATCTTCAAACAGTTCCAGACCAATATATTGCACAATTATCCCCTTCAATATTGGAATATATGACTGTCATATATCATCATATTTATGAGTAAAAAAGGCAGAAATTGGCGTAAAACAGGCTGAATTCACTATCGTCAGGCCCAAATATATTGCTGTCATATATTCAGGTGGAATTAATATGGCGGTCAAGAAATGACCCGAATAAAGGTTGGAAGCACCCTCAAATACCCTGTAACAAAAAGGAAAAAGGGGTCAGCCAAAAAGGGGTCAGCCAATGAATTTTAAAAGTAACAGTTTAGCTGGATTGAGCGTTGCCCGAACCATCGAATAGAGCAGCCTGCGCGTGGCGGGGCGTGCCGGTGAGCAGCGCATGGAGCAGCTCGATGACGGGCGCGTTCTGGAGTTTGGCGGTTTGGGTCAGGCTGG
>JAIPIO010000266.1 GCA_021734595.1 Kiritimatiellales bacterium | reverse complement strand
GGCGATTGTTGATAAAAACAAGACCCCCAAAACCGCCAAGGTGCTGGTGGACAGTTGCACAACGGCCTCTCTGGAAGGAAAGGCGCTTATCTATCAGGCGTTGGCGCGGGTCGGCAGCGACGAAGCACCCGCGCCGGTAGCCGCCGCGAAATCTGATGGGGAAGCATTCAAGGCGCTTTGCAAATGGCCGGACGCCAATGCAGTCAATCCATTGCTGGAGATTGCCGCCGATACCAATCGTCCGCTCAACGACCATGTCCAGGCCATGCGCTCCATCGCGCGGCTCGTCTCCGCCCAAAAAGGAGATGTGCCCGGCGGACCTGTCAGCGTCTGCAACCAGGCGATGAAGGCCGCCCGCCGGGTGGATGAAAAGAAGGCCATCATTGGTGCGCTGGGTAAGGTATCGAACGATAATGCCCTAAAGACCGTACAGTCCTACTTCCAAGATGAGGAACTCAAGGAAGCCGCCAAGGCCGCTGAAAAATCCATCCAGAACGGGATGAAGAATGCCAAGGGCAAAAAGAAAAGGAAGAAGTAGGCGGTTGCCGGTTATCGGGTTCCAATGGGTGGAAATCTCTTTTCAGCTATTGGAAACGGATCAATACGTAGTGCGCAGCATGCTTAGTAGTGCGGCGGTTTTTCGTTTCCGCCGATTTCGCCGGGTTCCTCCATTTCGCCGAGGCGTTGCTCAAGCTCTTCCATCCGGCGGCGCAGGCGCGCAATGTCCTGCTGCTGCTGGTATATCTCCCCGTTGAGTTTTGCAATGGTTTCGTCCTGCATGGCCGAAAGGGTTTCGAGTTTAATCAGGCGTTCTTCCATGTATTCCTCCAGATCCACGAAGCTTATCCGGGTCCGTCCGGAATGTTGAACCAAAAACGGAAACTCTTTACTGTTGATTTGCGTTGAAGCCTGAATGAAGTTTGCCTACTAATAACATTCATGGGCAGGGAGGAATATGTCAGAGCAATTTAAGGATACCGGTTTTCTGTTGCAGAACCTGATGGATAACATCTCCGATAATATCTATTTCAAGGATCGGCAATCACGTTTCATCATGGTGAACAAATCATTCCTGAACTGGCACCATCTCGGTGCCGCGACGGATGCCCTGGGTAAAACCGACTTTGACCTTTTTTCAGATGTACATGCGCGGCAGGCCTATGAGGATGAGCAGCGGATCATCAAGACCGGGGAACCACTGCTCGGTATCGAAGAGAAGGAAACCTGGCAGGATGGCCGTGTCACTTGGGTCTCCACCACCAAAATGCCGCTGAAGAGCGACGCGGGCGAGATCATCGGCACCTTCGGCGTCTCCCGGGACATTACCAAACACAAGGAGGCCGAGTTGCGCGCGGCCCGCTATGCCGAGGAGATCCGCCGGATCAAGGAGGAGATGGAAGAGGATGTCCGCATGGCCGGCGAACTGCAGAAAACCTTTTTCCCGAGTTCGTACCCGCTGTTTCCCGAAAATGCCGAGTTGGGCGAAAGCATCATCAAGTTCCACCATCACTACCACGCCGGTGGAATGGTGGGCGGCGATTTCTGCTCCGTCCACCGCCTGTCCGACCATGAGGCCGGGATATTCCTATGCGACGTCATGGGGCACGGCGTACGGGCCGCGCTGGGCACCGCCCTGATCCGCGCCGTGGTTGAGGAAATCTCGCCGCTCGAAAAAGATCCGGGGCAGTATCTGGCGCGGATGAACGAACTGCTGCTGCCCATCCTGCGGCAGGAGGATGTTTTCCTGTATGCCACCGCCTGCTACCTCATCGTGGATGTTGCCACCGGGCGGGTGCGCTTTGCCAATGCCGGACACCCGATGCCGATGCATTTCGACAGTGCGGACAACGATGTGCACTGGTTGCTGGACGATCATTCACTACGCGGTCCGGCCTTGGCGATCGACGAGAATGCCGAGTACCGGACGATTGAAAAGATGATCCGGCCGGGCGACGCCGTGGTGATGTATACCGACGGCATTTATGAAGTGGCCGGCGCGGAGAAAGAGGAGTTCGGCGAGAACCGGCTGATTGAAGCCGCGCGGAAACATGTCGAACTGCCGTTACTGTATCTTTTCCCCGCCCTGATCAACGAGGCCTGCCTGTTTGCCGAAGAAGGCGCGTTCGACGACGATGTTTGCCTGGTCGGGTTCCGGCTGAAGGAACTGCTGAAGTGAGTCAGAAGTTTTTCTTCATATTGAAGTAGGTCTTGTTTTCCCCGCTCTCCTCGTCGCGTTCGTGGACCACGCCCACACCGGATTTCGGCAGGGAAAGTTCCCCGCCGACAACCTCGTATTCCATGGTTGCAGGATTCATGCGCATCTGCAGTCCCGCCGTTGGCAGGTTGGAACTGCTCAGTATCCACGCACTGTTCAGACTGAATGCCACGGAGCCGTCGCCGCTGCCGGAAAAGAGATCATCCCGCGTATACGATCCCTCGAATTTTTCAAGCGTTTCCCGGTCAATCTTGGAAAGCCACTGGTCATAAAACGACTGCTTTTGCGACAACTCCACCCGGTCAAGCCGGGCGGTATTCTTTGCATCAACGATCTTAACACTTGCAGGCGGCAGCTTCTCGATTTCCGACTCGGTTATCAGATCCGGCACCGGTTCATCCAAAGGGGCGGGATGGGGTACAGCCAAACGCCGGCACCCGGTCTGCACAATCACGAGCACCGCGGCAAATATCAGAATGGTCCTGTATCTATTCATCACTTCGGCAGGAGTATGGCACAGTTTCCAACGATTGGAAGAATTCTTCCAGACATTGGAAAGCGGAGGGTTCGGTCGCCACGGAAGGTTGATTTTTGTTTGCAAAATTAATGGATCATCCATACATTATGCAAACGAAAACTAATGAAGGCGTACCTAGACAATTATATTGAGGAATTGCTTTCCCTTGGGCGGTTCTCCTTTACTCGTAATGAATTGGAGCAACGGTTCGATACCGGGAATGGGGCTATACGTCAGTGCCTCCAGCGACTTGTTCGCAACGGAGCCGTTAAAACCATTCGCAATGGGTTCTATGTGATTGTTCCACCGGAATACAGAAGCCGGGGCATTTTGCCGCCGGAAATGTTCATTGATGACTTCATGCACTATCTTGATCGCCCCTATTATGTTGGCTTGCTCTCCGCCGCCGCGTTGCATGGTGCTGCGCATCAGCAACCGCAGGGATTTTTCGTCCTCACCCCGAAACCCGCTATCCGACCTGTCCAGCGCAACGGGTTGAAGTTGTTGTTCACGGTTAAATCCGCCATGCCGGAATCCGGGATTGAAAAAAAGAAATCGCCCGCCGGAAATTTTTCCGTCTCTTCCCCGGAACTCACTGCAATCGACCTGCTGGTCTACCTGCGGCAGTCCGGCGGCCTTGCGGCCACTATTCCCGTGCTGGAAGAGCTGGCCGAACTGTTCGAACCGGAAAAGCTTGGCCAAATAGCGGAAGGAGGCTCGCCGTCCGCCGCCTTGCAGAGACTAGGGTATATTCTTGAGTCGGTATTCGGGGAAAAGAAGATGGCGGATACCATCCATTCCGCACTGGCATCGCGCAGGCTTTTCCATGTTCCGCTCAATCCGAATGCCGACCGTGCCGGGAGTCCGGTCGACCGCAGGTGGAAGATCCATGTCAACGACGAGCTGGAAAACGAGCGATGATCCCGCGCGCTGGTTGAAATCTTTTCCGACCAAATGCTGGCTGACTCGCTCGCCTTCCGCGGAGGAACCGCCCTGCACAAACTCTACTTTGCTCCGGCCCCGCGCTATTCAGAGGATATCGACCTCGTCCAGATTCACCCCGAACCCATCGGGCTGGCCATTGACCGGCTTCGCGAAATTCTTGCCTATCTTGAGCAGCCGAAGATAAAGCAGAAGGATCGTAACACCACGCTGCTCTTCCGGTTCGAGACCGAAGTGGAACCCGTTATACGCATGCGCCTGAAAATAGAAATCAACTGCCGCGAACATAAATTCGTGTTCGGCCCGGTCAAGAAGAACTATACGGTCGATTCGCCGTGGTTTGCGGGTTCGGTCGATCTTACCACGTTTGAACTCGACGAGCTGCTCGCCACCAAGGTACGCGCGCTCTACCAGCGCCGCAGGGGGCGCGACCTCTTCGACCTCTGGTACGCCGACCAACACGCCGATATCGACTGGCCGCGCGTTATGCATGCATTCCGCCAAATAATGAAACAGGACGGCACCCCCGTCACCAATCGCCAGTTCCAGATCAACCTCGAAGAAAAACTTGCCCATCCCGATTTCTTTGCCGACATCCAGAATTTGCTGCGGCCGGAACTCCAATTCGAGCCGAAGCAGTTAACCACCGATTTTTTGTGGAATGGGCAATAGGCATTGGATTCCAATGCCTGGAAAACCGGGCGCGGAAAGTTCCAATCATTGGAAACCAGCTTCCAAGGTCTGGACGATTAATGCCATAGATGACAACATGGGGTTTTGGGAGGGATCGAATGAGTAAATGGTTGCCAATGGCCTGCGCGGGTTTGTTGTTGGGCAGTTCTGTTGCCAAGGAACAACACGCGGTCTCGATTGAGCTCGGGCAGCGGGTCACGGTGCTGGGGGACCGCGAGCAGGGACTACGCTATTTTCCCGACGAGCGGCTCGGCGTTATTGAACGCGCATCCGAGTGCCGTGTACTGGTTACTGCCGGGAGAAAGACGGTGTTGCTGAACGGCAAGGATATGTTCCATCTCCGGGTTGTGGGAACCGTGCTTTCTCCGGGGGAAGCCGGAACCTTTGACAACGGCTACGCCGGCGTGAGCGGAGTGTATCGGGCCGGCGCGAAGGAGCTGCTGGCCTTCTACCATGCCGAGGACCACGAAGGGATGCCACGCATCCGCGCCAACAACGTGCAGGGCTTTTATTGCAGCATCGGACTGGCTGTTTCGAATGATGACGGGGCTTCGTTCGGCAAGGTCGGGCCCGTTCTGACGGACAGCCGCAGTAAGGATTTGGACGGCCATACAGACCAAGGGGTGGGGGAACCGAGCGTCACGCTCGACCGGTCCGGAAAGTTCCTCTTGATGTACTACACGTCGCACTCGCGACTTGATGGCCGCGGGGTGCAGATCTGCCTGGCCCGGTGCCCAGTCGATGAGGCGGGAAAAGCGGACGCATGGCAGAAATTCCACAATGGCGGATTCGTTGAGCCCGGCCTTGGCGGCCGCGACACACCCGTGTTGTCCGGGAAAGCCCTCGTTGCCGACGCCATCTTTCCCCACGTCACCTACTGCGCCAACCTTGATAGATACGTCATGGTCTACTGCCTGAATGCGTATAATGAGTTTAAGTCGAGCCCTGACCGCAGCGGCATCTATGTCGCCTTCTCGGAGGATGGCATTTCGTGG
>JAIPIO010000265.1 GCA_021734595.1 Kiritimatiellales bacterium | reverse complement strand
AGTACGGCCTCGATCCGGCGTCGGCGCTGCACGCCCTCGACAATCCGGGCATCATCTCGATTCCGCTCAGCTTCATCGTGCTGATTGCCGTTTCGCTAATGACGCAGAAGGAAAACGAAGGTCTGGAAGACATCAGATAATTCAACCATTGGGAACAAGCCGGCCGGAGCAATCCGGCCGGTTTTTTATTGAAAGGAACACTCCATGAAAAAAACAGCAATCATTCTGGCTGCCGCCCTGTCTGCATCGCTCGTTTCGGCCGAAAGCGTCCTGAAACCCATTAATGAAAAAGGCTACGGAACCATCTCCGGCCGCGTCCAGTCGCTGAGCATGTACCGCGACTTCGAGAACACGGCGGCCGGCGACACCGGCGCCAACACCTCCCTCGGCTTCATCCTTGGCTACACCTCGCCGGAGGTTAACGGACTCGACGCCGGACTGGCTTTTAACTTTGCCGACGAGCTTTACTCCCGCAACAATTCAGTGCAGCTGTTAAACGATGACATCCACGTCCTCAACGAAGCCTGGGCGCGCTATACCTTCAGTGCGCTCAATCTTACAAACACCACCGCCGTGATCGGCCGACGGATCAGCAACGGCGAGGTGTTCCGCGCCGACGACTACCGTCAGAAATCGCGCTCTATCGAGGCTATCCAGATTGAGACAAAGGATATTCCCAATACCCGCATTACTGCCGGGCACGCCATCCGGCTCAGCAACTGGATCGATACCAACACACCTTATGACCGCTGGGATTTCAACGATTTCGGCGAAGTCTTCGGTGCGGGCTATGACACCAAAGGGGTCACCTGGAGCGAAGGCGTCTATACCGGTTTCCAGAATCTGGAAATCGCCCTGTTCGACGCCTACGCCTGGGATGTCAGCAACCTGATTGGCACGCGCGCCAAATGGGCGTGCTGCGAAAACAGCGCACTCGTTGGCTACTACCGCCACGAAAACGATGTCGGACGGGCAGCGACACGCAATTCGGATGCATACGGTATCTCCCTACAGCAGAAAGTCGGCGGTGTCACGATCGAACCCGGCTATTTCGGCGTGCGCGGCAGTACCCTGCGCTTCCAGGAAACCACCACCGGAATCAACCATCCGCTGGGGGTCTCGATGATGCTCTATTCCGGCCAGTTTAACGGCGACTCGGACACGGCCTACCTCAAAGCCGTCACCAAAATCAAAAAGACCGTGCTGTACGCCCTCTACAACTATACATGGCATGGGACAACCGCATTCGACGGGCAGGAATTGAATCTGGTCGCCAAGCAACCGATCATCGACAATCTCACCGTGGCCGTCAAATGCGGCATCGGCTACCGCGACAACAAAGGTGCCGACAACACCACCGCCACCGACGCGCGGCTGTTTTTGACCTATGCCTTTTAGAGGGAGCCGAGGTACTGCGGCACGGGAGAAAGGCCGAGTCTTTTCAAGACGGCCTGCGTCACTTCGTCCAGCCGCCCTTCCCCGGCATATCCGGCGTTTCGCATGAAAGCGGCAAACCGCCGGAAGGTATCCACATATCTCGCGATCTGTTTAACCGAGAGTTCCCGGCTCTCTGCTTTGAACAAGATGGTAAATATTCCCTGGGCATTGATGGCACCAATCAGCGTGAAGGCGTCCTCCCCTTCCATCTGCATGTTGTAATGGTAGCTCCGCTCCCCGTTGATCAGGCAAGGCGCAACCGCCAGCCTCAAATGGTCGCCATCCAGCGAAGCCTTGAACAGAAAGCCCGACTTTTCGGTAACGATACGCGGATCGTTCAGCGCCGCAATCCAGGCCGCGGCATCGAACCGCCCTTCCGATTCCCCATTGAACGTAATTCTGTTGACCGCATCCGACATGTCCCCAGCATAACGAATGTTCGCCTCCTTGCAAAAGGAGAATTATTCTGTCACTGTGTTTCGGTTAATCATTAATCAAGGAGTCTGCCTTATGAACTGTAAGAAGCTGCTGTTGTCCCTATTGATCTTCTGCACCGCCACCATCCATGCCGCCGAACGCCCCAATGTGCTGATGTTGGCCATCGACGACCTCAACGACTGGATCGGCTGCCTCGGCGGCCATCCGCAGGCGATCACCCCGAACCTCGACCGGCTGGCTGCGCGCGGCGTGCTCTTCACCAACGCCCACTGCCAGTCGCCCGTCTGCAATCCATCACGCGCCAGCCTGATGTCGTCGACCTACCCGGAAACGTCCGGCATCTATTTCCTGACTCCCGAACCTGCGGATTCCACGGTCATTGCAAGCCAGAAAACAATCCCGGAACGTTTTGAAGCCGAATCCTACGAGGTGTCGGCGGTGGGCAAGCTTTTCCACGGCAGGCAGAACAAGACCTATTTCAAGGACTATGGCGGCAACATGGGCGGTGCGGGACCGCGCCGGAAAGAAAAGATGAGCATGCCCTTCGGCCATCCGCTCTGGGACTGGGGCGCCATCCCCGAAGGGAACGAATACATGCCGGATACCAAGGTCGCCGACTGGGGAGTGGAAAAACTCAAGACACTGGGTGGCCGTCCGTTTTTCCTCGGCGTGGGTTTCAGCCGCCCGCATGTCCCGCTGTATGCCCCGCAGGAATGGTTCGATATGTATCCGCTGGATAAAATCCAGCTGCCGAAGGTACAGGAAAACGACTTGGACGACCTGTCCGAATACGGCATCAACATTACCCGGCTCGAACATATCGCGCCGACACAAAAATGGATGGTTGAGCACAACGAGTGGGCACACGCGGTGCAGTCGTACCTTGCCTGCGTGAGCTTTGTCGATTCCCGTGTCGGGATGATGCTCGACGCGCTGGACAACCACCCGGCAAAGGACAACACGATCATCGTGCTATTCAGCGACCACGGATGGCATCTCGGCGAAAAGGAGCGCTGGGCCAAACGTTCGCTATGGGAAGACAGCACGCGGGTGCCGATGATGATCATTGCGCCCGGCATGAAGGGCGGGCAGGTCTGCAACAAACCCGTCCAGCTGCTGGATATCTACCCCACCCTGCTCGAGCTGACCGGCCTCAAGGCGGATCCTGCTAACGAAGGCCACTCGCTGCGTCCGCTGCTGGAAAACGCGAAAGCGGACTGGCCGCACATGGCCCGCTGCGCATGGGGGCCCGGCAACGTCGCCATCTGCTCAGAGCGCTATCGCTATATCCACTACAACGACGGCTCCGAGGAATTCTACGACCACCGCGACGATCCGAACGAGTGGACCAACCTCGCGGGCAATCCCGAATACCGCGACCTCATGAAAACACACGCGACGCATTTGCCCAAAACCTACGCGAAGATTCTTGGAGAGGGTTCATACGGGCACCTGAGCTACGCCGCCACCGAGGCCGCGCGCAAAAAATAGGGTTCCAATGTCTGGAAGACAGTATTCAATGATTGGAAAATTGGCGATTGCGCTAATTGTGTTGGGCGTGTGCACCTGTTGGGGCCAACAGTTGAAAACCGCCGATATTAGGGTTCGCGATCCGTTCATCCATGCGGATAAAGGAAACAAAACCTACTATATGTATGTGCAGGCGGCCAACCGCGCCGGCAGCGGGTTCGCCGGCGTGGAAGCCTATGCCAGCAAGGATCTGGTCAACTGGAGCAAGCCGGTTCCGGTGCTGAAACTGCCCGTCGACCGGGATGTGCAAAAGGTATGGGCACCCGAGATGCATGCATACAACGGACGCTACTATCTTTTCGTTACGCTGACGCTCAACAAGGTGCTTTCAACAGATAAACCGGTGAAGAAGGATAAATGGCCGACATTGCTCACGCGCGGCACCCACGTGTTCCATGCGGACACTCCATTGGGACCGTTCAAGCCGTTCAAGCCGACCTCGCACACACCGACCGACTGGATGGCGCTGGACGGAACGTTGTTTGTTGAGGATGGCGTTCCCCACATGGTTTTCTGCCACGAATGGGTCCAGTTGATCGATGGCACCATGGATGTGGTCCGGTTGAAGCCCGATCTTTCGGGCACGATCGGGGAGCCGGAAACCCTGTTCAAGGCCTCCGACGCCCCGAACGCCCGTCGCGATCCCGAGCGGGGAAAAATCACGGATGGATGCTTTCTCTACCGCAGCCAAAAAAGCGGCAGGCTGTTCATGATCTGGTCCACCTTTATTCCCGGCAAGGACTATTGCGTGGCGCTCACCCATTCCGAATCAGGCAAAATCGCGGGCCCTTGGACCGGGCAAAAAATCATCTACGGCAAGAACGGCGGCCACGGCATGATCTTTAAAACCTTCGACGGCCGCCTGCTGATGACCCTCCATCAACCCAACAGCAGCGGCAAGGAACGCCTGCATCTGTTCGAGCTCATCGACAACGGCGACACGCTCATCATGGGCAAAGAGGTGGAACTTGAATAACGTGGGAACGAAATCTGTGGGAACAGCGATAATCAAACGGGAGATCGAACCATGAAAGTAGTCGCATTCAACGGAAGCCCGCGCAAGGGCGGCAATACGGAACTGCTTCTAAAGCGCACCTGCGAGCGCCTCGAAACACACGGCATTGAAACGGAGATTGTCCAACTGGGCGGCATCGCCGTTCGCGGCTGCCTCGCCTGCGGCAAGTGCTACGAAAACCAGGATCGCCGGTGCGTCATTAAAAATGACCCGATTAACGACTGCATCGAAAAGATGCTTGAAGCCGACGGAATTCTACTGGGTTCACCGACCTACTTCGCCGATGTGAGCGCCGAGATGAAAGCCCTGATAGACCGGGCCGGATATGTTACTCTGGCCAACGGGCACCTGCTGAAAGGCAAGGTGGGCGCAGCGGTGGTGGCCGTCCGGCGTGCCGGGGCCATGCACGTCTTCGACTCCATCAACCATTTCTTCACCATTTCGCAGATGGTGATCCCCGGTTCCAGCTATTGGAACATCGGCTACGGTATGGCGCCGGCTGAAACGCTGCAGGATGCCGAAGGGCTGCAGACGATGGACAACCTCGGCGAAAACATGGCCTGGATCATGAAATGTATCGAAGCCGGCAAGGGAAACGTTCCCGATCCTGAAACGGATACCACGCAACGCACCAACTTTATCCGGTAAGCCGTTATTCGACCGGAAACCGGGACAGGAAGTTCCAGATCAGCTCCGATGCATTGAAGCCATACAGCGGATCGGATTGTTCGATCTTGCCGGTAAAGAAGGGACCGGGCCAGCTGTGTCCCCACCCGTTGAGCAGGATCAGCTGCACTTCGCTGCCGTTTTCAGTGGATTTCCAGACTTTGGAATCAGCTCCTGGCAATGTTTCGACATCGGGTTCCGGCGTACAGCCATTCTGCCGGGCCCACCATGTGGCGGCTTCATCGACGGAGGTGAAGATGCGTCCGTTTTTCTTGCGCGGACTCTCGCCGCCGCCGGGCGGCACATGCATATCGTCCCGCCCGTGCATGATCAGCATCGGCACAGGGCGCG
>JAIPIO010000264.1 GCA_021734595.1 Kiritimatiellales bacterium | reverse complement strand
CGGCCTGGAAAAAGGGGTTGAAACCAATATCACGGCTATTTCCAAATTGCTGGGGACGCGTGGGACACCTTCGATGCGGGTCGTGGGTGACAGCAACGAGATGGCGTATGGCGACTGGGATAATAGCACGTTGGCCGTCGGGAAGGGATTCCGGCGTCTGGCCGGGTTGATCAACAGGGAAGGGGTCAAGGCCGGTGGGTGGTATCCGCCTTACTGGGTTTCCTCGGGGTCGCGCCTTTTCCAGCAGCATCCGGAGCTGCTATGCCGTAACGATGACGGCCGGGTGTCGGTTGGGCGTAATGAATTTTACGGCAACCATCTTGCCTTTCTTGATACATCCAATCCGGCAGCGGAGGCACAGATGGAAAGCACGGCACGCGACTGGCGTGATCGCGGCTTCACGTATGTCATGACCGATTTCATGTATTGGGGGGCCTGGGAAAAGAAGCGGTTTGATCCGACACTGACAGCGGTTGAGTCTTACACCCGTGGACTTTCGGCGATGCGCAGGGGGTACGGCAAGGATACGTACTGGCTTCACTGCGGGGCGTTGCTGGGCCCGGCGATGGGCATTTGCGACGGGATGCGTATCAGCGGCGATTCGCATGGCGGCGAGATGTATTCGTATGAATCGGCGGCGGCCCGCTGGTTTTATAACTGGCGTGTCTGGCTGAACGATCCGGATGCCATTGTGTGCCGCCGGTATGGTGAATCCAAGGGTGTGGAGTGGAGTCGCTGCTGGATGTCCTGGATGGCTCTTGCCGGGAATGTCCTGACCTACGGAGATACCTTTGATGATTTGCCGGCAGAGTATGTTGACGTCTACCGGCGGGTGCTGCCGCCGTTGCCGGTGGCCGGTCGGCCCCTGGACCTTTGGGAGAATGAGCCTTACCTGCTCTGGGGCATGGATCCGGGAGCTGCCGATGGTGCCTATACGCTGTTCGGTGTTTTTGAATTCCAGGGGAAACGCGCGGGTCAGAAGATCCGGCTGAACCTGGATGAGGTCGCCGCCCGCAGCCGCAGCTGGGATCAAACGCCCAGGGAATCACCGGCCCGATGGTTGTTGTGGGATTTCTGGACGCAGAAGCTGACGAAGGTTGACGGTGCCTCGGTTGCGATTCCTGTCCCGTCGAAATCGTGCAGTGTTTTCGCCCTGCGTGCGGACCTTGGCCGGCCGCAGTTGCTCGGAACCAGCGGTCATTTCAGCCAGGGTACGCTGGAAACGCAGAACATTACCTGGAATCCAAGGCAGGGCAGTCTTGCCGGAAGAGTCCGGGGAAACGGGGGCGAGCCGACAACCTTGTTTTTCCATGTGCCGGCGGGTATGACCTGTAAAACCGCCTCACTTGCCTATGACCAGGTGGCTACGAAAATCGTCGAGCCAGGTGTTCTTGCCCTGGAGGTGCCGGCTGTGGGCGAGGATACGGTCCCGTTTACTTTACAGTTTACAGGCACTCCTGGGAAGCCGGCCATGCGTCCATTTTCCGCCGGGCCTGTCGGCGAGGTGCACCATGAAAAACAGACTCGATGAAAAGAGAGGCCGCAAAAAATATACCGGTCTAACTACAGGAGGTTCCATTTGCCTTCATGTCCTTATTCCTGCAATCGGTTTTTTCTCGCTGCCGTTCCTTGCCGGAGCCGCCGCGGTGCCGCAGGATACGCAGGCGATTCGGTCATCGGGAGCGTCACTGAAGTATGAACACATCGAAGAGGGCTTCAGGGATCCGCCGGACTCCGCCAAGCCGTGGGCCTATTGGGTCTGGTTCGCCGGCGGGGGGCGATGGTCCAGGGAAGGGGCAACAGCGGATCTGGAAGCGATGAAGCGGGTCGGTATCAACGGTGTACTGATCATGGGTAATCCTGCCACCTTAACCACGGAATGGCGTGAGAAATTCAAATACTCAGTGTCAGAAGCCGCTCGACTTGGGATGGAAGTGACCGCGTATAACGGCCCCGGATGGGCGGGCAGTGGCGGGTCGTGGATAGGCCCCGAACAGGCGTCGCAGAAGTTGGTGTGGACGGAGACGACCATCGAAGGCCCGCAGCCTTTTGAAGGCGTACTGAAGCACCCCGAGGGTTTTTCCTGGGGCCCGCTTGAGAAAGACACAAAAAAGCAACGCGTCTACTATCATGATCTGGCGGTGCTGGCCTTCCCGACGCCCGAAGGGACGAACAGCATTCTCAATCTCAAGGAAAAGGGATTGTTCGCGCGGGGCTACTGCTCGGGATATGGCGGAGGCGGGCTCCCGGTGATCGTACCGCCTGGCAAGTTTTCTGCTCCGGAACCCGGAACAACGATTCAATCGGACCGTCTGGTGGATCTGACGACCCGGATGGACAAGGCCGGCCGCCTCGCCTGGGATGTGCCGGCAGGCAAGTGGACGGTGTTGCGATTCGGTTATTGTCCGTTGGGCTCGCTGGTCAAGCCGACCGAGGAGGGACTGGAGTGCGACAAGATGAGCAAAGGGGCGCTGGACGTGCATTTCCAGGCACTCATGGCGAAGCTCATCGCTGATGTGGGGCCGTTGGCCGGCGAGGGCAAGACCCTTGTCGCAACGCACATTGATAGCTGGGAAGCGGGTCCGGCGAACTGGACGCCTCTTTTTCGCGAGGAATTCAAGAAGCGGCGAGGTTACGATCCGCTCGGTTTCCTGCCGATCCTGACCGACCGGGTCCTGGACAACCTGGACGTTTCAGAACGGTTCTTGTGGGATTTTCGGCAAACGATCTCCGACTTGATCGTCGAGAACTATGCGGCACACATGCAGACACTGGCGCGAGAACACGGCTTGCGCCTTTCGATCGAGGGCTACGACGGGTCGCCTTGCGACGACATGACCTACGCGTCGCGCGCCGATGTGCCGATGGGCGAGTTCTGGTGCGATACATACAAAACGAAGTACAGTTGCACGGAGATGGCCTCCACGGCCCATATCTATGGGAAGAAGGTGGTGCAGGCAGAGGCGTTCACGTCGGAAAATTTCGGGCCCACCGGCGGTTGGTACTATCACCCGGCCGCCACGAAATCACTGGGCGATTGGGCACTCTGCGAAGGGATCAATCGCTTTGTGTTTCACAATTTCACGCATCAACCCGACATGAACCGCAAGCCTGGCGTCCCTTGGTTCGGCGCGTATCACCAGCGCAACCAGACCTGGTGGGAATTGTCCACAGCTTATCACCGGTATCTGGCCCGCTGCCAATTCCTGTTGCAGCAGGGTCTTTTTGTCGCCGACGTCTGCTACCTGGCGCCCGAGGCTTCTCCTCAATATTTTCTCTCGCCTCAGGACCGGTCGAAATACAACTACGATGGCTGTACTGCGGAAGCCGTGCTGACCCGCATGTCCGTGAAAGACGGCCGTCTGGTGTTGCCGGACGGCATGAGCTATCGACTGCTGGTCCTGCCGAAACTGTCCACGATGACGCCTTCGCTGCTGCGGAAGATCAAACAACTCGTGGAGGATGGCGCGACGGTCGTCGGTCCGAGACCGCTCCGCTCACCCAGTCTTCAAGACTATCCGCGATGCGACCAGGAACTGACGTCGTTGGCGGATGAGCTTTGGGGGAATTGCGACGGCAAGACGGTTATGGAACGGAGTTTTGGCAAGGGCAAGATCTTGTGGGGCGACGGGGACCTGCCGCTCTACGAGGCGACGAGTTTGCTCTGTACACCTTCCTACCCTTCCTATGCCGAGCTGTATCCGCCGCTATCGTGGCTTCACGCCTGCCTTTCATCGCTGGGCACTCCACCCGATTTTGCCTCTGGCAGCGGTTTCACATGCATCCACCGGCAGGTCGGCGAGACCGACCTCTATTTTATCGCCAACCCGGAACCCGTCTGGCGGGAGGCGGATTGCACGTTTCGGGTTACAGGCAAGCCACCGGAGTTATGGGACCCGGTTGCGGGGACTTCGCGGCGGCAGGTCCAGTACCAGGAGAAGGACGGCTTGACGAGACTGCCGTTGCGTCTGGGACCGTCCGGGTCGGTGTTTGTGGTCTTCCGGAAACCTGTGCTTAAGACGGTACCGGTGGTTGCTGTGAGCAAGGACGGGGCGAATATTGTATCTAATCACTCTGTTCCATCACCTGAATGGGCACCGATGGCACTGCAGGCCGGCGCTGGCAACAACGTGGACTTCCTGGGGTGGGAGCCGGGACGTTATGAGTTGAAGGCGGCCGACGGCAGGACTGCGGTGGTTGAGGTGAAAGGCATCCCGGCGATGCCAATTACGGGTCCCTGGGAATTATCTTTCCCGGGCAACTGGGGTGCGCCCGATCGCCTGACGCTGGAGAAACTGACGTCCTGGACGGAACACAACCATTCGGGCGTGAAATACTATTCAGGCACGGCAACGTATCGAAAAAACATCCAGGTGCCGCCGGAGCTGTTGGGCAAGAATCGTCGCCTGTGTTTGGATTTGGGCAATGTCCAGGTAATGGCGCAGGTGAAACTTAATGGCGAAGATCTTGGCATTCTCTGGAACCCGCCGTTCCGTGTGGACATCACCGCTGTTGTCAGGCCGGGTGAAAACGCACTTGAAATCGTCGTGGCCAATGTGTGGGCGAACCGATTGATCGGCGACATGCTTTTGCCGGCGGCGAAGCGCATCACGCAGGGCGGGATTAAACTTAAGCAGAATGCGCCATTGGCGGAATCCGGATTGCTCGGCCCTGTGCGAATCGCGACAGGCGAGCGTGTCGAGGTGGTGTTCAGTCAGTAATTGTTGTAGAAAAGCAGTTTCGTAATCACTTAATATCAGGAGAATTTTATGTCCCTTCGTTTTCTAGTTCTTATCCTCAGCGTTTTTTCACTGCCGTTCCATGCCGGTGCCGCCGACGTGCCGCTGGTTATTCTTGGCGGCGAGGTTGGTGCGGCGGACAAGGCCTCCATCAATCGCTTCGGTTCGGTTCCCTATGATTCGCTGCCCTGGATACGGGCGGACCTCACCGGGGAGAAGGCCTCCGAATTTGACGACGCCGGCTGGGATCACATCCTGTTCCGCCCGTTCAAGAATTACTCCGGCGACATCTCGGGGCGCTTCATCGAGATCATGGCGATGAACGCCCGTGGCGATTACAATGTGCATCCCGCGTTCAGGGAACTGCTGGCGGAGCTGCCAAAGCAGCAGCGTCCGGGAGGGTATTTTGCCGCGTCTGGCCTGATTGACTGGCAGAAGCCCATTGATCATAAGGACATTTATAAAAGCACCATGATGCCCGCCCTTTGGGGCAATGCGCGGCTGTTGTGCGGACTGGTCGAAGCGAGCCGGGCGTTCCCGGATGACGCATCCCTGCAGCCGATGGCGCGCAGGCTCGGTGACTTCTATGTCGGCCTTATCCCGCGTTTCGCCGATCCGGCACGCCTGAGCGAGTACACCGGCGGTGGTACCTATGCGGCAGGATATGTGACGTGTTATTTCCCGGCGATGGAGGGCCTGGTG
>JAIPIO010000263.1 GCA_021734595.1 Kiritimatiellales bacterium | reverse complement strand
TGGGGCCGTGTCGGCGCCGACGGACAACCGCGCGAGCTTCACATCGACAAAGCGGGTGAAGTGATCAACTGGGGCGACCATGCGGATCCGAGGATCCTCCCCACCCCGCTGGTCGAGGAGGACGGTTTCCAATGCCTGGAAATCCTGAAGTGCGGTTACTTCCGGCTGGAAAAACTTATCTTTACCCGGCCCATCGAAGTTCCAATGTCTGGAAAAACCTTCCATGCGCTGTTTGTGGCGGAAGGCAATATTGAGATTGTATGGGATGGCGGAACGGAGACGGCTGTTGCCGGAACTTCCGTACTGGTTCCGGCCAGCCTCGGCGCGTATGAACTCCGCGGAACGGCCACCGTCCTGCGAACGTCCATACCTTGAATTTCCGCATCGGAAACGCATACATCCTTGCCGATTCATGGAAAATGGCTATGGTTTTTATGACTAAGGCCAATTCATGAAATTTTCCCATAACTGGAAAGTCCGTTACAAAGGCATGCTGCTGATGGCGGCTGTGATTCTTTCCGTTTCACTCGTTTCCGCAATCGTCCATTACCATCTAGGCAAGGCGGTGGTTCTACAAGGAATCGATGCAGAACTCCATACGGCGGCGCACTTGGCCCAAGCGGCGCTTCCGGCAGACTACCACGATCAGATTGCCGGACCCGGTTCGATGACAGAATCGGAGTTCAACCGCAATGTTCATGAATTCAACCGCCTGTGCGACCACCTTGGCCTGAAATATCTCTGGAGCCTGATGCTGGTCGATGGGACACCTGTTTTCACCTCGGCAACATCGCCGGATAAAAGGGTTGAAAACAATCTTCACGCAAAATTCTTCGAGCCCCACACCGCTCCTGAACTTTACGAAGAGGCATTTCGGACAATGCTCCCGGTGTATCAAAACAATGACAACAAGTGGGGCCGCACCCGCGTCGTACTGTTGCCTTACTACGACAGCCACGGCCGCAAATACCTGTTCGGTGCCGGCATAAGTATGGAGAGGATCGATGAAATGCTGGCGGGGATTGCCTGGCACGCCCTGCTGATCAGTGTGGCTCTGCTCGTTCCCGGACTGCTGATTAGCGTGATGGTTTCCAATAAATTCACCAAACCCATTGCAGAGCTTGCCGCCGCCGTGGAAGATGTGATTGCCAGTGACTACCGCAAGGAAATCAATGTCCAGGGTTCCCGGGAAATACATCAGCTATCCAATCATTTAAATCAAACAAGAGAGGTCATTCGCAACCGGATCGACTCCCAGGATGCGCTAC
The DNA here is from genome assembly GCA_021734595.1 of Kiritimatiellales bacterium. GTDB lineage: Bacteria > Verrucomicrobiota > Kiritimatiellia > Kiritimatiellales > Pontiellaceae > JAIPIO01. The sequence goes on along the minus strand of JAIPIO010000263.1, from coordinate 4,174 downwards.
AGCAGCTGCGGCAATTTGAAACCATCGTAACCAACAGTCCTATGATTGCATTCCGTTTGCGGATCGGACCGGAGTGGCCGGTTGAATTCATCACGGAGAACATCAACCAGCTCGGCTATACAGCGGCAGAACTGTTATCCGGCGAGACCTCCTGGTACAGCATCAACTACCCGGAAGACATTCCCCGTGTGGAAAAAATCGTTTTTGAGCATCTGGCAAACGGCGACTTGACGTATAATCTGGAGGCGCGGTTGGTTTCCGCAACCGGCGACATCCGCTGGGTTGAAAACTGGAACCGGTTGATTAGGGATAAAACCGGAGAGGTTACGCATATCCAGGGAATCCTGCTGGACGTCACCGTGCAAAAAACCGCCCAGCAAAGGGAACAGCGGCATCTTGCACGGATGCGGGCACTGACGCAGCAGCTCACCCTGACGGAGGAGCGGGAACGGCGGAAGCTTGCCGTTGAACTGCACGACGACCTGGGCCAGATGCTGGTGGCGCTGAACATGAAAATTTCCGTGCTACAGGAAACCCGCGACCAAGCGCTTAAAAACGAATTAAAGCCGCAAGTGAATGAATTGATGGCGCGGTTGCTCAGCTCTTGCAAGACACTCACCTGGCAGCTCAGCCCGCCATCGCTTTATGAGTTCGACGTCTGCGCGGGACTGAAGCGAATAGCCCGAGAAATAGAAAACCTATTTGGACTGAAGGTTGATGTTTCGGGCTGTGACCATGCACCGAAAGTCGACCACTCACTATCGGCCCTGCTGTTCCGTTCTGCGAAGGAACTGCTGGCGAACGCCGCTAAACATGCTGCCGCAAAAAATGCCACGGTGGAGATTCACAGCGATGGCAGCGGAATCATACTGCAAGTGACCGACAACGGAAAAGGGTTCAACCCGGACGATCTGGAAACATCACGTATCCAGACCGGATTCGGAATATTGAGCATCAAGGAAAGCTTAATGGGCATCCAGGGAAGCATGACCATCGATTCCGCCCCGTCGAAGGGCACCACGGTTACACTTTACATCCCCGCCAGCACCGATGACGGCGAAAGTTCCGGTGACAGTCCGGCGGTTTTCGCTATTGCGCATTAATAAAATTCACGGCATTTTCGAAGAGTTTCAGCCCCAGTCCCTGCGCCGGCAACGTGCCGTCCAGCTTCTGCTTGTCCCAGTTGGGATGGTTTTCGGGGAACAGGTATGCCTCGGGGTGCGGCATCATGCCGAAAATGCGCCCGGTTGGGTCGCACAGGCCGGCAATAGCGTTCAACGAACCGTTGGGGTTGGCGGGAAATTCCTGCGTCGGGTTGTTGTCTGCATCCACATAGCGCGCGGCAATGCAGCCTTGTGCTTCGACCTGCTCCAGCAACTTGGCATCCAGTGTAAAGATCTTGCCTTCGCCGTGGCGGATCGGCAGCGGCAGCGTACCGATGCCCTTGGTAAATACACAGGGCGCACTGTCTTCAAAACGGACATCCACCCAGAAATTCTGGAAGGTGCCGCAGTCGTTCTGCATCAGCGATACTTTCGGCTCAAAATAGTCGCCGTCCAGCCCCGGCAGCAGCCCCATCTTGGTCATCACTTGGAAGCCATTGCAAATGCCCATGATCAGCTTTCCGTCGTCGATGAACTTCTGTAGTCCGGCCTGCATGTGGTGCTTAACCCGCAGGGCGAAAACGTGCCCGCTGGTCATGTGATCGCCGTAGGAAAACCCGCCGATAAACATCATGGCCTGAAAGGATTCCAGCTGATCCGGGTCGTCGAGCAGGTCGTTCAGATGAACCATTTTCGGCTCCGCGCCGGCCAGTTTCCATGCATGCGCCGACTCGGCCTCGCAGTTGACGCCATAGCCCGTGATAATCAAAATTGCCGGTTTGCCCATAGCTACCCTTTCAGAATGCTTAAAAAATCGGGCACATCTTACCAACGAACGGCGCGCCCGCAAGCTCGGAATCGGAATAGTGCGTTTCCGTTAGCCTTGCGGCCCGGTTTGCGGCGCTGGCCCTGCCGCGTTGCCTTCCCGCGCATTGTCGTAGAACCGCTGGGTCGGATAGGCAAATTCGATGTCGCTGTGCTTGGCGAATTCTTCCAGAATGTCCTCCCATATGCCGGAGGCCGTGCTGCGACGGCGGCGCGGCTCGCACAGGTAGCGGATGGTCAGCTGCACACCACTGTCCTTCACATCGGTCCAGACGATCGGCGTGAGGTGCTCGAAATGAATCAGGTACTGCCTGGCGGCCCGCCGGATCTGCTGCGCGGCATATTCGCTTTTAACCGCGGAATGCCGGTTGGCGGTGTCGCTCAGGATTTCCTTCGTCTTTTTCCAGTCGCTCTCGAAGGTGACCAGTACCGGAAGCTCGTTCCAGATAAAGTTGAATCCCTGATTGTAGTTCTGGATCGAATACTGGAACAGCCAGCCGTTGGGGATATGAATAATGCGTCCCGTACTTTGGTCGGCATCGACCCAGTTGCCGATCTCAACCAGCGTAAATGAAAAAAGGCTCTGATCGATCACATCCCCGGCGCTGCCATTAATCGCAATCCGGTCGCCGACACTAAAGGGCTTGCGCACCGTTATGTAAAGCCACGCGGCCAGGTTGGCCAGCGGATCCTTCAGCGCAATCGCCAGACCGGCGGAGAGAATCCCGATGTAGGTGGCCAGCCCTTGGCCGAACCAGATCCGCCAAACGAACAGTACCACCATGAAACCCGTGGCGTATCCGGCTGTTTTCCGGGCCAGATACTGCTTCGTCCGATCCTTTATGCGCCAGTGGATCAACCGGCGTATACCCAAGAGCACCAGATAAAACACCGCGCCGGCCACTACTGTTTTAAACAGTTTGACCTGCAATTCGGCAGTTAAACCGGAGTATTGCTGGATAAACAGAACGATACTATCAATCTTATCAGTCATGCACCCACCTTAATCAGTCGGGTGCAAATTTGACAGCCGAAATGTTGGACAATTGCAGGTATTCAGGGCATTCATCCTCTTTGAGGTTGGGCGGCGTTGACAATGCCGCATGCCTCGGTTAAAAATGAAACCCACTTAACCAATATGGATCAAGGAGAAACAGATATCATGGCAGCAAAAAAAAACCCCTCTACCGACTCAGCCACCGCCCTCAGCGCGGTAGTCGCCCAAATCCAGAAACAATACGGAGAAGGCTCCATTGTACGGCTTGGCGATGCAACCGCGCTGATACAGGTTGAATCCATTTCCACCGGCGCGCTCACCCTCGATATCGCGCTGGGCATCGGCGGCGTACCGCGCGGCCGCGTCATCGAAATCTATGGGCCGGAATCCTCCGGAAAAACCACGCTCGTTTCCCACATCATCGCCAATGTACAGAAGGAAGGCGGCACGGCGGCATTTATCGACACCGAACACGCGCTCGATCCCGGCTATGCCAAGAAAATCGGCGTGAACCTCGACGATCTGCTGGTTTCCCAGCCTGACTCCGGCGAAGAGGCGCTGAACATCTGCGAAGCGCTGGTTAAGAGCAATTCCATCGATGTGGTGGTGGTCGACTCCGTGGCGGCCCTTGCGCCTCGCGCCGAGCTGGACGGGGAGATGGGCCAGTCCCACGTCGGTCTGCAGGCGCGCCTGATGTCGCAGGCACTGCGCAAGCTGACTGCCGCCATCAACCATTCCAAATGCTGCTGCATCTTCACCAACCAGATCCGCGAAAAGGTCGGCGTTATGTTCGGCAGCCCCGAAACCACTCCCGGCGGCCGCGCACTGAAGTTCTACTCCTCCGTCCGGCTGGACATCCGTCGCATCGGACAGCTCAAGGACTCCGCCGGCGTGGTCTATGGCAACCGCACCAAGGTCAAGGTGGTCAAGAACAAGGTGGCGCCGCCCTTTACGCTGGCTGAATTCGACATCCTCTACGCCGAAGGCATTTCCTGGACCGGATCCATCATCGATGCCGCCATCGAATATGGCGTGATCGATAAAAAAGGTTCCTGGCTCTCCATGGACGGCACCCAGCTCGGCCAGGGGCGCGATGCCGCCGCCCGCGCCCTGAAAGAGGACCTCCCACTCCAGAAAGAGCTGATCGAAAAAATCGAAGCCGCGCGCAACCCCGTCGCCGAATAACGTTCCCATGCCTGGAAATATCCAGCCGATTTTTTCCAGCCATTGGAAAAACGCCGCCGGCCTG
>JAIPIO010000262.1 GCA_021734595.1 Kiritimatiellales bacterium | reverse complement strand
CGGTTGACGTGAGCGACGTTTTAGGCAAAAACGCCAAGATCGTTATCTTTGACAGTGCAAAAGGCGGATGGGGCCATATTAACGCGGACAATTTTACAATGTCGGAGAAGCCTGTTGTTGCAGCGACCAAGCCACTCGAACCGAAAAAGAACCTTCATGCCACCATGAAGATCGATAAGAAGTATATTATTATCCCGATCGATAATGACGGGTCTCATAAAGAGCTAAGCCTTAAGCTCAACGGCAAAGACGTTCGTTTTCTGACAGGCGGTTTTGCCGAATCTGAGGACAGGGTAAACTGGTGGGCCTTTATCGACCTCAGCGAATACAAGGGGCAAGAGCTCGAGCTTTTTGTCAACAACACCAGTGATCACGCGTTTGGTTTGATCACGCAGTCTGACAGAGTGCCTGGTGAGGATAGGTGGGGGACAGAGCCGAAGCGGCCGCAGTTTCATTTTTCTCAGAAGGTCGGCTGGAACAACGATCCGAATGGCATGGTGTATTACAAGGGGTGGTGGCACATGTACTTCCAGCACAACCCGGTTGGTTTGCCATGGGGCAATATGACCTGGGGACATGCCGTGAGCAAGGATCTTGTGCATTGGAAACAGATGCCTGACGCGCTTCATCACCAGCGCGGCGACGCCATGTTTTCCGGCGGCGGCGCTGTTGACTGGAAGAATACCGGCGGATGGAAGAAAGGCGTCAACGACGTTATTATTGCCACATGGACCAGTACCGGCCGTGGCGAATGCATCGCCTACAGCCATGACCAGGGCCGGACGTTTAGCGAGTACGAAGGCAACCCGGTGATCAGGCATGGCGGCCGCGACCCGAAGCCGTTCTGGTATGACTATGTCCATGGCGACAAGCCGCTTAACGAGACGGCCAAAAAGCTTGGCGGGCATTGGGTTATCGCTGTTTTTGACACGAAGGGCGGAAATAATATCGCGTTCTACACTTCAACCGATCTTAAGAAATGGACAGAGCAAAGTCATCTGCAGGGTTATTACGAATGTGCCGAGGTGTTCCAGCTGCCTGTTGATGGTGACAAAAAAGACACGCGTTGGGTGGTCTTTGCTGCTGATGCGCGTTATGCTATCGGCCACTTCGACGGGACGGCATTTACTCCTGAGACGGCCAAGAAATTCCAGCTGCATTGGGGGCCTTATTATGCCTCGCAGTGTTTTTCGGATGCCCCGGATGGACGTGTCGTTCAGGTTGGCTGGGCGCGGCTTGATATGGGGAATACATGTTTTAATCAGACGTTCAGTTTTCCGACGGAGTTGACGCTGCGCCGCACCGAAAAAGGTGTGCGTATGTTCGGGGAGCCGGTAAAAGAAATTAAGAATATCCATGGCAAAAAACATACGAAGAAGAATATCACATTGACTGACGGCCATGGCGCGGAAGTTAAACCCCGGGGGGCACTTTTTGATATTCGCGCGACGTTTGAGCCGGGGACTGCCAAGTCGCTTGGTTTGCTGGTTGACGGCGAAGAGCTGTTCGCGTTTGACTGTGTTTCCGGCACGTTCAACGGCAAGAAGCTGCTCTTGGATGACGGCAAGCTGAGCGTTCAAATCCTGATCGACAGGCCGATGAAAGAGACGTTCGTCAATAACGGCGAAATGATCCTTACCAGCGGCTACAATAACGATCTGGATATCGAGTCGGTCAACGCCATTGCCAAAGGCGGCGAAGCGAAACTGGTTTTCACTGGAAGTTTATGAACTGAATGGGCGATGGGATAATTAGCAGGCGGTCTAAGAAATCATTTTCACTGCATACGGCTGCAATATTCCTCAGCGGCGTTTTGGCCAATAAACATTCTCCATGTCGTCAACGCCCCCTGCGGCGTATTTTTCGCTCCGGTCATTATTCATATTAGCAGGTGTTTTCGTTGCTTTCGGTAAGGGTTGTGAGTTCGCCTGGCAATGCCAGGCCCTCTTTATCTATCCCTGCACAGTCACTGAGAAAAATGTTATGACGGTCTGCTAAACCGTAGAGACCCCACTTTCACTCCGACATATTCACGTGTAAAAACCACCGTTGTTCGGGGACGGTCTGTGGCGAACTTAACCTTTCTGCGTGGTAGGGGTGTATGTGTTAAGTCTTTGTAATACAAGCAGTTAGCCTTTTCTAGTGCGGGGGGTTGATGATGTTTGTGATATTGATGAAACCTGCAGGCGGGATATTTATATTTTATCCGTTTCGTTATAGAATGACTTATGTTAAAATTAGTTTGCATTTCCATTACGCCTGAGAATAAATTCATGTTTATGGAATGTATATATTAAGTGCTCTCTAAAAAATAACGTAAGACACGCTTTTTTTTTCTTCTTCCCACGTCCCGCTTGCGGGCTAGCATCTGTGCTATTGATTGGGAACCACCTTCGGCAGAAACTATTTTATAATTACATGAACGCTTACAAACGGAATAAAGGGCAACATCGGGACAGGACTCGATGTTACGATAATTATTTCAAAATGCATTCTAACAGCCCTGCATCAACCGCAAGTGAATGATGGCATGATAAAAAGTACGAAAGCGTGCTATAAGGAAAATAAAAAAATGAAAAATGTGAAGAAACACCGTGTCGTGACGTATTTGGTTGCAGCAATGATGCTGCTTTCAGTGGCCGCTGTCTACCCAGAGAGTGGAGGGGCCGCCCCTGCGCCTCGCGAGCGGGCCATCGAGACAGGGGCGCCTTTTTATGATCATGCCATTTTGCAGCGTGAGATGGAGGTTCCTGTCTGGGGCTGGTCTGATCCGGGTACGAAGATCACGGTCGAGTTTGCCGGCCAGAAGAAGAAAGCCAAAGCCGGAAAAGACGGCAAGTGGATGGTTAAGCTTGACCCGCTTAAGGCCAGTTTTGATCCTGCTGAGATGACCATTGCTGATAATCAAGGCAAGACGGTTGTCCTGACCGATATCCTGGTCGGTGAAGTTTGGATGGCCTCGGGGCAGTCCAATATGCAGTGGGTCGTGGCCAAGAGCAAATGCGCCAAACTGGCGGCTGAACTGTCGGGGGAAACCAAGGGCAAGGTGGCTCCGGTCCGCGAGTTTCAGGTTGCTTCGGTGGCCGCCCAACTGCATCCCATTGAGAAGGCGACCGGATCCTGGAAGCATGGCAACTACGGTGACTACAGCGCCATCGCCTTTGCCTTCGCCCACAGTCTCTATAAGGAGTTGAATGTACCGATCGGCATTCTCAACTGTTCCTTCAGCCAGACGGCGATCCAGGCCTGGGTGCCGCGTGAAGGGTTCGCCACTGCCGAGGATGACTACAGCATGGCGATTCACCAGAAGTGCCTGGTCACCGACCCGACCACCCCGGAGCACAAGAAGGCATGGGGTGCCTTTTACAAATCACTGGAAGACCAGATCGCCGCCAGCGAAGCGGCGATCCAGAAGGGGCAGGAGGCCAAAGCGATCGCTGCCGGAGTTCCGGGCAATTTGCAAAGCAACCGTGACGCCAACTGGATGTATAATGGCCGCTTGAGTCCGGTGGTTCCCTACGCCATTCGTGGAGCGATCTGGAACCAGGGCTACGCGAACATGTCCGAAGGATTACCCTACTACAACAATCTGCACAGCCTGATACGCGGCTGGCGGATCGTCTGGAACAAGCCCGAGCTGCCGGTTTACTTCCACCAGTTTTACAGCGCCGGAATGCGGCACGTTGGCAAGGAGGTCAACAGGCCGAGCATCGATGGCACCGCCGAGATGCGTCTGGGCACCTGGCTGGCCCGCGATATCCCCCATACCGGCATGGCCTCGCAGATCGATATCAGTGGCGCGATCCACTACCGATGCAAGGCGGTTCCCGGTCAGCGACTGGCCCTGCACGCGCTCAAGAATCAATATGGCAAGAAGGTTGTCACTGATGGGCCGATGTTCAAATCCTACAAGGTCGAGGATGACAAGGTGATCATCGAGTTCGATCATGCCGACGGTGGCCTGCTGGTTGCCAGCACCGCTTACAATGGCGTCGAGCGTCACGAAGACTCGACCACGTATGCCGATCCCAGGGTCATCCCGAACGGGGATGCTCAGGTGAAGCTCTTCTTCCTGGCCGGCGCAGAGCGCCTCTGGCATCCGGCCAGCATGAAGGTCGCCGGCGAGAAGGTGATCGTCACCTCGCCGGCGGTGAGCAAGCCGCTGGGTGTGTCCTACGGCACCGGTGAAGTCGGTTTCCAGGCCAACCTCTACAACAAGGCCCTGCTGCCGATGACCCCGTTCATCTACTTTGACAATAAAATGGTCACCAGTAAGACCTGGCCGGACGAAAAGCTGAAGGTCGCCGGTGAGGTCATTGACCCGGCTACCGTCGGAAACATCTACGAATACCGCAAAATGCCGCTGTTGAGCGTGCAGTTCCGCGATGACGCGGTATTCCAGGCCGACAAGCCGGTGACCCTCTGGGGTTCCACCCGTAAACATGGGGAATGGCAAAGCGTACCGGAGGAAGGCGACTGCAAGGTACACTTCGAGTTCGGCCCTGAATCCGGCTCGGATGCCATCAAGAAGACCATCGCCGTGACGCCTGAGATGGCGGAGTGGAAGGTCACCCTGCCGCTCATGAAGGCTGGCCCCAAGCCTCATACGTTGAAGGTGAGTTTCACCATCAACGGTGAGATGGTGCACGAACGGGTCATCACCGGCATTGTGTTCGGCGATGTTTGGTGTGTGGTCGCACCGGTTGGCAAGTTCAAGGTACCGGAAGTCAAACCATCCGGCCAGATCGTGCGCATGATCGAGAACCAGTCGAACCGCGACGGCAGAGATAATCCCAGCCGCTTCAGTATTTGCACCTCGCGGACCCCGAGAGTGAAGGACGCCAATGGTAAATGGGGCAACCGCCTGGCGGCCTACTGGAAGGATGCTTCCGGACTGGCTGCGGCACTTGGTGACAGCATCGCCGCCAAGACAGGCCGTCCGGTCGGCATCATCTACCTGAAGGCCAAGAAGGATATACCGCTGAAGAACTGGATCGCCCCGAGTTTTCTTAAGGACACTCCGAGCCTGATGGAAGACTACAAGACGGTGGGCAGTCAGTATTTCGACAACCCCTATTACCTTGCCAACGTGCGGCGTTACATGGCGGAATGGAAGGCGTATTGGGGTGATTACATCCCGGCGATGATGCAGACCAGGGCGGTCCCGGCCGGCAGCTCGTGGGCCCAGCTTCCCTCGCCGAAACCGCAAGTCGGCGATTCGACGGCGACCTTTGAATACAACGTGTATGTGCACTGCTTTACGCCGACGGCTCTGAGCGGCATTCTGTTCATCACAGGCGAGTCGATGGTGGCGGGCGACCAGGCGGCGGCCAATTTCGGCCCGGAGATATCTGTACTGGCCAACAGTTTCAAGGCCCGGTTCACCCTCTGGCAGACGGGGGAGGATATCCCCTTTATCTACACCGTTCCCGGTGAGTCACTGGCACCCAATCTCACGCAGCCCC
>JAIPIO010000261.1 GCA_021734595.1 Kiritimatiellales bacterium | reverse complement strand
GGTGGAACTCAGCGCCAACCTGAACGGTACCCTGCGCTCCTATCAGAAGGAGGGGGTCAACTGGCTGAGCTTCCTCGAAAAACGCGGCTTCTGCGGAGTTCTGGCCGACGAAATGGGGCTGGGGAAAACCATACAGACCTTGGCCTGGCTTCAGCTCAATCGGCAGCATGAAGACGCCCGGGGCAAGCCGACGCTGATCATCTGCCCCACCAGCCTAGTGGAAAACTGGGCGGAGGAATCCGCAAAGTTTACGCCGGACCTCAAAGTGCTGACGCTGCACGGAACCGACCGGCATGAGAAATGGGAGGACGTGGAGAACTCGGATATTATCATCAGCTCATATGCATTGATGCGCCGCGATATCAAGAAGCATCTGGAATACAAGTATGCGGTGGTTATTCTGGACGAAGCGCAACATATCAAAAACCGCTCCACGCAGAACGCCGTGGCGGCCAAGAAGCTTAAGGCCGAGCAGCGGTTGGTATTGACGGGAACGCCGATTGAAAACAGCGTGGCCGATCTCTGGTCGATCATGGATTTTCTGATGCCGGGCTATCTGGGACATCACAAGGCGTTCCGGGAGTATTATGAATTGCCGATCGCCAATGGCGGATCGGACGGCGACTATGCCCAGTCCAAGCTGCGCCGCAAGCTACATCCGTTCCTGCTGCGCCGCATGAAAAAACAGGTGGCCAAGGATCTGCCCCCGAAGATTGAACGCATAGCGCCGTGCACGCTTACGAAAGATCAGCAACTGGTCTACACGCAGCTGCTGGAAGATGCCAAACGGAAAATCAGTAACATCGTGGCCGAGCAGGGCTTTAACAAATCCCGTATGGAGATTCTCACCACCCTGTTGCGGCTGCGGCAGACCTGCTGCCATATCGACCTGCTGAAAATGGAGGATGTCAAAAGCGAATTCCCGTCCGCCAAGATGGACATCTTCTTCGAACTGCTGGACGAGGCGCTGGACAGCAAGCACCGGGTGCTGGTCTTCAGCCAGTTCACCTCCATGCTGGCCATCCTGCGGAAGGAGCTGGAGGATCGGGATTTGCAGTACTGCTATCTCGATGGCAGTACCAAGGACCGGCAGGAGGTGGTTAAGGAATTCAACCGCAACCGGGATATCCCCGTTTTCCTGATGAGCCTGAAGGCGGGCGGTACCGGACTGAACCTCACCGGTGCGGATATGGTGATCCATTTCGACCCGTGGTGGAACCCCGCCGTGGAAGACCAGGCCACCGACCGCGCGCACCGCATCGGTCAGAAACGCACCGTATACAGTGTCAAGCTCATCACCAAAGGCACGGTGGAGGAGAAGGTGCTTGAACTGCAACGGCGCAAAAAAACCATCATCGACGCCACCCTCACCACCGATGAGCAGGTGATGCAGAAACTTACCTGGGAAGATGTGCAGGAGCTGCTCAGCCTGTAGGAGTGGAGTGTTGGATTGGGGGATGGATGGGTTTTCCAATGCCTGGAAGTTCCTTTCCAATGGCTGGAAACGCGACGGATCCTGCTTTCCAAACACCGGAACCCGGCGCTACTTGACTTTGTCGATCGCGTCGAGTTTTTTCCAGAGATTGGAAAGTTCGGAGAATGGAATCATATTCGGTCCGTCGGAAAGTGCCTTGGCAGGATTCAGGTGCGTTTCGATAAACAGTCCGTCCACCCCGACCGCCACGGCCGCTTTGGCAAGATAGGGGGCAAACCGGCCGTCGCCGCCGGACGTGTCGCCCTGCCCGCCGGGCGACTGGACAGAGTGCGTGGCATCAAAGATTATCGGATAACCCATTTCGCGCATGATCAGCAGGCTGCGCATGTCCGCCACCAGCGTGTGGTAGCCAAACGAGGCGCCGCGTTCGGTGAGCATGATTTTTTTGTTGCCGGTTTCTTCGACCTTTCTAACGACATTCTTCATATCCCCTGGCGCAAGGAATTGGCCTTTCTTGATATTGATCACTTTACCGCTCTCGCCGGCAGCCGTGAGCATGTCGGTTTGTCGGCACAAAAATGCCGGAATCTGCAGGATATCGACCACCGTTGACGCAATGTGAACCTCCGCTTCGCTGTGCACATCCGTTAGGATGGGCACGTGATGCTTTTGCTTGATTTCCGCCAGAATCTCCAGCCCTTTAGAGATGCCCGGTCCGCGGTAGGAACTGATAGAGGTACGGTTGGCTTTGTCGTAGGACGCCTTGAAAACGAACGGGATCCCCATCCGCTTCGCCAGCTTTACCAGTTTGTCCGCAATCTCCAGACAGCCATCGCGACTCTCGATTACACACGGCCCTGCAATCAGTGCCAGCGGATTTTTTCCGCCGAATTTTACGCCTTTAACATTAATTGTTTTCGTCATTTTTATTCCCTGTTTCATACGTGATTGCGCCTTCCGCCACTATGGGGGTCCGTGCGCCGTGTGATATGCTTTTTTCATAAAGTACTTCGGGGCACAGGTCGGCACCATTTGCCCATTCGATTGTATCAAAATTTATTGCTGCTGTGTTGAATATGGATTGATCCCTGAGTTGTGAAAAAATTCCGGTGTCGAGATAGGGTTTCATATCAAAAAGCCGTTCCTCGCCATTGTCGAAGGTGAGGAGCAATTTGTAATCTGTGAGGGGAGTAACTGCTTCTACGGCCGGATACATTGCTTGCTCCTTATTTAAGCGGTTCTATTTTAAAAGGTAATTCACCCTTGGATGCAAGTTCCCAATCGGCTTTAAGATCGTCTTGGTGTATGGCCGCCCACGCCAGCACGAGCTTGGCCTGCTTGGAGGGGAGTTTTCCATGTTCAATTTCACAGGAGTCAATATCAACAGTTGCCTTGTAGTCCTGATAATACGCATGGAAGTGTGGTGGATTATGTTTTGCTTTATCGCAGTACATTCGGATAATGATCCCATAAAACATGCTGATCGTTGGCATCGTTTCATCCCTCCTGTAGTTTCCTGAGGGCCTTTTCCGCCTTCGCGACATCTGCCGGTGTGTCGACGCCGATGCCGAAATCCTGTGTTTTAATGACCTTGATCCTGCCGCCGGTATCGAGTGCACGCAGCTGCTCCAGCTTTTCGAGCCGCTCAAGGCTGCACGGCTTTTCCTGCACCAGCTTGAGCAGGTAGTCGCGGCGGTAGGCGTAAATGCCGATATGCCGCCAGTAGACCCCTTGCCACTCCGTCCCCGGTTCGCGGATGTGCGGAATGGGCGAGCGTGAGAAATAGAGCGCCTTCCCATGGCGGGTGAAAACCGTTTTTACGACCGACGGATCGGCAATCATGGTTTCATCCTCAATCGGAGTGGCGGCCGTGGCCATATCCCAGCCCTCCTCGGCAGTCATCACGGCGGCCAGCTCGTCAATCAGCGCCGGATCGATCAGCGGTTCGTCGCCCTGGACGTTAATCACCACATCCGCATGAACGGAATATACCGCTTCCGCAATCCGGTCGGTTCCCGAAGGATGGTCGGTGCGGGTCATCGCAACCTGAACGTCCGGAATGTCCAGCGCCTTGACGCAGTCTGCGATGCGCCCGTCATCCGTTGCCACAATCACCGCCTCCGGCATCTGCGCCTGCATCACACGCTCAACCACCCACTGGATCATCGGCTTGCCCGCAATCATGGCTAGGCTTTTGCCCGGAAAACGGGTTGAACCCCAGCGTGCCGGAATAACACAAACGGTTTTTACCATTAAAGTTCCTCCGCGTGTGATTTCATGTAGTCGATCAGTTCTTCCCTGGTGCACGTTGCCGTACCGAGCTTGCCGACCACAATGCCGGCGGCAAAGTTGGACAGCTCCGCCGCTTCGAGAAACGTTGCGCCCGCCGCGAGGGCCAGAACGTAGGTGGCGATGACGGTGTCGCCCGCGCCGCTGACATCAAAAACCTCACGTGCGCGGGTGGGGATATGCTGCGGTTCGGCGTCCGCGTGGCACAGCAGCATGCCTTTCGCTCCCAGCGTAATCAGCGTATGGCGGGCTTTCCATATTTCCTGGAGGATGCGGCCGGTTTCCAGCAGGGCGGAATCCTCCAGCGGATTTTCATCCGGTTCACCCTCGGGGATGCCTGCCGAACCAAAGGCCTCTTTCCGGTTGGGGGTCACCACCGTCACGCCCTCCATTTTCAGGATGTGCTCGTCTTTCGGGTCGTAGCCTACCGGGATGCCTTTTGCGGCGGCGGTGCGGAGCACCTCATCCACGATTTCCTGCTGGATGGTTCCCTTGCTGTAGTCCTCGATGATGACGCCATCGGCATGCTGCATATCGGCTTCTATGAGTTCCAGAAACGCCGCGGTTTCCACAGCGAAAAGATTAAGGTATTCCTCGCGGTCCACCCGCACCACCTGCTGCCGTTCCGCCACGATACGCGTCTTCAGGCAGGTGGGATAGCGGCTGTTTCCGACAACCGCGCCGACCCGTACGCCGGAGCCGGCCAGCAGCGCTTTGAGTTCTGTGCCAATGGCATCCTCCCCGACGATCCCGGCGATGGAGGCACCACTGCCGATGGATAGCAGGTTGGCGGCCACATTGCATGCGCCGCCCGGCATCGATTTTTCGCGGAACACTTTCACCACCGGCACCGGCGCTTCCGGTGATATGCGGCTGACGGAGCCGTACACAAAGCGGTCCATCATCAGATCGCCCACCACTAGAATGCGTTTTTCGGCGGCCCGCGCCAGAATCTCCTTTGCCCTGTCGATCGTGATTTTCATTTTTCTTCCTTTTCGGCCGTTTCCCCCGTTATCCAGAAATCATCCCCCGGTCCCGATACCTGATGCAGCTTCACGCGGATTTTCCCGACCGGCACTTTCGCCTGGATGCATGTAACCATACGCCGGTTGATCTTTGAAACCCAAAACGTGATTCTTCCCTGCCGCACAAACAGGCCATCGAATTCAGCCGTTGGCTCAACTTCGAAACAGGGAACTTTATTATAGTTTTCAAGGGAAATGTCGGTGTCTTCCTTGATGCTAAGCTTCAGATTATACAGCTTCCCGTCCGTAAAAACCTTGTGGACGGTAGTTCCGAGTTCTGAAATATCCATGTCCCGCATCGCAAACATCAGGCTGAATATATCCAGTGTGTCGGCATTGATTGGAACTTCGGTTTTTTCACCGGTAAGGCGGTCCTCGAAGACCGCGATGCCGCGGTCGTGATGAAAGACGGTCATGTGGTCTTTCCGGCGGCTTCCTTCGCTCAGCCGCCCGCCGTGGCGCAGCGGGAGCCGTGTTTCAGGATCAATCACCGTTTCGAAAAGGTCGTCGACCTTGTAGATGTGATTGAAGGTACTGTAGCTTTTCGACGCCACCCGGATGCGCGGCAGCTCCCGTCCGTTCTCCTCGATCGTATCGAGCGTCACGCGGGACCAGGCCACCGGAATATGCATCCAGGTCACCTTGTATTCCACCTCTTCGCCAACATTGAACCAGTCAGCAACGCTCGCTGCGCAGGTTCCCGCCAGTAGCAGACCGGCGAGAC
>JAIPIO010000260.1 GCA_021734595.1 Kiritimatiellales bacterium | reverse complement strand
ATGCTACAGGCGCAACGCTCGCCGAAGCGTTTGAAGCCGCCTGGTCCGGCGACCCCGTATCCGCCTTTGGCTCCGTGATTGCCGTCACGCAGACGGTCGACCTCGACACCGCCAAGTGCCTTGATGGCCGCTTTATCGAAGCCATTATCGCTCCCGACTTTGCTGACGATGCCTTGGAGCACCTGCAGAAGAAAAAGAACCTGCGCATTCTTAAGTTGCGCCAGCCAATGGGCGTGGCCAAGCCGCAGAAGATGGTTAAGCAGATAAATGGCGGCCTACTCGTTCAGGATGTCGACATCGACCAGATTGCCAAGTGGGAAGTCGTTACCGACACGCCGTTCGACGATGCGAAAAAGGCGATGGCCGAATTCGGCATCAAGGCCGCCAAGCACACCAAGTCCAACGCGATTGTGCTGGTGCAGGAATACAAGCCCGGCAGCTACCGCGTACTCGGTATGGGAGCCGGCCAGCCGAACCGCGTGGATGCGTTGCGCAAGCTTTCGGTCACCAAGGCCATCGAAAACCTGAAGCTCGAAAACCCTGAAATCACGGATGAGCAGATCGCGGCCACCATCGGCGACTGCGTCTTTATCTCCGAGGCCTTCTTCCCGTTTGCGGACAGTATCGACGAAGCCCATTCGGTCGGCGCGAAATACATCGTCCAGCCCGGCGGCTCCATCCGCGATGGCGAGGTGATCGAAGCCTGCAACAAACACGGCATTGCCATGGCATTCACCGGCATGCGTCATTTTAAGCATTGAGCTTAAAATGACGCCCTCGATAGTTCGGGGTGCCGCTTTTAAAAACTCGCTCAACCGAGCGGGTTTTGTTTTTTCCAATCACTGGAGGTTGCTTTCCACTGGTTGGAAAATCGTTACTCATCCGCCCATTGCTTGATAAATCCTTTCCTCCATTCTGCTTGCATCTCCGCAAAATCCGCGTATACATGCCCGTTCGTTTTGCAGAGCCGGTCAGATTTGCTCTGTTTATTTCGGGGTCAATGTCTTGCGATGGGCGCGGGATTGGTGCCCTGACAATTTGATGGGGCGGCATGCGTGCCGTTTTTGAGGATGGAATAAAACCCGTCCCGCCATCGTGAGAGGACAATATGAAATTCGACGAGCTGGGGCTGCGCCCCGATCTTCTGAAAGCAATCACCAAACTCGGCTTTGAAACCCCGATGCCGATCCAAGAAAAAGCAATTCCGATCCTGCTGGAAGGCAAAAGAGATTTTGTCGGCCTGGCCCAGACCGGCACGGGCAAGACCGCCGCGTTTGGCCTGCCGTTGATCCAGATGGTGGATCCGGTGCAATCGCATACGCAGGGCGTGGTGCTGTGCCCGACCCGCGAACTGTGTCTGCAGATTACGGACGACCTGACCAAATTTTCCCGCCATGTCCAGGGGCTGCAGATCGCTGCCGTTTACGGCGGCGCGAGTATCATGAATCAGATCCGGCAGCTCAAGAGCGGCGCGCAGATTATTGTGGCCACGCCCGGACGCCTGCTCGACCTCATCGAGCGAAGGGCCGCCAAACTGGAGCAGGTCTCCACCATCGTGCTCGACGAGGCCGACGAAATGCTCAACATGGGCTTCAAGGAGGAACTCGATAAAATACTGAGCCGCATGCCGGAAAAACGCGTTACGTGGCTCTTTTCCGCGACCATGGACCGGGGCGTTGCGCGCATCGCGCAGAACTACCAGCACGATCCGGTCGAGGTATCCCTCGGCGGTCGCAACGAATCGGCCGCCAACATCGATCATCTCTGTTTCATGGTGCACGAAAAGGACCGCTATCAGGCGTTGAAGCGCATCCTCGATTTTTTGCCACAAATTTACGGTCTTGTCTTTTGCCGCACGCGCGCCGAAACCCAGCAGGTGGCCGAAAAGCTGATGCAGGACGGCTATCAGGCCGAATCGTTGCATGGCGAACTCTCGCAGAGCCAGCGCGACGCGGTGATGCGCAAGTTCCGCAATAAAAACATCACGATTCTGGTGGCTACCGACGTGGCGGCCCGCGGACTCGATGTAGACGATATCACGCACGTCATCCACTTCAAGCTTCCCGATGAAATCGCGACCTACACGCATCGCAGTGGACGTACCGCCCGTGCCGGGAAGTCCGGCGTATCCATTGCGCTGATCAACCTGCACGAGCGCCGCCGCATCAGTGATCTGGAGCGCCGCAACAATATTAAAATCAGCCTCGAAAAAATTCCCGATGGACACGCCATTTGCGAAAACCAGTTGATTGCCCTGCTGAACAAGGTCATTGACTCGCCGGTCAACGAAGAGGATATCAAGGAGCATCTCCCCGCCGCCTACGAAGCGCTTTGCCATCTGGACAAGAAGGAGATTATCAAGCGTTTCATCTCGGTCGAGTTCAACCACTTTCTTGAATACTACCGCCATGCGGGCGATATCAACGTAAAGCCGAAATTCAAGGAACCCGGCCAAGGCAACCAAACCCAGCGCCCCGACAACAAGAAGCGGCGCGACAAGTTCGAGGCCTACAATACCGCGCGGTTCTCCATTAATGTCGGGCGGCAGAACCAGATCAACGCCGGGGCCATTGTCCGGCTCGTCTGCACGCATTCCGGCATTCCCGCCAACCAGATTGGCGAGATCAACCTCGGCCGCGACGAATCCACCTTTGAGGTGTCGAAGGATGCGGCGGAAGCCGTGAAGACGTCCATGAACAATGTCGAGCTCGACGGTCGGCCGATCAAAGTGCGCTCTGCCGGCAACAGTCCAAGACCGCCGCAGGGCGGACGGCAGGGTGGTCCCCGGGGTGGCAGGAAAGGGGGCCCGCAGGGCCGCCGCCGCTACTGATTTCCCAATCCCTGGAACCTACTTTCCAGTGGTGGGAATTTCTAGAATTCCAGCGCCAGCCGCAGGCGGGCGATGATCCGCCGGGCAAAGAACAGTAGCAGGCCCGCGAAGATAATCAGGGCCAGTATCCCGGGTTCGGGCACGTTGGGCACCATGTCACTGTCGACCGGCTTGAGGTTGGCCTCTTTGTACTGCTGCTGGGTTTCCAGCACTACGGCGCCACTGACAGGTGTGACTAAATGATGTTGCAATGCCAACCGCAGGGCTTCCTTGTTGCCGGGGCGGTCGTCCGACAGGTCGGCCTTGATCCGATCCCAGGCATAAAGGCGCACGAGATGATCTGTCGCCCTTCTGATTCCCGGTTCCATGGAAGTCTTGTCGATGGAAGTTCGGACCGCCTGCCAGGTAGGCACCGCAGCTGAAAGGCTGCGGAAGAGATCTTTCAGGTCCTCCTCGACCGTTGAAATGCGCGGCGCGGCTTCGAAGGTGGACAGATCCTTCAGCTTTTCAATCAGACGGTGCGGGCCATTTTCGGTCTGGAAGTCGATCAGGGTGGTGTGCCGTTGCCGTTCCAGCATCTGCCGCAGTTTTTCGCCGGAGTTCAGCGCCCAGTACTGCGGACCATGGATCCAGATGATGGCGGTTGATTTTCCAGTGTATGGAATATTCCATATCTGCCGGATCGCATCGCCGTTATCCTGTCCGCCTTGGGCAGTCATGCTTCGAATCTGTCTCTGAAGATCCTGGATGATCCATTTGCTGGTGGTCTGCGCGCGGTGAATTTCCTCGATTTCATCGCCTGCCAGCAGCACGGTCACGGGGATATTGTGGGGCAGGGCGGCCAGCGACTTCGCAACGGCGTCCCGATAGGGCTTCATGGATGCGGATCCATCGATCACCAGCGCCACATGGTCGGGCGGGGTATTTTCCCGAAGCGTGATTTCCTGCAGTACCGCTTGGTCGCCGTCAGGTGCCCAGCAGGTGTGTACTTCGCTGGAATCACTGACCACCGCCGCGGGTGAAACGAGCTCGGCGTCGGATAGCTCGCCGGTGAGCGAACCATCGGGCATCCTAAGTAGCGCATCCAGTTTTGAGGCCAACTGCTTACCGCCCTTCAGCCAGACGGCATGGCTCGTCTTGTCGGAAATCCTGAAGTTGCGTTCCAGTACGCGCGGCAGACGGTAGGCACGGCCGGTTTCGGAAGTCAGCGCCAGCGGGGCGGTGACGCCGATACGGATTTTCATCTCGCCGCCGGCCGGCACCGGGTAGCACTGCATCAGGATGCGGTCGGGACCGCTGGTGGTCACCAACACGGGATCGCGTCGGCGCTGCACCACTTTCTTATAGGCCTGCTTGACCTGCGAGCGACCGCCAAAGGCGGCCTCGCGCTCCTCGCCGTCGATCCATAGCGTCAGCCGCGAAACCACGCCGCCGGGAGGCAGGGCAATCTGGGCGCGGGCTTCGCGTTCCCGGCGCCACTCGTTTCTGAAAACCATGGTCCATTCGAGGTAGCTGGTGGCTGCGTCGGTATCGACGAGTCCATCCATCCGCGAATCGGTTAGCGACAGTCCTTTCAGCCGGCCGGCCACCACATCGCCGCCCTGCTCGCGGTCAAAATCGAATTCCTGCCCGGTGTTGCTGCGGTTGCGGAAGCCGATGGTGGGCGAGGGGACGGTGTTGAACGCAACGCCGTTCACGCGGTAATAAATATTGCGGGCTTTTTCCGTGGTGAGCGTGGAGTTGCGGTTGATCAGCCAGGTGACCGGATCAAACGGCGCCGCACCGCGATTGTAGCATGCGCGGTTCATCACGTCTTCATCACCACAGACCCGTAGCAGGCGGATACCGTTTAGCTCCACCACCGGCTCATCGACTGCAGCCATTGCCAAGCCGGTTTTCGTCAGAAACATTGGAAGGGATGTGAGCACCAGGGCGATCAAACCGACCAGCAGACCGATACGGAACAACGGCATCCGCACCGTTCCCGCAGGAAGTGCGGTCCGTTTCAGGGCAACCCGCAACCGCAGCAGGGTCAGAAGACTCAGTAGCGGCGCCAGCGGAAGAAAGCACAGGAGCCCGATGCCGAAATAGATGATGCCGGCAAACCCAATGATGGCGAATGGGGTGATCGGCAAGAACAGCAGGGTGTACCAGGCGGCAATCACCGTCGCTGCGCCGCACAGTAGCCCCAAGTGCTCAAGCTTCACCAGGCTCTCTTTATGGATGGCATACCAACCCAGCAGATTGGCCAGTGGCACCAGCGCGATCAGCAGCGCGTGAAACGCGGTCGGCATTGGATCAACTATATCCGACTGGGCGCACAGCCGCCCAAACAGTTCCACACCCAGCGCCAGCACCGGCAAAATAATGCCGGCAAACCAGAACCAGCCGGTGGCAAATTTCTTGCGGAAGCGCACCGGCTTTTCCAGTCCGTTCATAAACTGGTGATTGATTTCGTCGTTTTGCGGCGGGGGATCGACGGTGATTTCCTGCACCCCGATACGTGTCGCGGCATGGTGCACGCTTTCTCCTGTGACCACTCCCAGATTGTCCGAGGCTAGCTCTGCCTCGATACGCGCCTTGATATCCTGTGCCACCTCGTCGGCATCGACGTCGGGATCGGCCATTGAATTGCGAATCTGCGCAAGAATCGCTTCCAGTTCTTCTTTTGCTTTATCGGTCCATTCCATGGGACTACC
>JAIPIO010000259.1 GCA_021734595.1 Kiritimatiellales bacterium | reverse complement strand
GACATATTGGATTCCGGCCAGTTCGGTGATGGGGATCTGCTGTCCGCCGGCCCCGGGAATAAGGATGTGGTCGAGCGCCTCGATGTTGTCGCGCAGCTCGCGCTGATAACGTACGCGGACGGGGAAGCGTTCGCGGCCTTCGACGGTGCCGGTCACCT
Source organism: Kiritimatiellales bacterium (assembly GCA_021734595.1). Lineage (GTDB taxonomy): Bacteria > Verrucomicrobiota > Kiritimatiellia > Kiritimatiellales > Pontiellaceae > JAIPIO01. The sequence continues at coordinate 5,373 of JAIPIO010000259.1, read as the reverse complement.
TGCGTCCGCCGATGGCAATTTCGACCACGTCCTGGAACTTGCGGATCGGAATACCGTAGCGGGCGAGCGCTTCGCGGTCGGGCACGATTTCGAGGTAGGGCTTTCCAACGATGCGGTCGGCAATCACAGCGGCGGGTTCAACTGAAGGGACCTCTTTGAGGTATTGCTCGATCTGCAGGCCCACACGTTCAATGGTGTCGAGGTCGGGCCCCTGCACCTTCACGCCCATCGGGGCGCGCATGCCGCTTTGCAGCATGACGATGCGGGCGGCGATCGGTTGGAGTTTCGGCGCGGAGGTGGTGCCGGGGATTTTGGCGGCGGCGGTGATTTCTTTCCAGATATCGTCGGGTGAGTGGATGTGGTCGCGCCATTGGCGGTAGGGGCGGCCGCGCTTGTCCTCAATCAGGAAGCCATTTTCATCCCGCACGAACTCACCTTTCTTGTATTGGTAGTTTATACGCCGTCCGTCTTTGTCCGATCTATATTCGGGTATGTAGTTGATGACGGTTTCAATCATCGAGATCGGTGCAGGGTCGAGCGGTGTTTCGGCGCGGCCGAGCTTGCCGACGACCGACTCGATTTCGGGAATGGACTGGATGGCCATATCTTGTTTTTCAAGAATGTCGATGGCCTCGCCGATCGAGGCATGCGTCATGGTGGTCGGCATGAACAGGAACGACCCTTCGTCGAGGCTGGGCATGAATTCTTTGCCGAAACCGGGGAAGGTGTGGGCGATTTTCTGGATGGGCGCGGTTTTTTTGATCGCATCCGGCAACCAGCCGAAGGTTTTATTAAACCCGAGCCAGCTGGTCATTCCAAGAATAAGCAGCGTGAGCGGAAGGGTGAGGAAGGCGGCTTTGTGCTTGAGACACCACCCGAGCATGCGCGGATAGAAATGCTGAAAGACCTTGAAGAAGCCAAGCAGTCCGCCGATGAGCAACGCCACAAAGAGCAGGTTTCGAACGACGCCCTTTTCCGGTCCGAGCGGTTCCCATTCGACGGTCAGCCAGTAGCCCACCAGGAGCACGGTGAGAATGATGGGGAGGTATTTTTTTAGGATGGTAGAAACAGACCGCCGGGCTGTCCGCGGCGGCGCGCTCGGCGATCGCGTCCTACCAAAGAACGCATGCGCCATGACCGGCAACACTGTGAGTGCAAGGATGATCGAGGCGAGCAGCGCGAAGGTTTTGGTGAAAGCCAGCGGTTTGAACAGCTTGCCTTCCGCGCCGATCATGGTGAAGACGGGCAGGAAGCTGACCACGGTGGTCATCACGGCGGTGAGCACGGCGCTGCCGACTTCGCTCGCGGCGCGGTGAACCACATCCAACCGGGGTTCGTCAGGGTCGGCCTGGTCGAGGTGCTTGAGAATGTTTTCGCAGATGACGATGCCCATATCGACAATGGTGCCGATGGCGATCACGATGCCGGAGAGGGCAACGATGTTGGCCTGCACGTTGAACAGCTTCATGCCCACAAAGCAGAGCAGGACGGCCAGCGGCAGCATGGAGCTGATGACGAGCCCGCTGCGTAGATGCATCACCATGATCAGCACGACGATGATGGTGATCAGGATTTCCTGGCCGATAGCTTCGTTGAGCGTCCCGAGCGTTTCGTAGATCAGTCCGGTGCGGTCGTAGAACGGGACGACCGTAAGCTGGCTGACGCTGCCGTCGACCAATGTTTTTTTAGGGAGCGCATCCGCCGTTTCGGCGATCTTGTCTTTGACGTTGGAGATGACGCGGAGCGGGTTGTCGCCATAGCGGGCCACGACCACGCCACCGACCGCGGGGGCGCCGCCTTTGTCGAGCGCGCCACGGCGCGTGGCCGGGCCGAGGGTGACGCCTGCGACGTGCTTGACGAGCACCGGCACGTTGTCGGCACCGACTTTGATCACGCTGTTTTCGATATCGGTGATCGATTCAATGAACCCGATGCCTCGGATGAAATATTCAACCCGGTTGACCTCGATGCTCTTGGCGCCGACGTCGATGTTGGCGCCCTTTACCGCGCCATAGACTTCGTCGATATTCACGCCGAAGGCACGCATGGCATCGGGATCGACGTCGATCTGGTATTCGCGTACAAAGCCGCCAATGGAGGCGACTTCAGAGACGCCGTCGGCGGAGAGCAACCAGTAGCGGGCATACCAGTCCTGCACGGTGCGCAGCTCTTCGAGATCCCAGCCGCCGGGGGGATTGCCGTCGGGATCCAGCCCTTCGAGCGTGTACCAATACACTTGGCCGAGTGCCGTGGCATCGGGGCCGAGCGTGGGTTGCACGCCTTCCGGCAGCGTGCCGGCTGAAAGGCTGTTGAGTTTTTCGAGCACGCGGGTTCGCGACCAGTAGAACTCCACGTCTTCCTTGAAAATGATGTAGATCGAGGAAAAGCCGAACATGGAGTAGGAGCGGATGGTTTTGACGCCGGGAATGCCGAGCAGCTGAACCGTGAGAGGATAGCCGATCTGGTCTTCCACGTCCTGCGGCGAGCGGCCCATCCATTCAGTGAAAACAATCTGCTGGTTTTCTCCAATGTCCGGAATCGCGTCGACGGAGACGGGGTAGCGCTGGAGCCCGCCGACCTCCCAGTCGAACGGCGCAACCAGCACGCCGGCAAAAATGACGGCCATGGTGAAGAGCACAACGACGAGCCGGTTTTCCAGACAGAAGCGGATCAGCCTCCCGACGGGGGAGCGCTGCTCTGGGGTTTGTTCGGGGGTCATGACTGCTCCTCGAAGAGAGTTGACCACGAAATACACGAACCACACGAAAGCGGTGCGTACGTGGGATTAGCCACGAAAGAACGCAGAGACCGCAAAAGGATTTTAGGAGGGTTTTCTTTGGGTTCTCTGCGTTCTTTTGTGGCCATTAACAAGCAAGTGAAGAACGCATTCATTTTGCCGCTCCAATTATTTCCTGAATTTCGCCGCAATGAAGCATCATGTCACCGAAGTAGGGATTTAGGACCTGATCGTTTTCCTGCAGCCACGTGGCGCCTTTATTGTCGAAGGCCATTGGGCAGAAGGCCTGGTAGACCGGCGTTGGAATGGGGAAAACCTTCAGGGTCATCGTGAGCTGCTGCGAGAGGGGGTAGAAGGCTTCGCGCTGTTGCTCGATGGAGGCCGCTTTGGTCAGTTTGATGGTGGTGGCATTCAGGTTTTTAAGGTGGTCCATCCAGAGCATATGTCCGTCTCCTTCGAGCAGGCTCATGTCGACCAGCTGGAGTTTTTCCCTGAGGGTGATGGCGGTGGTTTTTCCTGCTTCCGGATTGTCGCCACTCAACGCCTGCTGGATGCTGAAGTAGGCCTGTACGACCGCTTCCAACTGCTGGCTGAACGCTTCAGGAACTTCCACTATTTGGACGTCCATTTTCATAGTGCTGTGATCCATGCCTTTCATGGACTGCTCTTCGCTTGCCGCGCTCATCATGCTGGGTTTGGCGTAGATCTGCAGTTCGGCGTCGAGCTTGAATGCACCGCGTGTGACGACGCGCTCGCCTTCTGCAAGTCCGTCGGCGACCACATAGAAATTGCCGAGTCGGACTCCGAGTTCGACTTCCCGTCCCTCATAGGTCGGCTTATCCTGATCGGGGATTTCAACGTAGACGACGGCGCGCTTGCCGGTCTTCATCGCGGCGGTTACCGGGATAATTAACGGCGCATTTTCCGGACTGGATGCCACATAGCCGAGCGATTCGGCGGTGACGAGCGGCATGCCGCAGACGTCGCAGCTGCCGGGCTCGTCCTTGATCACTTCCGGGTGCATCGGGCTAATCCATTTTCCGGCCAGTGCAGGATCCATGACGCGGCCGCCCTCGGCGACTTGCGGGCGGGCAACGGCGCGGACAAACATGCCCGGCTTGAGGGCCAGGGTCGGGTTTTCAACAATCACGCGCACCTTCGCCGTACGGGTGGCGGAGTTGATGACCGGGTCGATGAAGGAGATGGTGCCCGCGAAAGTTTTGCCGGGATAGGTTTCGGTGGTGAAATAGACCTTGCCGCCGTAGCGCAACCAGTTGAGGTCGCTTTCGTAGGCGTCAAGCTGAATCCAGATTATGGAAAGATCAGCAATGGTGTAGATCTGGGTGCCGGTCTGGACATACTGTCCTTCCTTGGCGTTCTTGTGGATAACAATGCCGCCTGTGGGGGAATAGATGGTCATGTGGTCGGCGGGCGTTCCGCTTTGTTCAATCCCGGCAATCTGTTCGGCGGTGAGACCCCAGAGACGCAGTTTTTCGCGGGAGGCCTCAATAAGTGAGGGATTATGTTTTACAGCCTGTAGCAGCTCCTCCTGCGCAGTAAGGAGGTTCGGGCTGTAGAGCTCGGCGAGGTGTTCGCCTTTCTTAACGGGAATGCCGGTGTAGTTGACAAAGAGTCTGTCGATGCGACCGGGCACCCAGGCGGAGATGTAGGTGACGCGGGTTTCGTCGTAGTCGACCTTGCCGACCATGCGGACTTCGGCCGACATAAACTGGCGGGCGACTTCCGACGTTTCGAGCTCCATCAGTTTTGCGGAATAGGGGCTGATGCTGATTTCGCGCTCGCCGCCTTCATCGCCGTCGGATTCAAGCGGGATGAGATCCATCAGGCAGATTGGGCATTTTCCAAACTTTGGAAGTTTAATCTGCGGGTGCATCGAGCAGGTCCAGATGGATGCTTGAGGCTGGATGCTTGATTCCTGGGCGGGAAGGGATGGGGAGGGAAAACACCCGCGCAGGACGAAGCCGATAATGAGGGCGATGATGATAAACAGGATGGGTTTAATGCGCTTCATGGTTTTCTCCTGTGAGGAAATCGGTTCCGGACAGCTGGCTGAGTTCGGCACGGGCGATGAGGTGGTCGGCGAGGGCACGTTCGTGGGCGAGTTGGAATTCGAGCAGCATGCGCTCGGCGTCGATGAGGTTGATGAATTCCATCTGGCCGGCCTCGTAAGCTTTGCGGTTTACTTCCAACGACTGCTCGGCCTTGGGGATGAGGCTTTCTTTGTAGAGGTTGATCTTGCGGTCGGCGTCGCGCAGCTTAAAGAGGGTTTGGCGGATGTCGGCGTCGAGGGTTTGCTCGCGGTTTTCGAGCATGAGCTGCGCGGCGGTCTTCTGGTAGGCGGCGGATGCGATGCGGGCGCGGTTTTTGCCGAACCACAGCGGCAGGGTGATGCCGACGGTTCCAATGATTGGATCTTTTCCATTGTCGGAGACGGAGCTGCTGGACCGGCCGGTATCGATGTATTGCACGCCGAGGGTAAAGTCGGGCAGGCGTTGGCGCTTCGCGAGCAGTACGCGGTGCGAGCCCTGCTCGACGTTGTACGCCAACTCGGTCAGTTCTGGACTGGTGTGCACGAGTTCCTTGCGCAAGGCATCGGCGTCGGCATCAATGGCCTG
>JAIPIO010000258.1 GCA_021734595.1 Kiritimatiellales bacterium | reverse complement strand
CAACTCCACCGTGATGCTCAGCGTGGCCAAGGCGCGGCTTTCCATGCCAGAGGCGGTAAGCGACCTGTACAATTACTACAAGCCGAACGTTCAGCCCAACGGCATGTTCTACTGGCCGATGCACGGTTTCTATCTCAGCGAGAGCACGGGTATCGCGGCCTGCATTTCCGAGTTCCTGCTCCAGAGCGTGGATAATATCATCCGCGTCTTCCCATGCTGGCCCAAGGACAAAAATGCCAGCTTCACCGACCTGCGGGCACAGGGCGGGTTCCTGGTATCTGCGGAGCAGAAGGATGGTAAAGTTGTGAAGTTGGAAATCAGGTCAACGGTTGGCGGAAAACTGCGTATCTTGAACCCATGGACGGATAAGATCGTTAAGTTGGAAACAAAGCCAGGTGAACTGACCGAAGTCAAACCATGAAATCGATGGCTTTGGAGTGAAAATCGTGCAGAAATATAAATAGACAGGAGACACCATGAGACCGCCCCCGCATCAAACAGAACGATCAGCCTCAACCCAGCTTCGGAACGCATTTTGCGGAAGTTTCCTGATATGTGGCCTGTACGGCTTGCTGGCCGTTCAGAGCCAGGCGCAGGACTTGGGTTTCAGCGATCCTGCGAACGTGATCCCAGCGCCGGCCTGGGCCGTTGGCCAGGCGGTACGGACCGCGGACCTGGATGTGTCGCCTGGATTTCAGAAGCCACCGGATGGATTCGGCGTGGTGCCGTTTTTCTGGTGGCTGGGTGATCCGCTGACGAAGGAGCGCCTAAGCTGGGAACTCGAACAGATGAAGGGCATGGGTATTGCGGGGTATCAGATCAATTACGCCCATTCCGACAAGGGGGGCCGCAGCTATGGATTGACCATGCCGAGCGATCCGGCGCTTTTCTCGGAGGATTGGTGGAAACTGACCGGCTGGTTCATGGACGCAGCAAAGAAACAGGGAGCGGGCATCAGTCTGAGCGACTACACGCTCGGCATTGGCCAGGGCTGGTGCGTGGACGAAATGTTGCGTGAGCACCCGGATGTCGGCGGTATGGTTCTGCAACTGGTAACAGGCAATCCGCCTGCGGATGCGCTTGTGGTAACAAACGTGCCTGGTGCGGACGGCAAACCCCAGAGTGTCGCGGTGTGCGCTGCGAAAGTTCCGTTCTCGATCGATCCGATGAATCCAATATCGGGCCCGGAGTACGCAAAGCATTTCTTCGGCACGTTCGAAGATCATTTTCCCGGTTCCGGCGGAAAGGGCTTGAATTTCTTCTTCTCCGATGAGCTTGGCTTCGGCGTGGGCGGCAATCTCTGGACGGCCCGGTTTGCCGAGGAGTTCAAGAAGCGGAAAGGTTACGACATTGTGCCGGAGTTGCCTGCGCTGTTCATGGATATCGGGCCGCGCACGCCGAAGGTGCGGCTGGATTACAGCGATGTCAAAGTGGCGTTGACGGAGGAGGGATTCTTCAAGCCGGTGTTCGACTGGCATCAGGAGCGCGGCATGACCATGGGATGCGACCATGGTGGCCGGGGCGGGGACGTGACGGAGTTCGGCGACTATTTCCGGACCCAGCGCTGGAATCAGGGTCCGGGCGCCGACCAGCCTGGACTTGGCAAAGATCTTATCAAGGCCAAGGTCGCCGCCTCGATCGCGCATCTGTACCAGCGGCCGCGCGTCTGGCTCGAGGGCTGGTATGGCAGCGGCTGGGGCACAACGTCGGCCGGGGCGACTGATGCGTTTTTCGCCGATTTCGTGATGGGTTACAATCTCCTTTCGTTCCATGGGATGTACTATGCAACGCATGGCGGCTGGTGGGAGTGGGCGCCGCCGGACAATACGTTCCGGATGCCGTACTGGAAGCACATGCGCGGATTCATGGACTGTGTCCAGCGTCTCAGTTACCTGCTGACCCAGGGGTATCACCGTTGTGATGTCGCTATTATGTACCCGGTCGCCCCGATGCAAGCGGGGATGGGCGGACAGGAAGCGGTTAACGCGGCGTTTGGCACCGGGCGGCAACTCTATGCCAAGTCCATCGATTTTGATTTCATGGATTTCGAATCACTGGCTCGCGCAAAAATCATCGGCAAGGAACTTCATGTCTCAGGCGAAATCTACCGCGTCCTGGTTCTGCCCGCGATGAAGGCGGTGCGGCACTCCACACTGCAGAAGGCGCTTGAGTTCCGCCGCGCCGGCGGAGTTGTCGTGGCTGTTGGAGCCTTGCCGGAAGCAAGCGACCGCGTCGGCCGCAATGATCCGGAGGTCGCCGCGATGGTGAAGGAGTTGTTCCCGGATGGAGCCGTCACCGACGTTGCCGCGAATGTGCCGGGCCGCGATTACGAAGGACCTGGCTATATCCAACATCGCAAGTTGGGTCCGCGTGATCTCTATGCTGTCTACGACGCGCCGAAAGATGCGGCGTGTTTCTTCCGGGCCACCGGCAAGGTGGAACTGTGGGACCCGTGGACCGGTACGACGCGTCCGCTTGCGGTGACGGAGCAGACGGCTGCCGGGACGAGACTCAAGTTGCCGCTGACGGAGAGGGAGATCCAGTTGATTGTTTTCTCACCGGGTCAGCCACAGCTTGAAGCGGCTCCTGCGGCAGTGATATCTCGCCCGGCTATTGTCCTCGACGGTGATTGGGAGTTTGAATTACAGCCCACGTGCGACAACCGTTTCGGCGATTTCCGCTGGCCTGCGTTCAAGGGCATGATCGGGGCTGAGATGAGGCAGATCAAGTATGCCGAAGAGACGACACCCCATCCGAGTTGGCAGGATCCTAAGCTCGATGATTCGACCTGGGGCCGTGTAACGTATTCATACGGACCGAAGTTTTGGAAGCTCGGTCCGCTGCCAGAGGCTGCTGATGTGAGCGCGCTGGAGAAACGGCTGGCAGGTCTGCGGCAGGTCGACCCTGCGGTTCCAGTGAACGTGGATGGCCAGAAGTATCACTGGACGCCGTACGAGTTTTCATGGCGGTTTGGCATGGAGAACGATGTGGCGCACCAGGGATATCACGGTTTGAAGGAACAGGTGGCGGATGAATTCATAGGACTCGGCGCTGTCAGTGGCGGAATGCCGAGTTATAACCGTGGGAAGGAGGCCGGCGGAACACGGTATTACCTCTGGACGGCGGTAATGTCCGGAGGCAACACGCAGCCGCGGGTTCTTGCAGGCGGCCTGCAGCCGGCGGCGGTATGGCTGAATAATGCACGTGTCGAAAAGATTCCGGAGTCGGTGAAACTTTCCGATGGCGCCAATCCCGTCCTGCTACGGTACGACACGATCGGGCGCGGGTATGTTGTTTTTGATACGACCAAGACGGCAGCGACGGCGGAAAAGATTGACAGCGGCGCCGTGTTCTCCGACGCGGCTTCATGGATATGGTGTCCTGGTAACAAGGACGGAACCATTGTCCGGTATTTCAGGAAGAAGATCGAGGTCCCCAAAATTCCGGTGAAGGCGCGCATCAGGATCACGTGCGACGATGCCTACACCCTTTTTGTTAATGGCAATGAAATCGGAAGCGGAGACAGGTGGGAAAGGGTACAGCAATACGACCTGGGTAAAACGCTGGTTACCGGTTCCAATATCATCGCGATAAAGGCGCGTAACGGAGGCGACGCGATGGGGCTGATTGCCGAGTATCTCGCGGGCGATCAGCGTGTCGGGACGGATTCAACCTGGCTGAGCGCAAAGGATGAGGCGAAGGGCTGGCAGGATCGTGCCTTCAATGATGCGGGCTGGGAGAAGGCGGAAATGATTTCCAGTTTCCCCGAGAGTTTATGGGCGAAGCATCCGGCTGGGCCTCCAAAACTGGAAGAGACGGGGGGCGGGGCCGCAGTTGCCGATCAACCGAAATTCAAGTCCAGCGAATTGGCGATGCGCTGGCATAACAAGGATGCAGTGTTGAAATTCGACACGCGGTCCGGCGAGAAGCAGCCGGTCGGCTGGTACCGGTTTGTATCGCCGCCCGGATTGAAGGAGCTGACTATCACGGCGCGCGGCAGGGTGGCTGTCTGGGTGGATGGAAAGGAAGTGAAGTCGAAAATGGGGAAAGCGGAATACGCCGGAGATGTTACCGAGAATGCGGTGACGTACAGGGCTGAGATTGAGAAGCCGTCGGCAGGTCCGGTGCCTGTCGCGCTGCGAATCGAGCAGGCTAGGGGATGTTACGGCGGTGCGACGTTGCCGGAGCCCGTCCTGCTGGATTGCGGAGTCGGGCGGATTGCGCTTGGGGACTGGTCGGAAATTGACGGACTGGCCAGTTATTCGGGCGGCGCATGGTACCGCAAGACGGTTGCCCTCACCAAGGAACAGGCGCAAGGACACGTGACAATCGACCTTGGCGCTGTTGCCGCCTCGGCTGAAGTGCGCGTGAACGGAAGACTGGCAGGAGTGAAGGTATCCCCGCCATGGAAGGTGGATGTTAGCGACCTCGTCAGGAGCGGGGATAACAAGATTGAAGTATTGGTGTACAATACGCTGGCGAATCATTACAGCACAGTGCCGACGATGTATCGCGGTTCGCCAGTCTCAGGATTGATGGGGCCGGTCAGGCTGGAGTTTGACTAGCAGGGAGTCAGCATGAAAAGCCATTTCCCTCAGCTCCGGAAAGAAGTATTCGGAGGTTCCCTCAAGCAAATAGTCATGGTGCTTGTTCCGGGTGCGCTTTGTGGCTGTGTTTTGGCTGCGGGCGAGATGGAAAAGATTGGGCGTTCATGACGGCGGCTGGGCGCCCATGGCCGCCCGCCGATAAACCCGGCAACAGTGAGGATGATGCCGGAGAGGACGGAGAAGGAAATGGCCTGTACCAAGACCGTGCCGCCCTTTTCCTCATCCCCGGCACCGATCGCATTGGCAATCAGCGCGGTGGTTCCCTGGCCAATGCCGCTCCCGACCGCGAGAATGATGAAGAACAACGGAAACGACAGCGACAGTGCGGCCAGCGCGTCCGTCGAGATCTTGCCGCCGAAGTACGTGTCCACAAAATTGTACCTCGTATTGAAGAAAAATCCCACGCTGGCCGGGACGGCGATGCGACGGATGAGATGCGGGATCGGGTCTTCGGTGATGTTCATCAATGGGGCAGGGCGGCAGCCTTCAAATCATGGGTTCGAGCGGGGGCGCGCATCGTTGTCATTGACCGTCTCCGCTTCCAGCACGTTGCGCAGTCGTTGGCCGATCCGGGGATTCTCCGCAGCCTGGTTTTTGGTTTCACCCTCGTCGCCGGCGAGATGGGAAAGTTCGGGGCCCGCCTTACGTTGGATCAGCTTCCAATCGCCCTGCCGCAAGGCAGACTCCGGAGCACCCTTGTCGCTCAGGAAAATCACCAGCGTGTTGTTGCGTTGCCCGAGCCGGTCCACCTCGGCCATTAGCTGACCGACCGCGTGATCCAGGTGCGAAATCGCCGCCCAGTAGAGTTGGTGGCCCACGTCCGGCGCGCTTTCCCGGTACAGGTTCATCCAGCGTTCCGGTTCCTGCAGCGGCACATGCGGCGAGGTGAAGGCCAAATAAAGGAAAAACGGGTGTTTTTCCGATGCGCGTA
>JAIPIO010000257.1 GCA_021734595.1 Kiritimatiellales bacterium | reverse complement strand
AAGGGATTCGGCATTGTTTGCGTTCACGGAAGATTCCATAGGGACAGGGCGGGGCACCCGCCGGAACAGCGCGGGGCGCAGCACTTCGTCCAGGCGGTCCTTGTCTTTGGGATAAACGGAAATCAGACGTTTCCCCGCATGCTGATACATCTGCTGCTTCACCAACATCCCGATCTTATAGTCCAGCGTGTCCATGCCCCAGTACTCGATGTAGATATCGTACTCAGGCAGATAGAAATCCGGGCGCACCTGCCGCCCATGAATAATGCGCAAGCGGTCGTCGTAGCGATAGGCGATACGATTCGCCGCGAGCCAGTCGGCGACCCGCTGCTCCCCATCCGATTGCACGAGCGTTCCGTTGCCGGTTCGGATGGTTTTCTGCACCTCCACGCGCGTATCGAAATTCCGACGCCGGATATAGGTTTCGTCGAAGCAATGATCGCAGAGTGTTTTCTGAAACATTTTCTGGGAACGTGCGTATTCGTCGGGCGCGACACACTTCGAGCATCGCGCGCAGTGATGAACGGCGGACTGTTCGGCAATTCGGACCGCTTCGCGGATGGTCTTCCCAGCCGCGACGACCGAGCGCTTGACGTAGTCTTTCTCTTCCGGGTTCTGGTACAAATCGCGAAGATCGGACACCACCCTCTCCGACGCGACGCCGAATGCACCGAGGGCTTTCGCCGCGTATTGACGCACCTGGGGATGCGCATCGGCAAGCAGGGGTCGAAGCAAGTCGACCGACGCCGCGGAGTCCACGATGCCCGCCAGTTTTCCGAACGCCGAAGCGGCGAGGCGCCGGACCAGAGGCGAGGCGGACCGGGTCAATTCGGCCAGTTCGCCGAAGACGCTAACATCCGCGCTTTCGCCCAGTTCCTTGGCGCGAGAAGCCAGCCGTCTTTCGTTGGTCAGGTCCATGGGTGGGCGTGGTGCGGTGCGACTTGTTTCGCGACGCGCGGCGACGCTATACCGCGTCGGCATTCGTGAAACGGGGAGGCCGTCAATGGGATGCTGTGGGCCATTCCGGAATTATGCGGCATTCTTCTCTCCTTTCCATCCGTCGAGAATTTTTCGCCCTTGGACATACGCTTCAATCTGTCGCGGTGTCTCGTGCGGACAGCACTGATCGTAGGCGGAAAGGAGGGCGGAGTGGATGCAGTTGTCCCATTTCTGGGATGATGCTTTGGTGTTGGTTTCCAGGAGATCAAAAAGGGGGTCGACATGCTGGTCCAATGTGTTCCAAAAGATGCTTTCCGCTATTCTATAAGGAATCTGTCGTTTCTCTGTACCGGGCAAATCCGGGTTCGGTTTATGGTACTTGTTCATGGCTTTAAACAAGCAGTTCTTCCCGAATTCAGCCAGGGTAATTCCGGCGGCATAGCCTGCTAGAGAACGATCTCCGAAATATGAGCTTTTGAAAAGGGCAGACCATTCAACCAGGTCATCATATTTTCCTTCGTTCTTTCCGCGGACAGAGCCGCCTATCCAGACGCGAAAGCCTTCGATGGCTTGAGGATAAACGAAGTGGCGCAAGAACGGCTCAAGCGATAATGTCCCCGATTCTCGGTGTACGGCAAAAATGGCTTCCAAATCCCGCCATACATGACGTCCCGCACGGGCAAGCAAGTAGCCTGGATCATCTGGTGTCCTCCATATGACGGTAGCAGCCGGTTCGCGAAGGGTTGGCAATCGCGTCATTTTAAGACCCGCCGGCGGTGGCCCGATGGTGCACGTAACGGCTCGTGATGGTGATTTATCAAATTTGACAAGGCGAGACAGGGGGACAAGCCGTCCCAAATAGGTTGTCGCGGCATTTAGAACAGCATCGTCATCGTCTGGAGTGCTAGGCATTTGTTCCCAGATCGGCCGACCCCATTTATTGGGGGATCCCATGACAACACTCGTTGCCACAACATCTTTTGGGACGAGATTCCGGTGGATCGTGTCCGTAATGTAACTGCCGAGAATATAGGTGTGAAGGTAGTTGTGGCTTGGTCCGGCCGCTGTTGACCCGTTGAATAACGTATCGCGCCATTGCGCTTTCCCAATTTTCCCACTGCAAGAGAAGTTCAAATAACAAAGCAGGCTGAGGGGAAGATCGGTGTCGGCGTCCTGGAACACACGCGCATCGCTGATGTGATCCCATAATTCACTTAAGCCGGTTCCGCCATTCTTAGACGTGGCATCCAGTGTGGTGGGGGGTTTGATAAAGCTCTCATCCGGGATTTCCAATCCATCCACCTACAAAAAAGCGTGATCGCCGAAGAGGTTGAAACGATCATGCCACCGATCCAGATAGGACAGCGCGTCAGGGACCATGCGGGATCGGCACTGAAGCCAGTCCGCCTCATCTTTCGGTCCATCAAGCGCGGCTTGCGCGATGCAGATGAGCAGACGCATCAGCGCAATGCGCTGGCAGGGGTTGGCCGCTAAATCCGCGATATTTTCTCCATCTCGGAAAATATCGGCTAGGCTGGCCTGTCGGCTTTTCCCGTCGGTCCCCAAGACAGGTATCCAGGCATGGTCCATCAGGTTCATGATTCCTCCTCTATATTCTCTATTACCATGTCATACGAAAGGGGTCGAGGCCTTCGGTTTCATCGTCGCAGGCATCAGGCGAATCATCGCCGCGGGTTAGTTCAGGTTCGCACCAGATGCCGAGTTCGTCCGAATAGAGGAGTCGGGTAACCGAGCCCTTGTAACTCCATAATCGGCCGCCCTCGTCTTGGATAAGCACGCAAGGCTTTTCATGAAAATGTCTGTAGAGCCAGAAGACATCCTGTGAGGTTAGTCCTCGATCAGGCAACAGGTGGGCGGCCACGGAAACGGTGCTTTTGTGCAAATGCCGTGTGGCTCGGAAGTCCGGACGATTTCGATCCAGTTCCCATTCCGTTCCATCCATGAGCCGGACCCGCGCGCGACTCCCCGTGCCGTCTTCAGAATCGATCGCTTTAAGCAGCAGGACGGTGCGGGTGGGCAGGTCGCTATACCGGGTTGGCGCCTGGCCTTCGTCGTCGGATTGGGTCGGGATTCCGCGCACATTATCCATGGCGCTACAGGCGCGCCGCTGTAATTGTTCTGCGGCCGTCTGAAGATGTTCGCGGAGAGTTCTTATCAGAGGGGGCTCGTCCGCTTTCTGATCGGCATATGTAGCCTCAATCACGGTACGAATATCGTTCGGCAAGGCGACAGAATGGCGGGGTTTCCATACGGCATGCGTGCGCATGAGCACAAAGGGCGCATAGACACAGCAGTTCGCTTTCCCGAGCGTTTCCAAAACTGAGTCACGGTCTTCACAGCCGGAGGGATCCCGGGCCACGATGACCAATTCGGGGCCGGAGCAGGATCGCCTCTCCCGTTCATGACGCCATAATCGCCCCATACGCTGCAACAGCATGTCGGAGGGGGCCAGTTCGGAGATCATCCAGTCGGCATCCAGGTCGACGCTTTGTTCAAGAATCTGCGTGGCGATCAGCACGCAACCTAGCGGCCGAGCCTGGCTATTTGGCCCCAAAATCTTCATCCAGTGATCTTCGATCTTTTTTCGCTGGGTCATGGGGAAGCGGGCGTGCAACAGACCGGTTTCAAACTCGCCATCTTTCCGTATGGCGCACACGGCGCGATACCACGCTTGCGCCTGTGCAACCGTGTTGGCTATGCACACCGTGCAACGTCCGTTTCGGGCAGCCGTGACCGCTTCCCAAGCCATCTGGACGAGAGTCCAATCCGCAATCCGGACTGCAACCCGGCTCCCCTCCTGCGCGGGCAATGCAGCAATAAAAGGCGCTTCTTTTTCCGGCCAACAGGTCATCAGCGGGTAAATATTTGTCTCTGTTTCGTCGGCGGGAAGAATTTGCCGTCGCCGCGCGGCTGTCAGCGTGGCCGAGAGAATCACGACCGTACACCCAATCTGAAGCAAACGATTCACCAATTCGTTGAGAAGCGTCCCTGTATACACGTCATAGCTGTGGACTTCGTCGAGGATAACGACCTTGCCGGCAAGCCCGAACAATCGGACAAAACCGTGCTTCACGTTCATAACGCTCATTAAGGCTTGGTCGATTGTTCCAACGGCATAGGGATACAGCAGGGCGCGCTTTATGGGATTGAACCAGGATTCTCCCGGCGCGAATTCCTTGCCGCCATGGGAAAATTCGTTAAGCCAGGCCATGCCGTGCGCAAGGCGCGGCGCGCGTGGAGCATCCGTGATACGGGCAAGAAACAGGCTAACCCGTTCATGAATGCGGTCGCTGGTCAGGCGGGTCGGCAGAGCAAAATAGAAGCCGTGATGATGTCCGGCGCTCATCAAACCGTAGGTCACATACAACGCGGCCTCTGTTTTTCCCAGGCCCATGGGTGCTTCAAGGATATACGCGCCCGGCTTCTGGATCTTATCAATAAATTGCTGCTGTGCAGCGCGAGGCGGGAAACCGAAGATCTCTTGAAATGAGAGGCCGGGTTTCAGCGGGGAGGGCTCAAATCCGCAAAAGGATACGGCATGTCGGGCCGTAGCGTGGGCGTCGCCTTCCCGAATGGGCGGCTGGTCGGCCGGGAAGAAATCTTCGCCAGATCCGATCCAATCCGCGACGCAGGTAAGTCCGGCAAGCAAAGACGGGCAGGCATGATCGGACGCATTCAGCGACCCGCCGAATTCCGAGATCAGCGCTTCTATGAGTTTTCGGCGTTCTTCCGCCCAGGAAGGACCACCCAAGCATTCCGCCGCATCAGCCGGATAACTGCGATCCGCTGTCCCATGATGAGCGGCCGCGGCTACGGAAACCGGCGATTTTGGATGAGGGTTTCCTTGGTAGCGATCTATCGCGGCGGCACTGATCGAGGCATGTTTCCGGCTGAAGTTGGTTTGGCCTACCAGTGCGGGAGCCATTTCCTTCACGAGCGTGTGCTCGAAATACTTGAGTTGATATCCAGGTGAGACTTTGCCGACGTCGTGAAGGCTGGTCGGAAGCGCCGGGCGATTAGGAAGCCAGGCATGCATGCGTGACGGCAAGAGGTTCACGAGAGTCTCGGCGACGTATCCTACATTGCGGCAATGATCAAACACTGTGGTTCCAGGAAGCTCATCCGAAGTCGTTTTGGCCGCACACCGATCAAAGGGAATTACCGGAATCGTCCTGCGATCTTCCGGCCGAAATCGATTTGGATTTAGCGGCATGCCATGTCCCTTCGTTTACTTGATAGAATATGCACTCATCCCGCCACTCCCGCTTCCTTCAACATTCGGCGCAAGGCGGGCAGTTCGTCCGAGGTGCGCAGTTCCGCCGAAAGCAACAGGTCGCCTAAACGGCCGTTGGGGCTGAGAATGCGGCGGGAGGAGTCAGGTTCTTTCCAACCGGTTTTTTCGTAGTGCGCGTAAATTTGCGTTTTGATTTCGTTGCGCCGTTTGGCCGCGATCAAGTCCAGTTCTTCCAAGCGATAGAGAAAGCTCTCCGCCGAGACCCCGAACCGATGTTTGAGCCGCATGAGCATGTCCCAGGTCCATTGTTTCGGCGCTACGCCGGTTTGCCGAACGCTTGCGACGATGGCCTCTTCCG
>JAIPIO010000256.1 GCA_021734595.1 Kiritimatiellales bacterium | reverse complement strand
GGAGCGGGAAATCGCAATGGTGGATGTTGAGGAGCGGCCCGGTCTTTTTATCGTACGTACCCGGATAAGCTGGTCGGAGCGCGGACGGGACACCTTTGAAGAGATTTATACCTACCGTTACGCGCCGGATGCGGAGGTTTTGGAAAGTGAATTCTAGAAGAATGGATTATTGGAGTGTAGGAGTAATGGATTACTGGAAAACATTTTTCTTGAAACGAGAACGCGGGAACCACCCCGTGCCTTCCTGTGTCGGCAATTCTCCAACCATACATGAATCCAATCATCCATTCTCTCCCGGTTTCACGCTGCTGGAAATCGTCGTGGCGCTGGTGGTCCTGATTATTGCCCTGTCGATTGCCTTCCAGGCACTCAGCGCAACGATCCGGGGCTGGCGGCGGGGCACCGAAGTGGCGGAAAGCATTCAGCACGGCGATTTCGCCATGGAACACCTGGTCGGTGCGTTGCGCTCGACTGTCTATTTTAACGACGCTAAAAAAAGCTATGGGTTTCAGCTGGAAAAAAACGGTTCAACCTACCCGGCGGATAGAATTTCATGGGTCACGGCCAGCCCGGCATTCATGCCCATGGCGTCCCCTTTCCAACACGGCTCGCACCGGATTACGCTTTTTATCGACCAGACGGATGACGGTGAAGACGGCCTGTTTGCTTCGGCGCGCCCGCAACTGGCTGACGAGGAGGATTACGAAGCAGAGGAATGGCTGGTGTCGCGCGGCATCCAGGGGCTCGAATGCCGCATCTACAACGCCGAAGAAGAGTTGTGGGAAGAGGAATATGAAACGAGCAATTCCGTGCCGGACCGCATCGAAATTTCCCTTTACGCCGCACCGGCGGACGAAGACGATGACGCTGTGGTTTTTACGCGCATCCTGGAAATCCCGGTTGCCGCATCCGTAAAGGAGCGTCTCTCAAATCCAACCATTGTGAAAAAAAACCAGCAGCGTTAGCAGTAGTGGAACAGGTGGAACAGGCGGTGGCAGAGGTGGAACAGGCGGTGGCAGAGGTGGAACAGGCGGTGGCAGAGGTGGAACAGGCGGCGGCAGAGGTGGAACAGGCGGCGGCAGAGGTGGTGGAGCTCCTCCGCTGCCGTGACAACAAATTAGACAGAATGAAAATATCAAATTCAGTTTTAGTAAATGAAAACAAGCGTGGCGCGGCGCTGCTGGTGTCGCTGTGGGTGCTGATTATCCTCTCGCTGATCACCGGCTCCTTTGCGTTTGAGATGAAGCTTGAATCTATGCTGGTTTCCCATCAGCGCAAAAAATTCCAGGCCGAGGCGCTGGCCCTTTCGGGAGTGGAATACGCCAAAGCGCTTCTGGACCAGCGGCAGTTTGCCAAGGAACTGGAAATTGAAGACCTGCCCGAAGATGAGAATGACGGGTTCATGCAGGCCGCGCTCTACATCAAGCGCGGACTTGCGGTGCACAACCTTTCACAGGAATTCGGCGACGGCAAATTCACCATCAGCATTGAAGCGGAGGAGAGCAAGCGCAATGCAAATCTCATGACCCGCAACGACTGGCTGGATATCTTTGAAATGGCCGGCGTGCCCAATACCGACTGGGATGAAATGATCGACTGCCTCGAGGACTGGAAGGACGAGGGCGACCTGCATAAGCTTAACGGCGCGGAATCCGACGATCCCTTCTATGAGGATCAGGGCTATGAATGCAAGAACGGGCCGCTGGACAGTGTGGAAGAGCTGCTGCTGGTCAAGGGCTGGGGAGAGGACATTCTTTATGGAAAACCGCAGGACGATGAGGGTGATGCCATTTATGGCATTGCGGAGCTGCTCACGGTTTGGGGTGACGGAAAAGTGAATCTTAACAGCGCCGACACCAATGTATTTCTCAGTCTGACCGAGTTCGATGACTGGATGCTGGAGGACATAATGGAAAGACGCAAAGGACTCGACGGCGAAGAGGGCACATTGGACGACGGCTTTAAAAATTTGAATGAAGCCGGAGTTGATGGTGGAGGTTTTAAGTTGCAAACTGAGTTTGTTAAAGTAACTTCTATAGGCGAAATATCGGGCATCCAATACCGTGTTTCATGTATCTTTTTACTGAAGGAAAAAAGTGCGGTGCCCATGTTTTGGGAAGAGGGGCCGGTTTATTAATTATGCGAGAACAACTTTTAACAGCAGTCAACCGGACGGTGGATGGGATTGAATGGACCATCCTGCGGAACAGGCAGGATGGCATCGAAATCGTGCAGCAGGACTCCATGTCACTGACGTTGCCGGATGAAGCATCCATTGCCGAGCTTCCGGCAGAGTTGCTCGAAAAAATGAAGGGGGAAGTCGTTATCCCGATCCCTTCCTCACAACTCCTTTTACGGGTAATGGAACTGCCGGCTACCGAAAAAGCGGAGCTCGCGGATATGATTGCGCTTCAGGGCGACAAGATATCCCCCTTCCCCGTCGACCAACTGACCCTGGCACACGAAGTCCTGCGTCAAACGGATAAAACCTCTACGGTGTTGCTGGCCGGTGCCCAGCGCTTCCGTATCGACGAGATCGGTGACGAGTTTAAAAAAGCAGGTGTCAATATCCACAGTATGGACGCGCGGGTGCTGGGCTGGCTGGAGCTCTTGAAATCGAAAGAATACCTGCCCATGGAAGGCTGTTCGGTTTTTCTCATCGATGATGGAATCGATTTCACGCTGATCATAACCGAATCGGGCATCCCCATGAATTTCCGGACGCTGGAAAGGCCGGAGGGAGCGGTTTTGGTGGATGAACTGGCCTACGAGATTGAATACTCCCTCACCTCGGTGGAAACGGAGTTTGGCGGTGCCGTAGCGGCATCCATTGGCTATTGGTCTTTCGCGACAGTTCCGGCGGACTTCCGCCAGTCACTGGCGGAAAAATGCGCCATGCCGGTCACCATCGGCGATCTTGCGGAACTGCCGCCGCTCTCCGAAGGTATTGCCAACCGGGCCTGTCTACTGGGTACCCAACGCATTGAACTGATTCCGAACGAATGGATCGAACACGAGAAGACCAAGAAGCTGCGTCGCCTGTTTATAATCTCGTTCTCTGCCATTGCTGCTTTATGGCTGCTGGTGCTGTTCAGCTTTGTCGGCATCTACCAATACAGGAACATGAACCTTTCGCGGGCGCAATCCCGTGCGGATGCCATTGCGGAGCCGGCCCGAGTAGCGCTGGAAAACCGCGAAAAGATGAAAGCGCTCAATCAGTATTCCGATCGCTCCGCCTCCGCCCTCGAATGCCTGCGGGAAGTGACCCGGATGCTGCCGGCCGGGGACATTGATTTTGTTTCGTTCAACTACAAGAAGGGCAAAGGCCTGACGTTGCGGGGCACCTCCGCCAGCGATGACATAGTCTATGATTTTTTTGGCACGCTCAGCACTTCATCGATTTTCAAGCGGCTCAAAGACCAGTCGGTCAGCACCAAAACCACTAAGAACATCCGGCGCTCGGTCTATTCCCTGACGCTCGATCTGCCGGAAGAGGAGGAGCAGCAGTGAAAATCTCTAAACGCGAAATGGGGTTGGCACTGATGACGCTCACCGTCATCCTGATCGGCTTCACCTGGTATATCGTTTCCAACCGGGTGGAACAATGGAAAGGCATGAAAGGTGAGATTGCGCAAATCGACCGGCAGGTCCGGATGCACCAGCAGGCGATCAAGATGAGCGATTCCTGGAAAACGGAACTCGATACCCTTCAGAATGGTCTGGCCGTGTTTGCCAGCGGCGACCACTCCGTCGCCCCTGATCTGCTCAAGATCATCAAGCAGATTTCCTCAAAGCACGGCTTGGATATAACACGTACCCAGCCCTATCCCGAAAAACAGATCGGCGATCTTTTTGAAATGGGCATCAACTGCACCTGGCAGGGTACGCTGGAGGCCATCGTGTTTTTCCTCGCCGATCTGCAGGAACAAGGCGCCCGCTTCGATGTCCGCTCGCTTAATGTTGCCCCGCAGGGGAAAGGCAACCCGACGCTCAAAGGCAACATGGTCATTCACTGCGCCTACATGCGTTCCGCCGCCCCGACCCCGGAAGCGAAATAACCCCCCGCCTTGCCATGAATATTAAAACCGTCGTTACCGGAGAATTTGCAGTCAACTGCTACATCGTATGGGGTGAACAGAAACAGGCGCTGGTCATCGATGCGGGCTTCGGAGCCGATGGAATCGCGGCGACAATCAAAGCGGAGGGATTGACTGTTGCCGCCCATCTCTGCACCCATGCCCACACCGACCACATCAACGCGCTGGCCGTGCTGCACCGCCTGCACCCCGCCCCTATCGCCATGCACTCGATCGACTGGCAATGGGCGTTCAACGAAACCAACCAGTTGGCCCCCTTCTACCCCGTCCCGCAAGTTCCAGCCATTGGAAACATCGCGCTCGAAAGTTCCAAGGATTGGAAATTTGCGGATCTTAGTTTCCAATGTCTGGAAACACCCGGCCACACGCCCGGCTCCGTCTGTCTCTATTTTCCGGAGTCAGGAAACATGTTCACCGGCGACACCCTGTTCAAGGGCTCCTGCGGGCGCACCGACTTGCCCGGCGGCAATGGACGCCAGCTGGCCGACTCGCTTAAATTCCTGAAAACCTTTCCGGACGAGGTCCGCATCTGGCCCGGTCACGGGCCCGGTTCCACCATTGGCTATGAAAAAGCAAACAACTTCTTCATGATGCCGCATTAGGACGGCCCGCGCTAACGCGGCAGCTTGATGTTGCGGCGGATGTAGGTGGGGACGTCGAGGTCCTGGTTGTCGTGGATGGTGGGTTCGAGATTGTCGAAGCTACCTTTTTTGGTGGGCGCAAACGGGAGTTGGCCTTGTTCCTGCCTGATCCTGTTGTCGAACGAAAAACCGAGCTGCGCGCGCTCATCATCCATCAGCGGCTCTTTCCAATGTTCCGCGGAAAGCACGATGACGGACAGGCGGCCGTCAAAATCGGAATCGATTGCAACCCCTGTACGGGTCCAAGCCTCCTCCGGAAGCTTCTCCTGCAACCGGGCCATCACCGCCTGCACCTCACCGATGGCCAGATCCTGACCGCCGCTGATACCCACGATAATCCCTGCTGCTTTTTTCAGCACCTTTCCCTTGTCCAACAGCGGGTGTTTTGCCACCTCGTCCGCCGCGGCCTTGCCGCGTTCCGCGCCGGAGGTTTCCACTGCGGCAAAATGACAGAACCCGTCGCAATGCCGCAGCAACGTGTGTATGCAGGCGAAATCGAGGCTGTATACACCCGTGTGCGCCAACAGCCGCCACAGTGATAAAACGGCTTCTGCGGCAATTCGCTGGCTGCGCGCAAAGGCCTCTTCCGCCGGGATGTCCGCTTCATCGCGCCCCAGCAACATTTCGTTGGGAACCCTTACAATGGCATCGGCATATGCCCGAAGTTTCTTCAATCCCTCCGTGGCTTTTTTCATGATGCCGTTGCCTTCAAAGGCAAACGGCAGGGTGGCCAGGCAGAGCAACGGGGTATCGGCTTCGCGCGCCAACCGGGCAATTACCGGCGACGCGCCGCTGCCCGTTCCGCCGCCCAGTCCAGTG
>JAIPIO010000255.1 GCA_021734595.1 Kiritimatiellales bacterium | reverse complement strand
CGGACAACGAAGCCATGGCCCGACGCGAAATCCAGCTCGCCAAGGATGCCGGCTTCAACATGATTCGTCCGTGGCGCAAACCCCCGCCGCCCATGTGGCTCGACCTTGCCGACGAAATGGGTGTCATGGTCGTTGGCGGATTCCCGATCGAATGCATGAAGCGCTGGCCGACCGCCACACCGCAGCTGCGCGACCGCGTGGAGAACGAAGTGCGCACCTCTATCCTGCGCGACCGCAACCGGGCATGCATCGTCCAGTGGGAAATCTTCAACGAGCTGCATCGCAAGGAACTGATTCGGCTGATGCATCCGGTTTCCATGCTGGCGCGCAAGCTGGATCCATCGCGGCTGATTCTCGACGAGTCGGGCGGGTTTGCCGGCGGTTCGAACATCTACCTGCCGTACCAGTTTGAGCCTGAGCTGTTCAACGATGTCCACAGCTATCCCGGCGCACCACTGAACGACGTTTCGTATGACCGCTTCCTGGCTTTATCCAAGACACCGGAGGAGATCAAGGTACAGGGACTGCCTCCCGGCAATCTCCGCAGCGGCTCCATGCCGGGGCGCCTGACCTTCGTTTCGGAGATTGGCTACGGCAGCCTACCGGATCTGGTCGTCAACAATGCTCGCTTCAAAAAGGATGGCAATCCGCTGGTGCCGCCATACCGCTACCACATGCAGATGGCGGAATGGATTCGCGGCACGCTCCAAGAGAGCGGGCTCGACGCCGTCTATCCCGACCTTCAAAAGTTTTGCCTCGACCAGCAAGAGATCCATTCGCAGGGCAACAAACGCATGCTGGAAGCAATCCGCTCCAACAGTAGCACGGGCGGTTACGCCGTGCACGCGCTTACCGGTGGCGACTGGGTGCTTGGTGCCGGACTGCTCGACCTGTGGCGCAATCCCAAGGGTTCCTACTGGGGCACCAAGGAAGCCAATGCCCCGCGCTACCTCGCGTTGCGCATCCAGCCGCGAAATGTATACGCAGATCAAGGCGCTAAAATATCGGTCACGGGAATCAACGACCTCGGCGATGCGGCTGGAACGCTCTCGCTCGAAATTGTTGCCGCCGATGGTACGCAGGTGCTGGAAACAAAAACGGATGCAAAACTTGAATCCGGCATCTCCAGCCTGTTGCAAGACCAGCTCAATACCGCAAAGCTCTCCGGCACCTACAAGGCGGACGTCAAACTGACCGGCAAGGACGGAACCGTGCTGGCGAAAAACACGGTCTGGTTCGATGTCTTCAACGGCAGGCAGCTGACTGTTCCTTCGGCTAAGATTGCGCTGCTGGACACCGGCGATATGCTGCGTCCGTTTCTTCAAAAACAGGGAATCGAGTTTGTTGAATTCAATCCCCAAACGCCCAAGTCTGTTCCCGTATTCGTGGCAAAGGCCAAGGCTGGAAATCCCAGGCAGAAAGCCGATTTCCAGGCATTGGAAAAATTTGTGAAGCAGGGCGGCACGGCGGTCTACCTCGAAACCATCCAGCGCAAGGATCCCGCCTCGTTTTGGTCGCGGGCGCTTCCGACCAAGGAGGTGCTGCCGATCCGGCCTGCCATCCAGATGGCGAACGGTCTCTGGGTCGGAGTATCGCACATCGTCACCGACCACCCGGTCTTTGCCGGTCTGCCGACCAAGTGCATGATGGGGCAGGCGTATGAAAATGTCTGGGCACCCCAGGCATTGAAAGATACCGTCGGCGAGCTGATTGTCGGTTCCGTCAGCCACGGCTGGTACCAGGGCGAGGATGACAAGCAAAACTACATCGGCCCTTCGCCCGCTTGGTATGCCATGGATATGGGTGTGGTCAAGCACGGCCAGGGCCGCTACGTCCTCTCCGCCATGCGCATCGTCGAAAACCTCGGCAAGGATCCCGTTGCCGATAAAATCCTGTTCAATCTAATTGAATGGACGAACCACTGAATACACGGAAGACACTGAAACTGAAATCGGTGGCTGTTGAGCAAATTCCGTGTATTCGGTGTATTCTGTGGTTATACTCCGCTGAAAGATTGGTGAGGTGGAAATATGCGTTTTCTTAAGGTGTTGTTGGTTCTTCTGATTGCAGGCAGTGCACTGGCGACGAATTGGCGGGCGCAGTGGATCTGGCTGCCGGAGGGCGAGGAAGCCGACATGATGCTGGCGCGTAAAACCTTTGCGTTAGCGGAAAAGCCGGAAACGGCAAACCTGTCGATCACCGCCGGCTCGCAGTATGAGCTGTTCGTGAACGGAACCTACATTGCCCGCGGCCCGGCGCGCTGCGCCCCGCATCATCAGTCGTATGATGTATTGGATGTTTCGGGTGTTTTACGGAAAGGCGAAAATGTCATAGCTGTGCGGGTACACCATCAACGCGACGGGGTTTCCTATTACGAACCTTCCCGTGCCGGACTGCTGGCGCAACTGGATACTTCGAGTGTAAGAGTTAAGACCGATGCCAGTTGGCGGGTATCGCCGGATAAGAGCTGGATGGACGACTCGCCCAAAATGGCGCGGTTCCATCTGGAGGTCTGCGATTCAGTGGATTTACGATTGGCTTCCAAAGGTTGGAAGCACACCGGTTTTGACGACAGCGGCTGGGCAAAGGCGCAGGTACTCAAAAGAAACATTGGCTGGCCAGCCCCGCAGAAGGATGATCGGCCGACGTATTTGGTTCCGCCGTGGACGTCGCTGGTGGAGCGCGACATTCCATATCTCAAGGAAAGCCTTATTGAGGGGAAGCCGGTTCCCAAGAGGGTACCTGTGGCAGGGGCAGGGGATTGCCGGGTGGAAGTCTATGATTTTGGCGAAGTGATGAATGGCCGTTCATATCTGGACATCGAAGCTCCTGCGGGAACCGTGGTAGAGGTCATGGCCGCGCCGTATTTGTTGGACGAAAGACTGCCTTCGCCGGTCGTAGCGTCGACTTATACCGACCGCATTATCCTTTCCGGCGGACGTCAACGCTGGTTTGCGTTCTACATGAAGCCTGTCCGCTGGCTGGCGGTGGTTTTCCGAACCTTGGAAGGAGATGCCAATATCCATGAAGCGGGTGTTGCGCGCAGTGAGTATCCATTTGAGCAAACGGGATCGTTCCATTTGCCGGATGCACCGGAGCTGGAACGGTATTGGGATGCATCCGCCAAGACGCTCAAGGTGTGCACGACCGATGCCTACACCGACAACTATCGCGAGCGGCGGCAGTATGCCCAGACGGCCTATTATGCCAACCTCGGAAATTATCCGGTATTCGGCGATACCGCTCTGCAACGTCGCTACCTAATGCAGATTGCGCAGGAGCAGCAGGCCGATGGACTTATGCCCGCCTATGCGCCGCGCCACGGCGATGACTTTATGGTGATCCTTGACTCCAACTGTTTCTGGCTGCGGGGTCTGCATCAATACCTGCTTTGGTCGGGCGATGAAAAAGCCGTGCGCGAGCTGCTGCCTGCCGCCCGAAAGCTACTTGGCCTGCTGGAAGGCTGGAGCAATGCGGATGGGCTGATCGATGATCCGCCGCAACCCTACTGGCTGGATCACGCCGTGCAGGATCGGCGCGGTGCCAACCTTTGCCTGAATGGGCATTGGCTCGGAGCGGTCGAGGATATGGCACAGGTTTTCCAATGGTTGGAAGAGCCGGGTGCTGACAATTTGCTGGAGCAAGCGAAGCGGATGCGCCGTGCGATACGCGGAAAATTTTGGGATGAAGGAAAGGGTTTTTTTGCCGATGCATTGGTGGATGGACAACGCTCCAGCTTGTTCAGCGAGCACGCCAACGCTATGGCTTTGGCATTGAAGATTGCAACGCCGAAGCAGATGAGAGCCGTTGCAACCAAATTGTGCGAAGCACAAGGTAGGGACGCCTCTCCGAGGCGTCCGCGGACGGCTGGGACAGCCCTCCCCACCAAAGGAGATGCGGAAAAATTTGTCCGCCGTGCCGATGGAACCATCGTCGTTACCCCCGCCATGTCCTACTTCCTTTTTGCGGGACTTTGCGAGGCGGGATTTGCCGACGAATCATGGGAGCTTCTCCAGCAGCGATTCGGGCACATGCTCGCGCCGGAGACCAACGGAACATTGTGGGAAGAGTGGTGGCTGGACGGCAGTGGTCGCTCCGGCAAGTTCAAGAAGATCGGCCATGGACGTAGCGATGCCCAGACAGAAAGCGCATTCTTTCCAGGACTCTTCACCCGCTACATCCTTGGTGTTGAACCCACTCAACCGGGGATGAAGGAAGTGGTCCTGCGATATTGGCCTTCCAAGAATCTCAATCGGCGCACGGGTGCCATCCCGACCCCCAGCGGTTTGCTGCAAGTGGATTGGAATATCAGCCCGTCGGAAATCAAGCTTGCGCTAAAGGTGCCGGAAGGGATCACCGCAAAACTCGCTGCACCAGCCAAGGGCAACATTACCATCAATAACCAATCGTCAAAACTTAAGGATGGCTTCCTGATTCTTCCGGCAGGTAGTTGCGCCGTGCGAATTACGCAGTAATCACAGCCAATCAATTAAATTTATCCGAGTTCAACTCTCTTCACCTTGGTGAAGGCTGAATATTGAAACAGTTCTTCTCTGTTCCGATGGCGCAATAGTGCTATAAGATGGCGCAATTGTTAAGGCGGGGATGCGTTCCGTAATCTACAATCTCCGTTCCATAACTTGAAATAGGGAAAACTGGAAAGGAAGCTTATGAAAACTAGACTTGTTTGTATGGCCGCAATTCTGATCGCCGTTT
Organism: Kiritimatiellales bacterium; assembly: GCA_021734595.1. Classification (GTDB taxonomy): domain Bacteria; phylum Verrucomicrobiota; class Kiritimatiellia; order Kiritimatiellales; family Pontiellaceae; genus JAIPIO01. The sequence goes on along the minus strand of JAIPIO010000255.1, from coordinate 902 downwards.
TTGCCGAGGCCGCGAAGCGACCGAACATTGTACTGATCCTGTCGGACGACCAAGGGTGGACGGATTTTGGGTTCATGGGCCACGCCGCGATCCGGACGCCGCACCTTGACAAGATTGCCGCGCAGGGCGCGACCTTCCGGCGGGGCTATGTGCCGACGGCCCTGTGCCGTCCGTCGCTGATGACGTTGGCGACCGGCCTCTATTCCCATCAGAACAAAACCACCGGAAACGATCCGGCGGCGACCGAGGCCAACAAGAAACACGAGGAGCAAACCGGCAAGCCCAACAAGGAGCAGCTCATTGCGCACATCGACGCGCTGCCCACGGTTCCGAAAATCCTTGGGGGGCTGGGTTATCTCAGTTTCCAGAGCGGCAAGTGGTGGGGAGGAAACCACAAACGCGGTGGCTTCACGCACGGCATGACCCGCGGCTATCCCGAAAAGGGCGGGCGGCACGGCGACGACGGCCTGAAGATCGGCCGCAACGGCATGGAGCCGGTTTTTGATTTCATCGACATGGCTGTTGAAAAGGACAAGCCGTTCTTTATTTGGTACGCGCCTTTCATGCCGCACACGCCGCACACGCCGCCGGAGCGCATCCTGAAGAAATACCTGAAGGACGGGTGCACGGAGCCCCTGGCAAAATACTATGCCATGTGCGACTGGTTCGATGAAACCTGCGGTCAGCTGCTCGACCGCCTGGACAAGAAGGGCGTGAGCGACAACACGCTGGTCGTCTACGTTACCGACAACGGCTGGATCCAGATGCCCGACTCAAAGAGTTATGCCCCGCGCTCGAAGCGCAGTCCCTACGAAGGCGGTGTGCGCACGCCGATCATGTTCCGCTGGCCGGGCGTCATCAAGCAGGCCGAGCGGCCGGAACTGTGCAGCAGCGTCGATATT
>JAIPIO010000254.1 GCA_021734595.1 Kiritimatiellales bacterium | reverse complement strand
GAAGTCTATCTGGGGCCGCGGTTCAGTATGTAAACAACGATGAAAGGAGCAGCCATGCAGATAAACATAACAGGCAGACATGAACACCTGACCAATAACGTGAAAGCCCATGTCAATGACAAGCTTGAACGGTGTCTTGGGGGGTTTACACGCATAGAAAGCGTACATGTTATCCTGGAATCGGTTAAGCGAGTGCATGTCGCTGAAATTGTTGTGCAGGCGACGAATCACATCCGAATCGCCGCTAAGGAGGAATCCGAAAACCTGTATGCGGCCATTGATGCGGCCGTCGACCATGCGGAACGGCAGCTTCGCAAGCAGCGGGACAAGGTACAGGATCATCACAAATAGAGAAAGACCGGGCTTTTCAGGAGAAGAATTATGGCTATAACGCTGAAACAAATGCTTGAAGAGGGTGCCGAGCGCCTGTCTCTTCAGGTTATTGCCGGGGAACGGTATTTAAGCAATAAACTGCCGGAAACGGCCATGAACCGGCCGGGGCTGGCATTGACCGGGTTCTTCCAGTATTTTGCCCAGCGCCGCCTACAGATTTTTGGGCTGGCCGAATTCACCTACCTGAAAAGCCTCTCCGAAAAGGAGAAGCGGAAGCGCCTGACGGAGCTGTTCGAAAAACAGATCCCCGGTATTGTGATCACCCGCAACCGTCAACCGACCAAGGAAATGCTGGAACTGGCGGAACAGTTCAAAGTCCCCGTGCTGCGTACGTCCATGATCACCATGCGGTTTGTGAACGACTGTACGGTTTTCCTCGAAGAACTTACCGCACCGCACGAGCGCATCCAGGGCACCATGATGGAGATTATGGGAATCGGGGTTCTGCTGCGTGGTGCGCCCGGCATTGGAAAAAGTGAAACTGCCCTGTCGCTAATCGAACGAGGATACTGTCTGGTCTCGGACGATGTAACCGAAATCCGAAAAAACAGCCGGGGACAGATTCTCTGCACTGCCAGTGAAATTACGCGGTATCACATGGAGATCCGTGGTCTGGGAATTATCCATGTTCCCAGCCTGTTCGGTGTGGCGGCTATTCGTCGGGAAGCCGAACTGGATATGGTTATCGACCTGTACCCGCCCTCCGGTAGCGAAGACCGCACCGGTGTGGAACCCGCCACCGTTAATGTTCTGGGGGTGTTCGTCCCCTGCATTACCCTGCCGGTCCGCTCCGGTCGTGATATGGCCAATATTGTGGAAGTGGCAGCGCTGAACCAGAAGCTCAAGGAACTGGGGCACGATGCCGCCAAGGAACTGGATGAACGAGTAATCAATCGGCTGACCAAAGGCAGAATACGGCATGGCTGAAGCAAAAACCATATCGAAGAAATTCAAGGTTTTGAACGAATACGGGATCCACGCCCGACCTGCGGCGCTGCTCGTGCAGACAGCTGGCAAATTTGAGTCCGACATTGTCATCGAAAAGGATGGAAACCAGGTGTCCTGCAAAAGCATCATGGGACTGATGACGCTCGAAGGATATAAGGGCAGTATGCTTGGGGTGACCGCCGCCGGAGCGGATGCGGCAGAGGCCATGAAGGAAATTGAGGAACTCTTCGCCAGTAAATTCTACGAGGATTGATCAATTGGTCGGCAAAACAATCCAGAATGAAATTGTTCTTCAGGGCATCGGGGTGTCCTCCGGAATTGCCGTCGCTGAAGTACAACTCATTGCCGCGCAAACACAGGTTGTGGTTGAGCGCAAGATCGGCCCCGAAGAAATACCTGTTGAGATTACCCGCTTCGAAGACGCGTTGATGGCCACCCACGAGCAGATCCGGGCGATTCAGAAGCAGGTGGCTGAGATGCTGGGCGATGAGCACGCGAGCATATTCGATGCCCATGTCCTGGTGGTGGACGACCGTACCTTTGTCGAAGATGTTATCCGCGGCATCAAACTCGATCAGATTAATGTGGAGTCGGTGCTCTCATCGGTCGCCAGCCGATATGCCGATATGCTGGCTCAGATGCAGGACTCCTACCTGAGCGAACGGGCCGCCGATATCCGCGATGTTACCCGCCGGATTCTGGCAAACCTTGCCGGCGAGTCCTTGAACCAGATGAGCCAGATCGACCGGGAATGCATTGTCGCTGCGCATGATCTGGCTCCGTCGGATACCGCTGGAATCAACCGTCAGTTGGTCAAGGGATGTGTAAGCGACCTGGGCAGCGCCACTTCCCACACCGCCATCATGGCGCGCGCGCTTGAAATCCCCGCAGTGGTGGGGCTTCATAATGTCACCTCGTCCGTATCGCAGGGCGACACTATCCTCATTGATGGTTCCAAGGGGCTGGTTTTCATCAATCCGACCGAAGAGCGGTTGACCGACTATGCCAAGCGGGCAGAAGAACAGCAGCTGATTATCAGCGAGCTCGATGCACAGCGGGACAAACCCTCCGAAACCCTGGACGGTTACTATATGCCGATTTCGGCCAATGTTGAGTTGCTGGAAGAACTCGACAGCGTGGCCAATCGCGGGGCGAAAGGCATCGGCCTGTTCAGGACCGAATTTCTGTTCCTGCAGAATAATGAACTGCCGGATGAAGAGGCACAGACCGAAGCCTACATGGCAGCCGCCAAAAGCCAGTATCCCGCGCCCGTTGTAATCCGGACGCTGGACTTGGGCGCGGATAAACTTCCGGCTGATTTTGAGGTTGTGGCGGAAGCCAATCCATTTTTGGGAAGCCGCGCGATCCGGCTTTGCCTAGCCCATCCAAAGCTTTTTAGAACGCAGTTGCGCGCCATTCTGCGTGCCAGCGTGAACGATAACATTCGGGTCATGTATCCCATGATCTCCTGCGTCCTGGAAGTGGTCGAGGCGAATGCCCTGCTGGAAGAGTGCAAGCAGGAGCTTCGCGAACAGAAGATTGATTTTAACGAGAATATTGAAGTCGGCAGCATGATCGAAGTGCCCTCTGCGGCTCTGATTGCCGACTTGATTGCGCCGCACGTCACCTTCTTCAGCCTGGGAACCAACGACCTGATCCAGTATACCATGGCGGTGGACCGCGGGAACGAGAATGTTGCGCATCTCTACAAGCCGACGCACATGGCAATTGTCCGCTTGATCGACCATGTTGTTAAGGTAAGCCACAAGCACGGGCTATGGACCAGTGTCTGCGGCCAGATGGCGGCCAATCCCATACTGGTTCCGCTGCTGATCGGTCTCGGGGTGGATGAACTCAGTCTCAGTCCCACGCAGGTACCGCTGATCAAGGATGTGATCCGCCATTTGCATTATGCCGATGCGGTGGAACTGGCGAAAAATGCGCTCTCCGCGCAGTCGGCGGAACATGTGGCGAAGAGTTGTCGCGAACTCATCGAAAGAATTGCGCCCGAAGCCCTGGAGCTGTTCGGACAGTAGTCAGCCTGACCGCGCGTCAACCTTTGCCATTGAGTAGTTCCAGGCCGTGACGCACCATTCAAACGCACAGGCGTATGCTTCCCGGACGTGTTCCGCCATCAGCTCCGCGAAAGTTCCAAAGGTTGGAAAACCGATCAGCACGATCCATATCCCCATCAGCAGCACATTCATAAAGTAGATCACCACATAGGAAAAGAGGTGGCCATGCTCCTGCACATCCGGCTGCCGCTCCATCAGCATATAAATAGTGAATGTGATGTGGAATCCCCACGTGAAGCCCACCGCGCCCAGCCACCATGTTTTATACGGCGCCACATCAAACCGCAGTCCCGCCGCATAATAGCCCGCAATCACCAGAAAACAGTACAGCGGGAAAAAATAGGGTGCCAGTGTGATGATAAAGTTGCTTTTGGAAAGCTCCACGTGGCCGCCGTTTTTGCCGACCTTGATTCGGCCGACCTTCGCGCCCATCAGCACTGCCCACAGCGCATGGGTCAGCTCGTGCGCCAGTACATAGGTGCGGAACGGGCGCGGCAGCAGGAAAAACAGCAGTAGCCAGATGCCGAAACCTGCCGGTAGCGACCACGCCTCCAGTCCGGATGCCACCACCTCCACATCCGCCGTCGACTGGTAGAGATTGTAGACCGCCACCGAAACCGACCAGCACAGCGGCAGCAGCGCAACTCCAACAATAAATTTAACCAGCTTCAGCATGTACCCTTTCTAGCATGGTTCTGCCGCATGTTCCAATCCTTGGAAAAAGTTTTCCAACCATTGGAAATCGTTTTGCGGGGATGATTCCTGTCTCATTTCACTTGAATCACGTAGCTGGATGCCGCATATTCGCTCGATCTTCAGGGCAGGGTGAAATTCCCGACCGGCGGTAAAGTCCGCGAGTTTTTCCAATGATTGGAAAAACAGATGCAGCGAAATTCTGCGACCGACAGTACAGTCTGGATGAGAGAAGATACGGTTGTAACTGGTTTTGTCGCCCTGAAGATTAATCTTCAGGGCTTTTTGTTGCCCGGAAAAGGTAAATTATGACAGAGCAGATATTTGATCCAATCGAAGAGGTGATCGAGGCGTTTCGTAATGGCGAAATCATTGTGATGACCGATGACGAGGACCGCGAGAACGAGGGCGACTTGGTCTTTGCGGCGGAAAAGGCTACACCGGAAGCCATCAACTACCTAATCACCCACGCCCGCGGGTTGGTCTGTGTGCCGATGGATGAAAAACAGCTAACGCATCTGGGGCTCGCCCACATGGTGCCGGCGCACTCGTCGGACAAGTACCACACGGCGTTTATGGATTCGGTCGATGTGCGCGATGGAACCACCACCGGCATCAGCGCTTCCGACCGGGCCAAAACGGCCCTTGCATTGGTAGATGAAAACAGCGAAGCGGGCGACTTTATCAAACCCGGCCACATGTTTCCGCTCAAGGCGGTCGGCGGCGGGGTTCTGCAGCGCCCGGGCCACACGGAGGGCACAGTGGATCTGGCGCGCATAGCCGGGCTGAAGCCGGCCGGCGTGATTTGCGAAATGCTGCGCGAAGACGGGTCGATGGCCCGCCTGCCGGAACTGTTGGTGTTCGCGAAGAAGGAGGGCCTGAAAATCACCGCAGTATCCGAGATTGTCAAATACCGCTACACCCACGAAAAACTGGTTCACCGGGAGCGTGGTATTAGTATGCCTACGCCGCATGGCAACTTTAGGTTGAAACTCTACAGCTCCATCGTTGATGACAAGCATCATCTGGCGCTGGTCTGTGGATCGCCGGACTCCGGCAAGATTCCGATGGTGCGCGTGCACAGCGAATGCCTCACCGGCGATGTTTTCGGATCCCTGCGCTGCGATTGTGGACCCCAGGTGCAAGCCGCCATGCAGATGGTTCAGGACCATGGCTACGGCGCGGTGGTCTACATGCGACAGGAGGGGCGCGGTATTGGCCTAGCCAAGAAAATCCACGCCTATGAACTGCAGGAGCAGGGAATGGATACCGTCGAAGCCAATGAGCATCTTGGATTCAAGGCCGACCTGCGCGATTACGGGATCGGCGCCCAGATTCTCAAGGATCTTGGCATGGATAAAATCAAGATGATCACCAACAACCCCGCCAAGATCGAGGGGCTGGACAAATACGGGATCGAGATTGAAGAACGGGTTCCACTGGTGCTGCCGACCTCGGAACACAACGAACGCTACATTGCAACCAAACGGGATAAAATGGGACACATCATCTAATGGGC
>JAIPIO010000253.1 GCA_021734595.1 Kiritimatiellales bacterium | reverse complement strand
AATTTGTGTGTATACATTAATATTCCTTTAGTTCTACCGCTCTATGTAGCACAAGACATGCCACATATATGGTTTTATCAGTCGCCGGAATAGGGAATGGCCTAAAATGCATACTGCGTGCTCTTTTTTAATGTAGCGATTATTTTATACATGCACTCATATATGAAACAAGAAGCGCGACAATCCGTCAAATATGAGAAATTCCAGTCTCATATTCCGTAAATGATTGGTTTTTTAAGAAGTGTTGGAAGCTATTATTTGTGTTGTCCAGCCATCGCAAAAGCAGTACTTTGCGTGATTCAACGGGAATTTAACAGGAGCTATCAGTGAATAAACGTATTTTTATCGCAGCAGTTTGTCTATTCACCGCCGTGTGGGTGGGGGCAAAGAAGTATGAACCAACATGGGAATCGCTGGACAGCCGCGAGACGCCAGGCTGGTACCGCGACGCCAAATTCGGCATTTTCATCCATTGGGGTCTCTATTCCGTGCCCGCATGGTCGCCACGCGGAACCTACGCGGAATGGTACTGGAACGCCAAGGACGGAATTCCTACCAAGAATGCCGCCAATGTTGAACGATCCAGCAAGGTTTCCGCATTCCACAATCGGGTCTACGGCAAGGATGTTGCCTACAAGAATTTCCGGACCAATTTTACCTGCGAGATGTTTGAGCCGCAGCAGTGGGCAGAAGTGCTTAAGCGTTCCGGTGCAAAGTATGTCGTGCTGACATCAAAGCATCACGATGGCTATTGCCTGTGGCCGAACAAGGAGGCCAGCGAGAGTTTCGGTATGGACTGGAACTCGGTCGATTCCGGTCCGAAACGCGACCTGTGCGGCGACCTTGGCGAGGCCGTTCGCGCCGCCGGATTAAAAATGGGCCTCTATTATTCGATATGGGATTGGTTCAACCCCTATTGGCCGGAAGACCAGCAGCTGGTGCTACGGCAGGGTAAAAAGAGCAAAGCCGATGCGGCGACCAAGCAGAAGGCCGAAGCCGGTCTTGACAAATACATCAAGCAGGTCATGTATCCGCAGTTCAAGGAAATTGTAACGAAGTACCAGCCGGCGCTGATTTTTTCCGACGGTGACTGGTGGATGGATGATGACAAATGGCAAACAAAACCTCTGCTGGCGTGGCTGTTCAATAATGCCCCGAACAAGGACGAAGTGGTGATCAACGACCGGTGGGGCAAAGTGCGCGGCTTGCACGGCGGCTATTTTACTACCGAGTACGGCTCTGGTTTTGATGATCCCAGTGTGCTGTGGGAGGAAAACCGGGGTATCGGAAAATCTTTCGGCTACAACCGCGAAGAGACCTACAACGACTACAACTCCGAAAAACTGCTGCTGTTCATGCTCGTGGATATTGTATCACGCGGCGGCAACTTCCTGCTGGATATTGGCCCCACGTCCGATGGACGCATTCCGGTCATTATGGAAGACCGGTTGGTCCGCATGGGCGAATGGCTCGACATCAACGGCGAAGCCATCTTTGGGTCGCGCCGCTGGAAGCGCCACTGCCAGTGGAGCGCGGGTGAAGTTGTCAAATATACCAAGCAGGACTTCCACAAAGGCATTCCCGATCCCATGCTCGAAATGACGATTATGCCGCGTGACGGCCAGGCGGTGAAGGAATGCTATTTCACCGCCAAGGGAGACACGGTCTATGCCATGATCCCGAAACTGCCGGACGGCGGCAAGTTCACGGTACGTGATATTGAGATCAGCGACGGCACGGAAGTGACCATGCTGGGCATCGACGGAAAACTTAAGTATCAGTTGCTTGCCGGTCATCTCGTAGTCGATCTTCCGCCGCTGAATCCGACCAGTCTGCCGTGCGAGCACATCTTTACACTTAAAATCACCAAAGTAAAATCCAGCATTAAACCCGCTAAAATGGGTTGAAATAACGGAATTCTTATCTAAAGTGCCCTTCACAAAGGAGGGCAGTATATGTCCGCAAAATCGTTTCGTAAGGAAATGCGTCCATGGTCTTCGATTGTGGTGGACGGACTGGATCGAACGCCCAGCAGAGCAATGTTGCGCGCAGTCGGTTTCAACGACGCCGACTTCAAGAAGCCGCAGGTCGGTATCGCTTCCACTTGGAGCATGGTGACTCCCTGCAATATGCATATCGACCGTCTAGCCGACCGTGCATCCGCCGGAGTGGATGCAGCAGGCGGCAAAGCGGTTCAATTCAACACCATTACGATATCCGATGGAATCTCCATGGGTACTGAGGGAATGAAGTATTCGCTGGTCTCCCGGGAAGTCATTGCCGACTCGATCGAAACGGTGGTGGCTTGCGAGGGTTTCGACGGGGTAGTCGCCATCGGCGGTTGCGATAAGAACATGCCGGGTTGTCTGATGGCCCTCGCACGCCTGAACCGTCCTGCGGTTTTTGTTTACGGAGGGACGATTCTTCCCGGATGTTGCAACGGCAAGGCGGTTGATATTGTTTCGGTGTTTGAAGCTGTTGGGCAGTACACCAAGGGCGAGATCAATTCGAAGCAACTGGCGGATATTGAATGCAGCGCCATTCCCGGAGAGGGTTCGTGCGGCGGCATGTACACCGCCAATACCATGGCTTCGGCCATCGAAGCGCTGGGTATGAGCCTGCCGAACAGTTCGTCGCGTGTGGCGGTGTCTAAGGAAAAGGAAGAAGAGTGCCATGCGGCCGGCCGGGCTGTACTGCATCTGATCGAGCGGGGCATAAAGCCGTCCGATATCCTGACCCGCGAAGCGTTCCTGAATGCCATCACCGTGGTCACTGCCCTAGGCGGTTCCACCAATGCCGTCCTGCATCTGCTGGCAATGGCGCACAGCGCCGGTGTCCGGCTTTCACTGCGCGATTTTACCGCCGTTGGCAATAAGGTTCCGGTATTGGCCGATCTGAAGCCGAGCGGAAAATATGCCATGGCCGACCTCGCCGCCATCGGGGGTGTTGCGCCGCTTATGAAAAGGCTGCTGACCGTCGGTTTGCTCAACGGCGAATGCCTTACGGTTTCAGGCTGTACGTTGCGGCAGAACCTTTCACGCATCGATCCGTATCCCCGCAAGCAGGATATTATCCGCTCATTCAAGCGACCGATAAAGAAAACCGGGCATCTGGTGGTGCTGCGCGGAAATCTGGCGCCGGAAGGCGCGATTGCGAAAATCTCCGGCAAGGAAGGGGTATGCTTCAGCGGCAACGCCATCGTGTTCAATTCGGAAGAGGAGGCACTGAAAAAGATTCTCGAAGGATCGATTAAAAAGGGGCAGGTGGTGGTGATCCGCTACGAAGGGCCGAAGGGTGGACCCGGTATGCGCGAAATGCTCGCACCCACCTCCGCCATCATGGGTCGGGGCCTCGGCAACGACGTAGCGCTGATCACCGATGGCCGTTTCTCGGGCGGCAGTCATGGGTTTGTAATCGGGCATATAAGCCCTGAAGCCTTTGCCGGCGGTCCGCTCGCCATCGTGAAGAACGGAGATCCCATCTCGATCGATGCCGTCAAGCACACGATCGCGCTTGATATTCCGAAAAAGGAGATCGAGAAACGCATGGCGACCTGGAAGGTACCGCGCCCGCGCTACAAGACTGGTGTGCTCGCCAAATACGCCAAACTCGTCGGTTCCGCCTCAACCGGCGCCGTCACAGATTAAGTTCCAATAATTGGAAAACTTTTTCCAATTCCTGGAAAACAAAACCAGTCAAAATGTAGCAACGCTTAACCTGAGCGAAGCGAGGGAAAGCGTTTCATGTATTCTGCATCTCGTATCTTACTTTTTTACGCCCAGATGCTTCTTTAGGAATTCAGCGGCTTTCTTCTCGAGATTTTCAGAACTATCCTTTCCGCTGCCGCCGCGCAGGCCGTGCCCGCCGCCTTTTACAATATAGAGCGTGGAATCGACACCGGCCTTCTTGAGTGCAGCGTGCAGGATTTCGCTCTGGCCGGGCGGGACGAGCTTGTCGTCGTCGCCATGCAGATGCAGGAACGGTGGTTCGTCGCCGGTGATGTAGGTGATGGGGTTGACTTTTTTCACGAGGCTTTTGTAGGGCTCTTCCGTGAGGGTTCCGCCGACAAGGAGCGACTCGGGTGATCCGGCAACGCTGTGCTTCATGGTGGCGCCGGGAACCGCCATTTCATCCATTCGCAGCAGATCGCTCGGGCCATACCAGTTGCAGACCGCCTGCACCGCGCTGGAATAATCGAGGTTGTCGCCCACGTCGTATTCGCGCGTGCTGCCGGTGGTACCGAGGAAAGAAACCAAGTGTCCGCCTGCCGAGCCGCCGGAAATGCCGATGCGGTTCGGGTCGAAATTATACTTCTTTGCATTGGCGCGGATCCAGCGGATGGCGGCCTTGCAGTCCTGCACCTGTGCCGGGAAAATGGCCTCGCCGCTCAGCCGGTAGTCGATGTCCACTAGCGCAAATCCGTCATTGAGCATATTGCGCACCCGGCCGGTATTGCCCTTCTTGCCGTTTCTCCAGCCGCCGCCGTGAATCCAGACACTTACGGGAAGCGGCTTCTTTTCAGGGTTGGGCGGCAGGTAGATGTCCAGCTTCTGGTCGCTCCCGTTCGGGCTGGCATAAACGATGTCGCGGATAATTTCGGTGCCGGCCGGATCGGTCGGTCTCGTTCCCCTGTTCTGCTGTGGCGGTTTTCCTTTTGCGTCCCGCTTTCGTTGTCCGCTGCGGAATGCGGTGTCTTCCGAGAGGGAAATGGAGCCGTCCTTGTTGGCATCGATCCGGTCGAACATCCGCATGAGTTTTTCAGGAAACTCCTGCTTGGAAAGGAAACCGTCGTTGTTTTTGTCGTTTTGTCTGAAGAACTGCTCTGCTTTCTGCTGCGCGTTTTGCTGTGCAAGCGCGATGCCTGCGGCGAAGAGCAGCGCAATGACCAATCTGCATGTGTAGCGTTTCATAATCTCTCCTTGGTTGGTTTTGAATAATACAATAAACGCACGGGGCGGGAAAATATTTCCTTTAATTCAAATATCCCTTCTCCCAATCACTGGAACTCTTCGTGGACGGGAAATTGTCTCTACTCGGCACAATTACCTGCTCCGCTCTGAAAACTTATGTGTTTACAAAATAATGGATAACAAAAGCATTTGTGCCGAGGTACCGATTATGAAAATCATTCTGTTGTCCATCATTTTGTTGATATCATCTAAGTTTAGATTAGGTTTCTGATAGTGATAAGGAAACACATTCGTCGTTTTTCCTCCATTCGTTGCAAACAAATCATGTATCCATTCTTCCAATCATTGGAAGATCGGGTATCTTGGGTTTGCAATCATTGGAAAACACTGGAGCCGTATATGAAAGTTGAAGTTTTTACTTTGTGCGATGCCGCCACCGACAACCGCGGCAAACTCAATATCCTGGGAACGTTCGACCAGATTTATGCCGCCAAGATGCCGGTGGTGCATCCTGCCTGTGCGATCGCCCTGCGTCTGCGTTTCGATAAAATGGAAGAGGGCTCACACAAGGTGAGCATCAAAATGGTCAATCCCGATGGCCAACCGGTTTTCCAGCCGATGATAGGCGAAGTGCATCCGCGCATGGCGGAGGATGTCGATTCTGTGGCCGTCAACCTGATCCTCAACTTCCAGCACGTGAAATTCGAGGCTTTTGCCGACTACCAGATCAACCTCAC
>JAIPIO010000252.1 GCA_021734595.1 Kiritimatiellales bacterium | reverse complement strand
ATCAGAACTGGAGGGACGATGTCCCCATCGTCCGCGGACAGCCACCGTGAGTCGCGTTCCGCGCCAACGTGGTCACGCGACGAGGACGCTGTCCCTCCATTACAGACCCAGAACATCCTTCATCGAATACAACTTCGCATCTTTTCCAGCCACCCATGAAGCGGCTTGCAGCGCGCCAATGGCAAACACATCACGGCTGGTGGCGCGGTGCGATAGTTCCAGCAGCTCGCCCATTCCCGCTAACATGACCGTGTGGTCGCCCACAATGTCGCCACCGCGCACGGCATGGAAACCGATTTCCTCTTGCGGGCGCTCGCCGACCAGTCCGCTGCGGCCATCCGCCTGAACATCCTTCAGATCCCAGCCATAACCGGCGGCTGCCGCGCGGCCCAGCATCAGTGCCGTTCCGCTAGGGGCATCCTTCTTCTGGTTATGGTGGCGTTCGGTCACTTCAATATCATAGCCCCTGCCCTTGAGTGCCCGCGCACCGGCTTCCACCAAATTGCTAAGCAGATTGATCCCCAGGCTCATGTTGCCCGAAAGCACCACCGGTATCTTTTCAGCCGCCGCGTTAATCGCTGCCAGCTCTTCCTCATTCAGCCCGGTGGTTCCAATCACCCATGCCGTGCCCCATTCCGCGATACGCGGCGCATTGCCCGCCGTACCGTGATGCGATGAAAAGTCGATGATCACATCTGCGTCCGGCCCCACCTCTTCGAGGTTGTTGATCAGCTGAAGCCCGGTTTCCTTCGTTCCGGCCATCAATCCCGCATCGGTTCCAAGGTCTGGAACATCCCACAGGTCGACTGCGCCGGAAAGTGCCAGCCCCTGGACTTTTTCCTCCTGAATGCAGCGGATCAGCGCCTTGCCCATCCGACCGGCAGCACCGAGAATTACAACGTTGGTAGCCATTAGAGAACCCCCGCGCTTTCAAGTGTTTTTCGCAAGATCGCCTTGTTTTCATCCGTCGTTGAGCACATGGGCAACCGGTAGGTTTCCTCGATCATGCCCTTCATGGCCATGGCGGCTTTGATCGGAATCGGATTGGTGTCGATAAACAGATCGGCGAACAGTTGCGCATATTTATCATGCCGGGATTGAGCAGTTGCATAGTCGCCCGCAAGAGCGGCACGGATCAACGCGACCATTTCGGCGGGAATAATATTCGAAGCCACGGAGATAACACCGCAGGCGCCGGCCTTGATCATCGGCAGGGCCAGCGCGTCGTCGCCCGATACAACCTCGATGTCGCACAAGTGCTTGATGTCGGTTACGCGCTGAACGGAGCCGGCTGCTTCCTTTACGGAAACAATATGCTCGTGTTGCGCCAGCTCGGCGACCACTTCCAACGGAATCTCCTTCGCGGAACGTCCGGGCACGTTGTAGAGCACCACCGGGATGCCGATATCGGCCACGGCGCTGAAGTGCTGGATCAACCCGGAATTATTGGGCTTGTTGTAGTACGGCGTAACCTGAAGCGTCCCGTCGATGCCAAACGCCTTCGCCGCCTCCGTCAATTCAACCGCTTCGGAAGTTGAGTTGGCCCCTGTGCCCGCAATAATCTTGCAGCGTCCTGCCGCCTTATCCACCACGGTTTTAATCACCTTCAGATGTTCCGCCGTATTAAGCGTAGGCGACTCACCCGTAGTGCCAACGGGCACAAGGCCGTCGACACCGGCTGCGACTTGAAACTCCACCAGATCTTCGAGTTTCTGCCAGTCGACTTCACCACCTGCTGTAAACGGCGTAACCAATGCTGTATATACACCTCTGAAATTCATTCTATTCCTCCTTATGCCTCAAAGGACTGTAGTCCCTCAAAGTCCAGTGTTGCAAAGTAATCTTCAACCGTTTCTGCGCGGCGGATTTGAACCACTTCGCCGTCCTCGCGCAACAGTAGCTCGGCCGAACGCAACTTGGCGTTGTAGTTGAAGCCCATCGAATGGCCGTGCGCACCGGCATCGTGAATCACAACGAGATCGCCGACATCCACCGGCGGAATGGCGCGGTCGATGGCAAACTTGTCGTTGTTTTCGCACAGCGACCCCGTCACGTCGCAAACCAGTTCGCAGGGAGCATCTTCCTTGCCCGCCACCGTAATGTGGTGGTATGCGCCGTACATGCCCGGACGCATCAGATTGGCCATGCAGGCATCGAGCCCGACATACTGCTTGTAGGTTTTTTTCTTGTGCAGCACCCGGCTCACCAGATAGCCAAACGGCCCGGTGACCATGCGGCCGCACTCCATGCGGATATCCAGCGGATGGATGCCTTTGCCGATGATCCGCTCTTCATACAGCTTGCGCACGCCCTCGCCCAGTGCGGACAAATCGACAGCCTGGTCTTCCGGCTTGTAGGGAATGCCGATACCTCCACCGAGATTCACGAACTCGAACCCAATGCCGAGCTTTGATGAAAGCTCCCCGACCAAATCGAACAGCATCTGCGCCGTTTCCAGGAAATACGTCACATCCAGTTCGTTCGACGCCACCATGGTGTGCAGACCGAAACGCCTGATGCCCTTGTCGCGCAGTATGCGATAGCCCTCGAACAGTTGCTCGCGGGTAAAGCCATACTTGGCCTCTTCCGGATGGCCGATAATCGCGTTGCCGGCCTTGAGCGGGCCGGGGTTGTAGCGGCAGCAGACCAGCTCCGGCAGGCCGACTTCGTCTTCCAGATACTGGATATGCGAGATGTCGTCGAGATTGATGATGGCACCCAGCTCTTTTGCCTTGGCGTATTCATAGGCTGGCGTATCGTTCGAAGTGAAGATAATATCCTCACCCACCACACCAACCTTTTCCGACAGCAGCAGCTCCCCGTACGACGAGCAATCCGAGCCGAAACCCTCCTGCTTCAGGATTTTCATCAGAAACGGATTCGGCGCGGCCTTGACCGCAAAATATTCCTTGAAGCCCGGATTCCAGGCAAACGCCGCCTTGAGCCGACGGGCATTCTCCCGGATCCCCTTTTCATCATACAGATGGAACGGCGTTGGGAAGCGTTCCGTTAGCGCTTCAAGCTGTTCCAAACCCAATGGGCAGATTTTATCAGACATAACCAAACTCCTTAAAATGTTGCGCGGGACTATACCGCCACCCGGTCCCGTTTCCAAGCATTGGAAACAATTTTCCAAGGACTGGAAGCGGATTTCCAATGTCTGGAAATAAGAAAAAGGGTTTTTCCAGACCCTGGAAAAACCCTTCCAATATCCGGAATCTCCGCTACGCGGACCGCGGGGCGGTGACGATGAAGTCGCCGGACTTTTCGTCGCGCTGCAACGTAACGAGCCCGCGCTTCTTGGCTTCCTCCAGCAGTTCGCCGAAAGAACGGAAGCCATAGTAGGATTCCGTAAAGCCGGGTTTTTGCCGCTTGAGGGCCTGCTTGATCATCGAACCCCAGATGCGATCCCCTTCGCCGCGTTCCTGCAGCAGGGCTTCGTAGGTTTCGACGACAAGGTCGCACGCCTCCTGTTTTTTTTCGTCGGTTGCTTGCGCCTCCTTGGTTTGCGGGGCGCTGGCGGGTTTCTTGACGGGTCTCTTGGCGGCGGCCTTTTTGCGCGTCCGGGTGTGCTTCACGAGATCGTCGTAGTAGATGAATTCATCGCAGTTGGCGATCAACAGGTCGGAGGTGGAGTTTTTCACACCCACCCCAATGACGTTCTTGTTGTTTTCGCGCAGCTTGCTCACCAGCGGCGAAAAGTCGGAGTCGCCGGTAACGAGCACAAAGGTATCCACATGCTCCTTCGTGTAGCATAGGTCCAACGCATCGACCACCATGCGGATATCCGCCGAATTCTTGCCCGACATGCGGACATGCGGAATCTCGATAAGCTCGAAGGAGGCTTCGTGCATGGATCCCTTGAACTCCTTGTAGCGCGCCCAGTCGCAGTAGGCCTTCTTCACCACGATGTTGCCCTTCAACAGGAGGCGCTCGAGCACCTTGCCCATGTCAAACTTGGCATAATCGGTATCCTTGACACCCAGCGCGACATTCTCAAAATCGCAATAAACGGCCATGATCTGGGTTTGATTGTTTTCAGTCATCTGTTCTCCTTAAAAGTTGCCCAAGTATATCCCTCTCCCGGCCCGTTTCCAAGCATTGGAAGCTAGAATCGGACGCTGACCTTGATGCCGGAAAACAGGGAGTTGCCATATTCATCCCGGTAGAGGGAATGCCCATTGCCATTCTCCACCTTGAGCTTGCCGTTGAGGTTAACCCCCAGCAAACCGGTGATCTGGGTTCCGGGATAGAACACATAGCCAACGCTCCCGACGATTGGAATGCTTTGGTCTTCCCCCACCCCGTTTGGCGCGACGCCCCGGTCGGCAAGCCGGAAGCGCTTCTTCTCGTAGCGACCGGCGATGCCGAAGTTCCAATGACTGGAAGCCTCGTAGTTCAGAGATAGTCCCGGCCCCGCCGTGCCCGCCATTCCACCGCCGGTCGAAAGCTTCAGTCGATCAGTAATATCCCAATCAATGACGAGAATCGGGAAGTATCGCGGATCATCCTCAAGCTGCCCGACAACGCCCAGTCCCGGTCCCAGCGAGAGCCTGTCGCTAAAGCGAAAGGACGCACCGACGAACATCGCGCCCGTCAGCGCATCTGACAGGTCGGCGTCTTTTTCGGCATAGGTTCGAACCGAACCTACAGCAAACGCCGTCCACGCATTGTTGAACGCCCAACGGCTGAAAACGCCTGCCCGAATATTCTCGATGTTGTTCCACGGTTCCGTCGCCATTCCCGTAAAATGGTAGTCATCCTGACCGTAGCCCGCCGAAAACGACGCCATCCGATCCTTGCGGAACATATACGCCAACCCGCCCTCCGCATAGTAGCGGTGTATGGAGAATTCCCCGCCATCATCCAACCCGGCATCAAAGTGGTAGACCGATCCGCCTCGCGCAAATGGCGACCATCCGGCAGGCGGGCCATTCGCCTGGGCAAGCGCCGCACCGGCGGCAAAAACAAAAATTGCAGGCAAAAGTTTTTTCATGGCGGCAAGTAACCACTCCGCGAAACTCCGCAAAGAGATAACCCCTCCGGATTCCAACCATTGGAAGAAATCCTCCAATGGTTGGAACTCCATAATGGGAAGTGGAACTACTCTTTATTCATCGCGGCACGGACGCGCAGGCGCAGGGCGTTGAGTTTGATGAAGCCGGTGGCATCGGTCTGGTCGTAGCCGCCCGCTTCGTCGAAGCTGACCAGCTCCGGATTGTAGAGCGAATACGGCGAACGGCGCCCGCAAACGTGCACGCCGCCTTTGAAAAGCTTCACGCGCACATCGCCGGTGACTGTTTTCTGGCTTTCGGTAATGGCGGCCTGAAGCATTTCACGCTCCGGCGCAAACCAGAATCCGTTGTATACCAGCGTGGCGTACTTCGGAATCAGCGAGTCGCGCAGGTGCATCACTTCGCGGTCCATCGTGATGGATTCCATCGCCCGGTGCGCATGGTGCAGAATCGTTCCGCCGGGCGTTTCATAGATGCCGCGGTCTTTCATGCCGGTAAAACGGTTTTCAACAATATCGATCCGGCCGATCGCATGTTCGCAGCCGATCGCATTCAGTTTGCGGATCAGTGCGGCGGGCGAAAGTTTTTCACCATTCACGGCTACCGGAATCCCCTTTTCAAAGCTGATTTCGACATGCTCGGGCTGGTC
>JAIPIO010000251.1 GCA_021734595.1 Kiritimatiellales bacterium | reverse complement strand
GCTCGTTCCTCGCATCGACCGAGGAGGACGCCGCACGATGGCGCGAAGATTTCATCCGTACCTTTGTGGAAAAGGACATCCCGGCCCTAGGATTCAGCATTCCGCCCCAGACCATCCACCGGTTCTGGACGATGCTCGCGCACTACCACGGCCAAACCTGGAACGGCTCTGAATTGGGACGGGCGCTGGGGGTCAGCGACAAGACCGTCCGGAACTACGTGGATCTGCTCGCCGGAACCTACATGGTGCGGCAACTTCCCCCATGGTTTGAGAATATCGCCAAGCGACAGGTGAAGGCACCGAAAATCTACCTGAGGGATAGCGGCATCCTGCACCAACTGCTTCACCTTTCCTCGGAAACCGAATTGTTGAGCTACCCTAAATACGGTGCCTCTTGGGAAGGTTTTGCGATGGAACAGATCCTTGCAAAAACCGGCAACCGCGATGCCTATTTCTGGTCGACCTACAACGGAGCCGAACTCGACCTGCTGCTGATGCGCCAAGGTAAGCGCTACGGCTTCGAATTCAAGTATGCGGACGCGCCCAGCACCAGCCGCTCCATGCATATTGCCATCGACACCCTTCAACTGGATCGTCTATGTGTTGTCCACCCCGGAAAAACAGACTACCCTCTGACAGAGAAAATCCACGTCGTTGGGATCGAAAACCTATACAGTGAAATTGAGGATCTCCTATGAACAACGAAATCATTACGCCGGATATCGAGTTTGAGCAGAAGTTGCGGCCTTCGCGGTTCGCCGACTTTACCGGGCAGGACAAGATCCGAGAGCGGCTGGAGCTTTTCGTGCAGGCGGCGCGGGAGCGCAACGATGTGCTGGACCACGTGTTGCTATCGGGTCCTCCAGGCCTTGGAAAAACGACCCTTTCCTACATTCTGGCCGATGCCATGGATGCAAACATCAAGTGTACCTCCGGCCCGGTGATCGACAAACCCGGCGATCTGGCGGGACTGCTGACCAGCCTTGAGCGCGGCGACGTGCTGTTTATCGACGAAATCCACCGCATGCAGCGGACGGTGGAGGAATATCTGTACTCGGCCATGGAGGACTTTGTGATCGATATCGTGATCGACCAAGGGCCGAATGCGCGCTGGATCCGGCTGGATATCCAGCCTTTCACGTTGATCGGCGCCACCACCCGCAGCGGCCTGCTCTCGGCACCGATGCGCTCGCGCTTCGGGCTGGCGAACCGGCTGGATTATTACGGCGCAGATGACTTGGCGGCCATCCTCCGGCGCTCGGCCGTTATCCTGAATGTGGATATTGACGATGAAGGCGCGGCGGAGATCGCTTCGCGCTCGCGCGGCACCCCGCGTATTGCCAACAACCTGCTGCGCCGCGCCCGCGACTATGCCCAGGTGAAGGCCGACAACCGCATCACCCGCGCCATTGCCGACCAGGCGCTGGGCTTGCTGGACATTGATGAGGACGGGCTGGAGGAGATGGATAAGCGCATCCTCTCGTGCATTATCAATAAATTCGGCGGCGGGCCGGTCGGTCTGAGCTCCATGGCGGTGTCCGTTGGCGAAGAGGCGGACACCATTGAAGAGGTTTATGAACCCTACCTGATCCAGGAGGGCTACATTAAGCGCACCCCGCAGGGTCGCGTCGCCACGCCCGCCGCATTTATTAAGTGTGGCGTTGAGCCGCCCAAGGAATAGACGGCATAGGTTCCGGTTCAATACAGATCATCTACCGTAAAGGTGTACCCGACAACCTGGCTCCGAATATTGGTAGATGATACATGACGAGAACCAACACTTAACGATTCCAGTCCACCTTTAATGTAGTTGGTTACCGCGAGACTGACAGGAGAACCATCCTCCCGAAACTCATCCATGGCCCAGCGCTCAACCGCTCCGTTTAAAACGCGGACATTGGAGCGCATGGTGTTTCCCAACGCCTTTTTCCGGGCGATGGCAACCGAAGGGATCCCGATAGCGGACAGCAGGCCGATAACCGCCACCACGATCATGATTTCCACAAGAGTAAATCCACTGCGCGTTTTCATTTTCATCGCTCCTCTAACAATGGGAATTTTAGATGATAGAACCCTTCTTGGGAGTTTTTTTCTATTGCACGTTAGTACTAGCTCAAAATTCCGCCGAACCCCTTGGAAAACCGTGTCCAGACCGTGGAAAATTCCGGTATAGAAAGTTCCACCCATTGGAAACCCGAGCCTCGCGGGCACTTTTGGCTGTTCATTTCGCGGACCTGATTTTAAGGTGTCAACCTTAATACCTGAGGGGAAATTGTGAGTACTGTACCGTTCTGCCATCTGCATTTTCATACCTGCTACAGCCTACTGGACAGCGCCGTAAAGGTTAAGGACGCCATGAAGGCGGCGGCCGGCATGAGCATGGAGCAGTTGGCGATTACCGACCACGGGGTGCTCTTTGGCGCCGTGGATTTCTACAAGAACGCCCTCGCCGCCGGAATCAAGCCGATTATCGGTTGCGAAGTGTACGTGGCCCGCAACGGCATCGAGGAACGCAGTTCCCAACGCAACAACATGCATCTGGTGCTGCTGGCCGAGACGCAGGAGGGCTACCACAACCTCGTAAAGCTTGTGTCTCTTGCCTCCCTCAATGGATTCTACTACAAGCCGCGCATCGACAAACAAATGTTGCGAAAATACAGCAAGGGTCTCATTGGTCTAACCGCCTGCCTGCGCGGCGAAGTGACCGAGGCCTGCAAGGATGGAGACCTCGAGAAGGCGGAAGCGCTGGCGCGCGAATATTCCGACATCCTCGGAGAGAACAATTTATTCCTCGAACTCCAGGATCACGGCCTCCAGGAGCAGAAGGTGGCCAACAGGAATATACTGGAGATCGCGAAGCGAACCGGGCTTCCGCTCGTGGCAACGAACGATGTCCACTATGTCAAAAAAGACCATGCCGAAGCGCACGATGTGCTCATCTGCCTCCAGCGCGGCGATCTCGTTGCCGATCCCGACCGCCACCGCTACGAGGGCGACCAGTTCTACATGAAGAGCGGCGCGGAGATGGCGAAACTGTTCCCGGAACAGCCCGAAGCGATCTCCAACACCGTCGAGATTGCCCGCCGCTGCAACGTCGAATTCGAGTTCGACCTGCCCGCCGAAAGACTGCACTTCCCCAGCTTTGAAATTCCCGAGGGCTTCGACAAAAAGAGCTACCTGATCCACCTTGGCAAGGAAGGGCTGCGCAAGCTCTACGGCATCGACGATCTCGACAAACCGAAGGACGAGCGCGAGACCGAGATCAAAAGGCGCTTCTACTACGAAGTCGGCGTCATCGAGAAAACCAACTACATCAACTACTTCCTCGTCGTGGCGGACTTCATCCAGTATGCCCGCCGCGAAGGCATTCCGGTTGGCCCCGGTCGCGGCTCGGGTGCCGGCTCGCTGCTCTCCTACTCGCTGGCCATCACCACGGTCGACCCCCTCAAATACAGCCTGATTTTTGAGCGGTTCCTGAACCCCGACCGCGTATCGCCGCCTGACTTTGACATCGACTTCTGCCCGACCCGCCGCGCGGATGTCATTAAATATGTCCGCGACAAATACGGCGAAGACTGCGTTGCCCAGATCATCACCTTTGGAACCCTCGGCGCAAAAACGCTGATGCGCGATCTCGGCCGCGTGCTCGAAATCCCGCTGCCCTACTGTGACCGCCTCGCCAAGATGATCCCCGAAACACCCGGCACCACGCTGGAAAAAGCACTGGCGGAAAGCCCCGATTTCAAGCAGGCCACCAGCTCCGAGCCGGAGGCTCGGCGCATCATGAAATATGCGCGATTGCTCGAAGGGCTGCCGCGCCACTCCGGCATGCACGCCGCCGGCGTCGTGATCGGCGAAAAGCCGCTGATCGAGATCATCCCGCTCATGCGCGAACAAAAGGAAAAGCTGATCGTCGTCCAGTTCGAAAAAGGGCCGACCGAGGCCATCGGTCTGCTGAAGATGGACTTCCTGGGGCTGAAAAACCTGACCACCATCCATGAGGCCTGCACCCTCATCAAGCGCAACCACGGCATCGACCTTGATCCCGAAAAGCTGCCGATCGACGACGCAAAAACCTTTGAAATGCTTGCACGCGGAGACACGGTCGGCATCTTCCAACTGGAGTCCGGCGGAATGCGCGACACCCTGCGGCAGGTGGCTCCCGACTGCATCGAGGACATCATCGCCATTCTGGCGCTCTACCGTCCAGGGCCGATGGATTTCATCCCGGACTTCATCAAGCGCAAGCATGGGCAGGAAGCGATTTCGTACGACCACCCGCTGCTCGAAAAGATCCTGAAGGAGACCCACGGCATCATTGTCTACCAGGAGCAGATCCAGCAGGCCGCACAGATGCTAGCCGGCTTTTCGCTCGGCCAGGGGGATATTCTCCGCCGCGCCATGGGTAAAAAGAACCTGGAAGTGATGGCCGCACAGCGCAGCAAATTTGTTGAAGGGTGCAAAGAAACCAACAAGATCGAAGCCAAGCTCGCCGGAACCATTTTCGACAACATTGAAAAATTCGCGCAGTATGGCTTCAACAAGTCGCACTCCACCGCCTATGGGTTCGTCACCTACCAGACCGCCTGGCTCAAGGCGCACTACCCCGCCGAATTCATGGCCGCGCTGCTTTCCGGCGAAATGGGCAACTCCGACAAGCTCACGGGCTTCATCACCGAGGCCAAGGAGATGGGCATCGATGTGCTGCCGCCGAGTGTCAACGAATCCATCTCCCGCTTCAACGCCGTACCCGACGGCAGCGGCATCCGTTTCGGAATGGCCGCTATCAAGGGAGTCGGCGAGGGCATCGTAGAGGAAATCGTGAGGGAGCGCGATGAAAACGGGCCGTTCGCGGGCTTGATGGATTTCTGCGCGCGGATTTCGGGTGCCAACAAGAAGGTGGTGGAAAACCTAATCCGTTCCGGCGCATTCGATTTTTGCGGCATCCACCGCGCACGGCTGTTCGCAGGCATCGAAACCGCAATTGGTCGCGCCGCAGAGGTGCTCAAGGACAAGGCCTCGGGGCAATGCTCCATGTTTGATTTGATGGGTTCGGCAGAAGAATCAGGAACCGGTTCCGACGAGGAACTGCCCGACGTTAAACCTTGGTCGGAGTCCGACATGCTCGCCGCTGAAAAGGAGCTGATCGGCTTCTATATTTCCGGCCACCCGCTGGCTCGTTTTGAATGGGAACTGGACACGTTTGCCCTCAAGCGCATGAAGGACATCCAGACACTGGACGCGGGTACGCGCACCCGCACCGGCGGCATGATCGTTGAGACGCGCAAGTTGTACACCAAAAAGAAACAGGAGCCCATGGCCTCCTTCCGCATCGAAGGACTTGAAGGTTCCATCCCCGCCATCATCTTTCCCTCCGCATTCGAGGACTACGGCCATCTCATCGTCGAGGATGCCATCGTCATGGTGGGCGGCCTCCTGATGGATGAAGAAGGCAGCGCCGATAAAAAATTCCAAGCATTGGAAATCCATCCGATGAATCAGGCACCGCAGCTTTTCTGCGACCATGTCAGTCTGCACCTGACCGAAACATCCGTCACAGCTCCACGGATGGAACAGTTGAAGGCGGTTGCGCAGGCCCACCCAGGATCAACCCCCCTGCGCATTTGTGTTCAATTTGTGAATGGAGCCAAGGTGTTCATCAATTCGGCGCTTGATTACAAA
>JAIPIO010000250.1 GCA_021734595.1 Kiritimatiellales bacterium | reverse complement strand
CGATGGTCGCGGCGATACGGGTTGCTTCAAGACGACCTTTCTTCCTTGTCAGAAAAGCCCGCAGTACGCGCCCGCCATCCATCGGGAAGGCCGGGAGGAGGTTGAAAAGAAACAGTCCGGCATTCACGGCACCGATCCAGAAGAGCAGCGGGAATGGGGCGAACAGCAGGATGGCCGCAAGTGAAAGGCTGACCAGCGGACCGGCGATGGCCACTTGGAATTCATCCATGGGCTTGGTGGGGATATTGGACATTTTGGCCACCCCGCCGATGGGTGAAAGCACGATTTCCTTGACGTAGCAACCCTTGCGCATGGCTACGAAGGAGTGACCCAGCTCATGCAAGGCAACGCTGGTAAAAACCCCCACCACGAGCATCAGACCAAAGATAAAGCTGTCGCTGTACAACATGGCCAGAACAGGCAGCAGAATCACTAGCAAAATATGCACCCGTATCGGAATTCCGAAAACACGGCCGATTAATATGGAATTACCCGTCATTTAAATACCTTTTGGTTAAAACGTAGAACAGGGTTGAGGCTGGTGGGTTGAATGACAAGCCCAAAAGATTCTTTTTGAATGCGTTGACATCGCGGGGCAAATATCCTTTTATCCGGAAATACGGATATATACCCGATGACTGATATTCTGGACATTTTTAAAGCCTTGGCGGATGAAGGCCGATTACGCATTTTGCGCGCAATCGATCAGGCGGAATTGTCGGTGGCGGAGCTGGTCCAGTCGTTGGAAATGCCGCAGTCAACCGTCAGCCGCCATTTGAAGCCGTTGCGCGAAGCCGGGCTGGTGGAAGCGCGCCGCGACGGAACATCCGTGTTTTACAACCGCGGGCCGATTTTCCGCGATCCGGCCTTTGCGCAAGTGATGAATGACCGACTGAAAGAGCTGCACGCGGCGAACCGCGATGCCGCGTCGGTAGAGCAGGTGCTGAATCTGCGGCGCAAGCGCAGCAAGGAGTTTTTTGACCAGATTGCCGGGCGCTATGGTTCGCTGACGGATCCGGGCGGCGGCTGGCAGGCGCTGGCAGCGGCTTTGGCGGCGGGATTTTCCGGCAAGGAAGTGGCCGATCTGGGCTGCGGCGAAGGACAGTTGACCCTGCTGCTTGCCCGGTTTGCGAAGAAAGTGACGGCTTTCGACCAGTCGCAGCAAATGCTGAAACTGGTGCAGGAAAAAGCGGAGGAACAAGGGCTGTTGGACCGGGTGGAGGTGAAGAAGGGGATACTGGAAGACCTGCCGTTTCCCGATGGTTGTCTGGATGCTGTTTTTCTGAGCCAATCGCTGCACCACAGTTCAAATCCCCAGAAGGTGCTGCTGGCGTGCTCGGCGGCGCTGAAAAAAGGCGGGCAGCTTATTATATTGGATTTGGTCCGCCATGAGCATGAGTGGACACGGGAAGAGTGGGCGGATGAGTGGCTGGGATTCGATCCGTTTCAACTGCGGAGCTGGTTGAAGGATGTCGGCCTGGAGACGGCGGTGCTTGATGCACTGCCGGGTTCCACGCCTGATTTGTCGGTATTGATGGTAATTGGAAATAAACAGTGATTTATAAGGAAAGGAACTGAAATGACTGCAAAGAAAAAAACCGCAACAAAAAAAGACTACATCGTCCGGGATATTTCCCTGGCGGAATTCGGCCGCAAGGAAATGGAGCTGGCGGAATATGAAATGCCGGGGTTGATGTCGCTGCGCGAAAAATACGGCAAGGAAAAGCCGCTGAAGGGCGCGCGCATTACGGGATCGCTTCACATGACGATCCAGACCGCTATGCTGATAGAAACGCTGCAGATTCTTGGTGCAAAGGTGCGCTGGGCCAGTTGCAATATCTATTCCACCCAGGACCATGCCGCCGCCGCCGTCGCCGTAAAAGGCACGCCGGTCTTTGCGATCAAGGGCGAAACGCTGGAGGAATACTGGCAATATACCGACCGCATCCTCGACTGGGGCAACGGCAAGGGGCCCAGCATGATCCTGGACGATGGTGGTGACGCCACCCTGTTTGTGCAGTTGGGTTACAAGGCCGAACAGGATCCGACCATCCTCGACAAGAAGCCGGAGAGCGTTGAAGAGGGCGTGCTCTTTGCCCAGCTCAAGAAGTCGCTCAAGAAGGATCCAAAACGGTTCTCGCGCATCGCCAAGGATATCCTCGGCGTTTCCGAAGAAACCACTACAGGCGTGCATCGCCTCTATCAACTGGCCGCCAATGGCGAGCTGCTTTTCCCCGCGTTCAACGTAAACGACTCCGTGACAAAATCCAAGTTCGACAACCTCTACGGCTGCCGCCACTCGCTCGTCGACGCCATTATGCGTGCGACCGATGTCATGCTTTCCGGCAAGATTGCCGTGGTGGCCGGCTATGGCGATGTGGGCAAAGGCAGTGCACAGTCGCTCGTGGGGCAGGGAGCCCGTGTGATTGTTACGGAAATCGACCCGATCTGCGCGCTGCAGGCCGCGATGGAAGGCTATGAAGTCATGAACATGGACGACGCCTGCCTGATTGGAGACATTTTCGTGACCACCACCGGTTGCTGCGATGTCATTACCGAGCGCCACATGAAGCGGATGAAGGATATGGCCATCGTCTGCAACATTGGCCACTTCGATTCCGAGATCCAGATCGAGAAGATGAGGAAATACAAATGGACCAACATCAAGCCGCAGGTTGACAAGATTACCAAGCCGAATGGCAAGAGCATCATCATGCTGGCCGAAGGCCGGTTGGTGAATCTGGGCTGCGCCACCGGGCATCCGAGCTTCGTTATGTCGAACAGCTTCACCAACCAGGTGCTGGCGCAGATGGAGCTTTACTGCAATCCCGGAAAATATCCAATCGGGGTCTACACCTTGCCGAAGCTGCTCGATGAAGAAGTGGCGCGGTTGCATCTCGAAAAGATCGGCGTCCGGCTTGACCGCCTGACCCGCAACCAGGCCAAATATCTCGGCATCACGCCGGACGGGCCGTACAAACCAGAACATTACAGATATTAAAGGAACATTGGATGGATTGCTGGATTGTTGAAGCAATAATCCAGCAATCCATCGATGCATTAATCCAATCTGGTAGGTTATGGAAGAATGGATCCAGCATCTTGTAAACAACTTCTCGACTACGGCGCTGTTTATTCTGTTGACCGGCATGTTTTTCGTGCTGGGAAAAGGGGCGGATATTCTGGTGGAGGAGGCGGTTACGCTGTCCGTTAAATGGGGCGTTTCAAAGCTGTTTATCGGAATCACACTGGTCAGTATCGGCACCACCCTGCCGGAAGTAAGCGTTTCCGTGTATGCGGCGGTGCGTGGCCATGCCGAATTGGCCATGGGCAATGCCGTTGGTTCCATGATCTGCGATATGGGGCTGATTCTCGGGCTGGCGCTGCTCATTGCGCGGCTTTCATTCAAGCGCAGCGACATCCATTTTCACGGATGGGTTCTCAGTGTGGCGGCCATGCTGCTGGTGGTGGCCTGCCTTCCGTTCGGGAATTTGCGCAACACCTTCCTTGACGGTGGTGTTTTTCCGCAATGGATGGGATGGATCTTTCTGTGCCTGCTGGTGATTTACCTCTCGGTCTCCATGCGGCGCGCCCGCAAGTCCGGTACGGAGAAAGTCCCGGTTGACGTCGATCACTCGTCCGTCCCCTTTGTGGTTCTGAAACTGGTCGCCGGGATTGCGATGGTGCTTTTGTCCTCCCGATTTCTTATTCCGACCGTGGAGGAGATAGCGTGGCGCTTCCGGGTGCCGGAGAGTATTATTGCCGCCACGCTGGTGGCCTTCGGCACGTCGCTGCCCGAGCTGGTAACGGCTATTACCGCCGCGCGCAAAGGGCACGGTGAACTGGCCATTGGCAATGTGCTGGGCGCGGATATCCTCAACGCGCTGCTGGTGGTGGGCGCTTCCGCTTCGGTAACCAAAGGTGGACTGGAAGTTCCGCCCGCGTTCTTCAGGCTCTATTTCCCGGCGATGCTGCTGCTGGTGCTGGTGTTCCGCGTTTCAACTTCGCTCTCGAAAGCCCATCTTGCGCGTTGGCTGTGCATCATCTTTCTCGGCATCTACCTGATAACCACGGTGGCCGGATACCTCATATCCTGATTTTCCAACCATTGGAAAAACGGGGCACAAAAAATCCAGCGCCTGGAAAATCCAACCGGATTTTTTCCAGGCACTGGAAGTTCTGCCCTTAAAGGTTCCAATGGTTGGAACCCTACTTCAGCGCCATCTGGATAAAGATCATCACGAAGAGGGCGACGGTTTCAATGATACCCAGCGTGGTGAGGTAGTTGCCGAATCCCTGGCCGGTTTCCGCCAGCGCATCGGAACCGGAAGCCCCGGCCTTGCCTTGCAACCATGCCGACATGCCCATCGCAATGCCACCGATAATTCCGGCGCCAAGCACCGCCGGCCACATGACGCCAGCCGATTCCAGCAGGGCCATCTTGTTGAAGGCCAGCAGCAGCAGCAGTCCATAAATGGTCTGCGAAAGCGGTGCGCCGATGAATACAAGCAGGATGAAAGGAGCTGCCTTGCCTTGAAGGTAGCATTTTTTCCATGCGCCGATACTCGCCATGCCGGCGGTTCCGGTTCCGAGTGCAGATCCAATCGCGGCAAATGCCAACGCCGCTGCTCCTCCGAGTTTGATCAGTGCGGGTGCTAATGATGCGTCCATTTATTTTCCTCCTATTGGTCGATTCCGTTGGTTAAAGATCGTCTTCTTTTTTTCTGAAAGGGTTGAAGTGGATGCCGGCCCACTCTACGCCGGCATGACCTGAAAACTCGAGGGTGTTCAGGCGGATGCCGTGAACCATTACGCCCATGGCTCCCAGAATAATATTGAGTCCGTGCCCGGCGAACAGAATGAGCGCTGCGCCAATGGAGCCGATGCCGCTGAATCCAATATCCATGGCCATGCCGTTGAACGCCTGTGCGATGGCGAGCGATGCGGCTCCAACGGCATAGAGGCGGACATATGAGATGATATCCACGAAATTATTGATCACATCCAGCAAGAGCGTGACGAGGCCGAAGTAGGACTTCGTCAGTATCAGGCTTGTAATGATCAAAGCCACCCCGGTGCCAAGCAGAGGCAACTGGGCAGCGGCAACCCAGCCAGGCAACTCGATGTAGAGCACCATGTTCAGTACGACGGTGAACAGCGCCCAAGTGCTGCAAAGCCAGCCCAAATCGGTCAGCGCCGCCCATGAATTGATCTTGCGGATCAGGTTCCATCCATGCGCCAGCGTCAGGTGCAGGGTGCCGATGGCAAAGCAGATAAACATGACATGGTTGGCCGCGGTGTCGGAATTCCAGCTTCCGTCAGCCATTTTCCCGGTCATGTAGTCGTTGCTCAGGCCCCGCAGCGGAACCGGCAGGGCATCGATGGCAATACCGAAATAGTTTCCGGTCAGCACGCCAAAGACCACGCAGAAGCTACTCATCAGCAGCAGCAGGTTGAGTGCCGGTTGCGCGGCAGCCTTGCCCTTGGTCTTGAACTTGCCAAACAGGGTAAGCCCGATGAACAGCAGGCCATAGCCGGCATCACCAATCAAAAACGCAAAGAAGACGCTGAGGAAGATCAGGAAAAGGGCGCTGATGTCGAGCTCACGATAGCCGGGAATGACACCAATCATGCTGAAGACCGCTTTGATCGGGGATATCCATTTCGGGTTGCGCAGCAGGGTGGGCGGGTTGTCGTCGGGGCCGATCCCTTCGATTACATAGCCCCAGCCGGAATCTTCGGCCGCCTGTTTGATGGTGTCTTCCGTGTCGGCTGGGAAAAAGCCGC
>JAIPIO010000249.1 GCA_021734595.1 Kiritimatiellales bacterium | reverse complement strand
CATATATGCGTTTTGTGGGGATAGTGACGGGTAACCTGCGATACCCGCGCGGGGATGCAGACCGGTGAATTGGTGAGGGCATTGGTGAAGCCCAGGCCTTCGGCGGCGAGGCGGTCAAGGTCCGGCGTGCGGCCCCAGCCGCCGCTGCAGCCCATGGCGTCGGCCCGCTGCTGGTCGGTCATGATGAAGAGAATGTTGGGCCGTTTGTGCATGATGAACCTCCTCTATCTTGCCGTTTATACCTCTCGAGTAACCGCTCGTCCATACCAGTAGGCGACGGAACGGTAATATGCTTCGTAATCATTGGCGTGACCGCGTTCGATGGAGGCGTGAAGGGACCGCTTGAACGGGATGGGATCGCAGAGGTGGAAGCGATACATGAAGAACCGCCCGTCAATCTGATCCACGCCGTCTTCCCGTTTTTCAATGAATGTGACCCCGTATTCCGGTCGGCACTCGACGTTGCGGAAACCCCAGGCCAGGTTGAAATAATCTTCCGTTCCCGTTGCGTGAAAATGAAGAGATGTGGAAACAAGTTTCTACGTATGTCTTGGATTCTCCCTTTCCGCATGTGCCGGCAATACATCACGACACTATATTTTGCACGGTATCGCCAGGTCCACAAAAACGACGGTGATGGCGGCCCCCTGATTCGCCTGGATTCGTAACCGAGCCGCGCCGGACCAGTCGCCGGTTGGCGGAACCAGTTCCAGCGAATGCTTTAATGGGTTTTCCACTATCAGAACACGGAATTTTATGTGACATTCGCGACCCCTGTTTACCTTCCATTCCGGTGAACGATAACGGGCGACGAGAATGGCGGACGATTGAGACAAGGGGAAAATTCTGATTTTACAGAAAACCGGGAAAATCCGTTTTTTTGCTGTCAACGTCAAACGCGAAGACGTGACTCCGGTCGTCATCCCAGCTCCGGTGTACATGTAACCGGCATCCGACAAGCGGTTCCGGTGGCGGCGCCAAGGTGACAAGGCGTTGGATATTGTCGCGACCTTTGAAAATCGTTTTCCAGTCGCCGCCGGTCGTGCGAATGTCGATGTCAAAATCTCGCGCCAGCATGTTCGGCATCGATTCCGGTTGACGGTCTTTCGGGTAGCAGCAGAGCATGCGCTTATTACGGCTTAAGTCGCTGTCGAGTACCAGGCGGATGTTTTCGACAACAGTGGGGGTGTTCCAGAGATAGGCTGCCCATTCGCCTTTTTTCGCCCACCAGCCATGGTCTTGGTCTGAAATGTTGCGTTCGATACCGTCCAGGAGTACGGTTGGGTCGCCGTTGGAGGCGGTCAGTTCGGCATGTCGACTTAATGGGGGTATTGTTCGGGTTTGCCAGGGGAGGTAAGAGTCCTGTTCGACAAGGAGTTTCCGCAAGTCACGAATTTTGTGCTCGTAGACGCCACGTGGTGTCAACTGGTTGTCCACTGCTATCGCGGCGGCGGTTCCGATGGCCTGTCCCATGACGGCGCACGGGGCCATGACCCGCGTCGCGCTCATGCCCATGTGCGTGGCCGAAATATTGCGTCCGGCAAAGAAAAGGTTTGTGATAGTGCGCGAATACAGCGACCGGTAGGGGATGCCGAACACGGGCGGCGCCGGGTGGAATATGGTTGGCGCGCCCGGGTGTCGGATCGCGTCCGGGTGGTGGTCGTCCATGCTCCATCCGCCGTACGCGACCAGGTCGTCGAAGCGACCTTCCGCTTCGATGTCGTTTTGCGTGAGGATATGGTCCCCTACGTACCGTACGTTTTCACGTTTCCCCGGCAGCGACCCGATCCAGTCCAGTTCCCAGTTTCGCCCCCGGCCGTCCGGGTGATTCTTGATGTAGGCCCAAACGCCGTAGGCGATGCGCAGCAGTTCGTCTCGAATTGTGTCCGCATCGTCGATTGTATCCTGGACGCCGCCGATTTCCATCCACCAGAAATTGTTCGCTTTCGGGTTCAGGTCACGGTTTGGCGCGGATTCATCGGTGTAATGGTGTGCCCAGGGGGGAGGGATGAAGGGAACATGCCGGTCTGTTTCGCGCAATTGGATGAGGATTGAGTTGCCCATGGTTTTCCGGTCGGGTTGGGCCGGTGCGTGGGACTCCTCGAATTCGTCGCGTCCTTCGCGTCCCCAGCGGTATTCGGCGCCCGACATGCGAAGGATCGAATCTCCGGAGCAGTCCGCAAACAGTTTGGCGTGGATGTTCATGCGGGAATGACGCGTAAGGTGCCAGGCATGCACCGCGGATATGGCGTTCCCTTCCATGGAGAGATCGTGCACGCTGCAATTCAGGAGTGTTGTCAGGTTTTGCTGTTCCATGCAGGCGCCGTGGAGCACATGATCCCAGGCGGGGTAGAGAAGCATTGGATTATAGTATAGATTCTTGAGCAGCAGTTCTTCCAGGATACCCGTTTCCTTATTCTCCGCTCCGTGAGCGCCGCAAATCCACATGCGGATTTCGGACGACGCATTTCCTCCAAGTACCGGACGGTCTTGCACCAGTACCGTCTGGATGCCATTTCGCGCCGCGGCCAGTGCCGCGCAAACGCCAGCCATTCCGCCGCCGACTACGCAAAAGTCGGCTTCAATGGTGTCTTCTTTAGTGGTGTTCGTGGTGAGAGTTGGCATGAAACTTCCAAAGGGCTCGATGTTCTCAAAGGTTTGTTCGAGTTCGTGCAGGCAAGGCCACGGTGTCTGTTTCGTCGGCATGGGGGGTTGCTTTTTTTCGAAAAATCGTTGTCGCGGACGGGAGGCTTGTTGCGCAAAAGAGAATTTTGTTTCCCCCTGCACGGTTCTCGCACGGTTTTGAAGCGCCTAAAAAAAGAGTCGGGCGATGCATGCTACAGATAAGCATCCCGTGAAATATTGGGAGTCCTATCATAGCCGATGCAGGTGGGAAATCAAGATGAATGAGCCAACGATGGGCATGAGGTCCGGGACAATGCTGCTCTATAGCTTTTCGCCTTCCGTCAAAACGAAATCCTTGAGCAACGCCGGATTCTTCCCGCATGCTATGCCGTTTCAAAACTCAAGCCAATAAGGCGCGCTCTCGCCTTGTAATCCCTCAGTGATCGGGAACCTGCCGGTCGTTGCTGGACAAGCTGCAGTGCATCAATGGGTGGACGACTACGGTTGACCAGTGCAGACCACCTGACCGTTCTCCGTAATCGTCGCCGTAATCGTAATCCGAGAAGCTGGTCCGGATAACTGTCAGACCATCAGCAACGTATGATGCCCTCTGTCTCGCCCCTCGAAAGTGAGGCATTACAATCAAACAGCTTTTTTGCCCGCGGAAGTTGGGCTAACTCCGCTGCGGGCGCCACGGATCGAGTTCGAGCATCAAGTTGTTTTCCGGACTTCCCGCCGGGTAAACGCTGCCGCCACTGTGCGCCGTTGATGGTCGCCGCGTTCAGTTTAAAACAAGGACTGGCCAGTTCTTTCATCGTCAGTTTGTCTCGATGAAGTAGTCAGTCTCACCCGCGGCCCGAATGATGCAAAGGAGATGCGCAGGTTGAGCGGGGCAATCCGGTTTTCTTCGAAGAGCACGAGTTCGTTGTCTGGCTCGAGTCGGCTCAGGGGCAGCCAGAGGGATTGCTGGGGACCAAGGTTCCAGTACCGGCCGATATTGTGGCCGTTGAGCCAGACGCTGCCTTTCCCGGCGTGCTTGCCGAGTTCCAGGCGGGCGGAACCGTCGAACCCTTCTGGGATTGCGAATTCCGCAGCGACCCAGAGCGGTCCGGTCAGGCTTTCTTCTGCCGGGGCCGGCTGCGAAATGTTTCCACCAGGATTTTCCCAACTGTCGATATTCTCGTCCGCGCCGAGTCCGGTGCGCATGCGCCAGCCGGTGAGTTCGGTGCCATTGAGCCAGGCCGGTCCGTACAATCCTTTGGGTTCACCGAGAGGGATATCGTATTCGGCACCGCTGTTGAACATACCGAGATTTTCGATCAGGACGGCCAGAGAGTGAGTGCCGTCCGGCAGATTGGGCATGAGATGCCAGCCGTGATTGCTGCCCCAACCGCGCGCACCCATGTAAACGCCGTCGATCCAGACGTGGGCGCGATCGTCGGCCCCGCTGAAGACGATGGTTTGGGGTCCTTCGTCGACGACTTCGAAGGCGGTCCGGTACCAGGCGTAGCCATGACCGTGTCCGAAGGCGGCCATGCGCTGGGGCTGGGCGGCGCTGTACCAGCCCGAGTCGTCAACAGCAGCGGCGCTTTCCGGCAGGCTGCGACTGAACCGGACGTTCGAAAGAGCCATTGAGTTGGGACTCGGCGCTGCCTTGTATGCCGGGGGCTCAACGGTTAGCTTGCCGTCACGGAAGCGCCAGACCTCAGCCTGTGATGCTGAACTGGCGGTGATTTCGATCTGTCCATTCCTGACCACGGCATCCTCAATGCGCTCGGGGCCGCCGAAGATGATGGCCGGGGCGCCGGGCAGCGTCAACGGCCAGCAGCGTCCAGCGGCAGTGCGGTTGAGCAGGAGTATATCCAGATCGCCGTGGCGAGCATGTTCCGGCAGGTTGCCATCCGGCACGTGGGCCTCGAGTCGCTGTCCGTCGAGTTCCAGCCAGGCGTCGGTACCGGCGTCGCCGTAGAGGACAAGCGTGGGTTCGATGGTCAGCAGATCAAGGTTGGTCTGATTCAGAGTATGGCCACTGCTCAGGCGCAGGTCACGGAAAGTCCACTGGACGGCACCGGCCGGGATCGAAAAATCGACGCACGCCTGATCTTTTTCGGTGTCGGCGATCCGGATTTGTTCGGCACTGTGATTGAGGGTGAAAACAAAGGTCCCGTCCGGGCCGTGCCGGGTGGCCTGGATGAGGCCGGGCTGGAGTTCTGTCACTTCAGGCATGCCGGTGTTGGCCAGAGCGGAAAGGTTGAGGGGTGCCAGGCGAGTCTTGAACAGTTCGTATTTGCCGCTGAAGCGGCCGTCATCGAGGATGGGCGCGCCGGGCCCGTAGAGGGTGGTCATGAAATTGGCGTCCGAGCAGATTGAACGTCCATGCCAGTAGCCGAAGTGAGCGCCGCCGGCAAAGACGAAAGCTGTAAGCCCGCCGGCGCCGCCCGCGGCGATCTCGAGAGCGCCGTTCAGGGCGCGGGCATCATCGTAGATAGCGCTGCCATCGCGTCCCCACCAGTCGAAGGCGGCAATCCAATATTCGGTGACGAACAGGGGGGCATCCGGCTGCATGCCGCGGGCGCGTTCGAGACAGCGCAGGCCGTCCCCACCGAAATTGCAGCACATGTTGATGCCGTCGTAGATGCCGGGTTTGAGGCGTGAGAAATTGATGAAGCTGTCGCAATTGATGATCGGCACGGTCACATCGTGCTGGCGCAGGCCGTCGCGCAAGTGGTAGACATATTCGGGTTCCTGCCCTTCGCCGTAGTGTCCATATTCGTTTTCGACCTGAGCCAGGATGATTGTTCCGTCGCGGCCAAGTTCATAACGGGCGATCAGTGGGGCGATGCGCTCCCACCACTGATCTACATAAGCCAGGAACTTCGGGTCCCTGGTGCGCAGGCGGAAGCCGGATTTGCCCGACAGCCAGGCGGGTATGCCGCCGGCATGCCACTCATTGCAGATATAGGGGCCGGGACGGGCGACCACATAAAGCCCGAGTTCGGTGGCTAGCTGCAGAAAATATTCGACATCGCGATCACCGCTGAAATCCCATTCGCCTTCGGTCAGTTCATGGTAATTCCACGGCATGTAGACCGAAACGGTGTTGAATCCGGCGCATTTGAGCTGCACCAGACGGCTGCGCCAGTCGCCGCGGGTCAGCTTGAAATAATGC
>JAIPIO010000248.1 GCA_021734595.1 Kiritimatiellales bacterium | reverse complement strand
GCTACCTGAAGATTGCGGAGGCCTACGCCAAATACGGCGCGCGCATGGACGATCCGAAAAGGCGCTGGGTGGCGGGATGGTCAACCGCAAGCGCAAGGGCTACAACGATGTGGGCTGGGGGATTCTTCCCGGTAACTATTCCCGTTTCCTGACGCAGGTCGATCCCGGCTCGGGCGACGTTGGCTTGTGGAATGTCGATGATTCCATCTACGGGCGCTTTGCGCGTACGTTTGAACAAAAATCCGGCAAAAAACAGATGCGCTTCCAACTCGACAAGGCGTTCAAGGCCGACCAGGTGGAGGTGCGCGTCACCTATCTCGACAAGGGGACGGGCAACTGGTCTTTGGGCGTCTCCGGTACGTCCGTCAAAAAGATGGTTCGCAAGACGGATAGTGGCGAATGGAAAACCGTTTCGGTCACGATGCCCGGAAAGGTTCTGCGCAACGCGGAACTTCAGTTGAGGCACGAAGGTGGCGACGACACCGTATTCCACATGGTTGAGATCGAAAAGAGCTAGCGGCCTACAATCCGGTTGTTGCGGTCTGTGCCGAAATCCATGTTCAAAACCGGCGCTTATAGCGCTGTCGTAAAATCCACCATGCTTAATGGAAGAATCACCATGGTCTGTTGGTGAAAGGGATGGCATATTACACAGCATTCTGATGGAATATATTTCGTCGGTTTCGCTTTGAATAGAGGGGTTCCAACCGTTGGATCCGTCAGCTGACGGATTTCCAACGGTTGGAAAAATTTGTATTATGTTTTTCCAATGGTTGGAAAGCGGAAAGGATGGGATATGAAGAAAACCCTCTCTATGGTTGTTGCCTGCCTGTTGGCTGGATTCTGTTGGGCTGACAAGTCACTCATCCAGCTCGACAAAAGCCCCCACGCGAAAATGCAGAATGTGGGTCTGGACCAGGTCAGGATTACCGACGGATTCTGGCAGGAGCGGCAGGCGGTCAACCGCGAAGTCTCGCTGGAAGTTCTCTGGGAACTGGCCACGGATGAGGAAAAGGGCTATCCGCTCAATAACTTCAAAATTGCCGATGGTTTGAAGAAAGGCAAACACCAGGGTTGTGCCTGGCAGGACGCCTGGATCTACAAATGGATAGAGACGGCCTGCTATGTGTATGCCTCTACGGGCGATCAATCACTAATGGAGCGGATGGATTCTGTCATTCCGATCATTGCGAAGGCGCAGGAAGAGGACGGCTATATCGCCACGCAGGTGAGTGCGGGAAAATTCAAGGAGCGCTGGCTCAGACCGGACAATCATGAGCTATACAATATGGGGCATCTACTGACCGCTGCCGCAGTCCATTATCGCATAACCGGAAAAACGGAACTGCTGGATGTTGCCAACAAGGCGGCGGCCTTCTGCCTGAAGCAGTTCAGGGAGCACCCCGATGTGATGTGGGAATATCCGCTGAACCCGTCGATCATCATGGGGGCGGTGGAACTTTATCGCACCACCGGCAATGTGACCGGACTTGAGCTGGCAAAGCACATTGTTGATTTGCGCGGATCGACGTATCCGAAAGGGAATGTTCCGGCTAACTGGGGACGCCCAGCCTGGGGGGCGATCGAAGACTACAAGGGCGGCCGCGACCTCTACCAAAACTTTATTCCGTTGCGCAAAGAGAAGGAAGTCGTCGGGCATGCGGTCTTCTTCACCTATCTTTATGCCGGGGCGACCGATGTCTATCTGGAAACAGGCGACCGTTCACTGCTCGACGCGCTGCAGCGTTTGTGGACGGATCTGACCGAAAAGAAAATGTACATTACCGGCGGTGTCAGTCCCGTGCACAAGGGGCCGGTTACCCGAAGTTTTGTCGAAGGCGAACGTCAGGTCTGCCGCTGGGAGCCGATCCACGAAGGGATTGTTGCCCCGTACGATCTGCCCAATGCCACGGCCTACAACGAAACCTGCGGCATGGTAGGCAACATGATGTGGAACTGGCGCATGCTTCAGGTTACGGGCGACGCCCGCTACGCCGAAATCATGGAGCTGAGCTGGTACAACTCAATTCTTTCCGGGGTTCAGTTGGCCGGCGACCAATGGTCCTATACCAATCCGCTGCGCTGGCATGGCAAGGAGCATGAACTGTGGAGCCTCGACTACCACCATCGCCATGTGCCGGGACTCAAGCACATCTGCTGCCCGACCAACCTGATGCGCAATCTGGCGGCCTATCATGCCTATCTCTACTCGGTCTCGCAAAAAACCCTGTGGCTGCATCACTACGCGGCCAGCGAACTGGATACGATGTTGCCCGCCGGCGAAAAGGTAAAACTGGTGCAGGAAACCAATTATCCGTGGGACGGCAACGTGAAGCTGACACTCCATCACGGCGGCAATTTTGCAATCAATCTGCGCATTCCCGGCTGGGCGGACGGCGCAACGCTGAAGGTGAACGGAAAAAAAGCATCCGCCGATGTGGTGCCGGGGCAGTATGTCCAGGTTTCCAATGATTGGAAAACCGGCGACACCGTGGAGCTGGACCTGCCCATGGAAGTCCAGTTGATGATCTCGGACTATCTGATTG
Source organism: Kiritimatiellales bacterium (assembly GCA_021734595.1). GTDB lineage: Bacteria > Verrucomicrobiota > Kiritimatiellia > Kiritimatiellales > Pontiellaceae > JAIPIO01. Next base: position 3,250 of record JAIPIO010000248.1, on the reverse strand, counting down.
AGGCGGCCCGCGGACAGGTGGCCGTCAAGCGCGGCCCCGTGGTCTACTGCCTGGAATCGAATGATATTCCTGAAGGCGTCCGCTTTGAAGATGTGCGAATTTTCCCAAACGCCAAATGGAAACCCGAGTTCCGTCCCGAACTGCTTGGCGGCGTAACTGTGCTGAAAACCAAAGCCGAAGTTGCAACACCCACCGGCGGCCGGGTCGGCGGGTATCGAGCGTTGGGCGATGCCAAAGCCAAAAAAGTAAACGTGGAGCTGATTCCCTATTATTCCTGGAACAATCGTGAAGAGCCGAAAATGTCGGTCTGGCTACCGCTCAGCATCCGATAAGTGGGAACCACGAAATACACGAACAACACGAAAAGCAATAGGATTTTTTAAACCACGGATCAACACGGATGGGTACGGAACAAAAAACATATCGACCCTAATGGGGTTGTGGAATGAGCTGGAAAGAAAGGAACGAGCATGAAGAAAAAAGCGTTTTTATTGGTTGCCTGCCTGCTGGCGGGGTTGTGTGCCGAAGGCAAAGCCCCGAATGTGCTGTTTATTGCCATTGACGACCTGCGACCGGAGATGGGCTGCTATGGCGAGAAGGTGGTGCAGAGTCCTAACATTGACAAACTTGCCAGCGAGGGTGTGCGCTTTGATCGCGCCTACTGCCAGGAGGCCATCTGCGGGCCGTCGCGCGCCAGCCTGATGACGGGGCTGCGCCCGGACAACAACCGAATTGTGGAAAACAACACCTATTTCCGCGATACCGTGCCGAACGTGCTGACGCTCACGCAGCATTTTGGCGACCATGGCTACGCCACCTCCTATATCGGGAAAATATTTCATGGAACCATGGTGGACAAGGAATTGTCATGGAATGCAAATCCGGTCAAAACCAAGCGCCCGGCTCCATTTCCAGTGGGTGGATACCAGTCGCCCGAAAACCGCGCTGCCGTGAAGCGCCGCAAGGACGAGGTCTTTAAAAAATACGATGGCAAATTCGGTAAATGGGGCGGTGGTCTCGCCAACGGCCCTGTTTTCGAAGCGGGCGAGGTGGCGGACAATATGTATGACGACGGCTACTCCGCCGATTGCGCCGTGGCTACGCTGAAGAAACTGAAAAAGGACGGCAAGCCGTTCTTCTTGGGTGTCGGTTTTCACAAGCCGCATCTGCCGTTTATTGCGCCGAAGAAATATTTTGACCTCTACAATCCAGCCGACATCCAGTTGGCCGATAATCCGTTTGCGCCAAAGGATGCGCCGGCCGTGGGGCTGCACGCCTCGTTCGAGACGCGTACCCGCATGGGCGTTCCCAAGATCGGCGACTTTTCCGACGAAACCGCCCGTGAGCTGATTCATGCCTACATGGCCTGTGTCAGCTATGTCGATGCCCAGATCGGCCGTGTGCTTGCGGAGCTGGAACGGCAGGGATTGCGAGACAACACGGTGGTGATGCTTTGGGGCGACCACGGCTGGCATCTGGGCGACCACGGCATCTGGGGCAAGGCCACGAATTATGAAATCGCCACGCGCGTCCCGCTGATCGTCTCCGCGCCCGGCCAAAAGGCCAAAGGCGTCGCTAGCGACGCACTGGTGGAACTGGTCGACATGTATCCCACGCTTTGCGAACTGGCGGGACTGCCGTTGCCAAAGCACTTGAACGGGAAAAGCTTTGCGACGTTGCTGGACAGTCCTTCCAAACCTTGGAAAGACGCGGCCTTTAGCCAGTTCCCATGTCCCGCCCTGCGCGAATGGGCCGCCAATCCGCTATCGCCCGAAATGCGCGGAACTTTTTTCGGACCGCTCATTGAAGAGGTGGAGGGGCGTATAATCGAACAGCAGAAATCGAAATGGAACCGCGACTTGTTTGAAAGCCATCTGATGGGCTACACCATGCGCACCGACCGCTACCGCTTCGTGCTGTGGGTGGATCATCGCGATCCGACTGCAGAACCCTTCGGCGTCGAGCTCTACGACCATAAGACCGATCCTAAGGAAAATGTAAATATTGCCGGGAAGCCGGGGCAAGCCGCGCTGGTGGAAAAACTGTCGGCCCGTCTGCAAAAGCAACTTTCTAAAAATTAAGCGGTGAGCTGAAATGAATAATATAGATTGGATAAAGAAAGACACTCGAACCGTTCAGGGCAGCCTCAAGTGTGGATTGAATGTTGTCTCATTTTTACTGATCGCTTCATCCGCATTGGGTGAAGTCTGGACGTATAACGTGCCGGGAGGGGTGGAGCTGCGCTCCACCGACTACCAGGTGACGGTGACCTCCGGCGGGGAAGAAAAATCAAGTTTTGTGTATCAGAGTGAAGGCTTTGATGTTTATCCCCGGTTGCGGGAAAACGGATCTCTGCAAAAAATGATGTTGATTCGCCATAAGGGGCCGGTGAAACATTCCCACTCCATCTTTTCGTTTGATGGAACGGTGACGGTTCGGGTAAAGGTGAAGCCGGGCGCGGCACATATTACATTGCCGCTGAAAAGTGCCAAAGTGCTGCCGTCGTCCTACAACATTCCCTGCCGTATCGAAAACGGCGATACGATTGTCTTTACATTGGATCGCCCGGAAAAGGTGGCGATTCTTCCCAACTATGATCAGGTCTGGAACAAGTTCGTTGAGATGGGGAAGGGTCATGTTCCGATCCGGAACTGGGATGTGAACTACGGCGAGGAAAGCAAACGAAAAGACTACCATGCCCGCAGCCTTTCGGAGGAATTGGAGGAGGGGTATGCCAATCCGTTGGTTCTTTCCGCCCTCCCTCCCGAGACGCTGATTCCCGATCCGAAGAAACAAAAGACGCTTTTCGTGAATCCCGGCGACCGGCTGGATGAGCAGGAGATGCTGGCCTATGACGCCATCTGGTTTAAACCGGGGATCCATGATTTGTCACAAATGGGCTATGCGCCCTTTTTTCAGACGCGCATTAAACGAGGCCAAACCGTCTACATCGAAGGCGGAGCCTATGTGCTGGCGCGCTTTAAGCGCTATCACGACAAGGAGGCCGGCCCGACCGCCATCGTTGGCCGCGGAGTGGTTTCCGGTGCCAAGCATCTTTGGATTCACAGCTTTTCCGAGGCGAGTATGCTGATTGACATCGATTTGGTGTCCGGCATTACCCTTACGGACCGGGCCGGTTTCAGCATCTACAGCAGCCGCCGGATCGAGGATGTGACCCTAGTGGGGGCGTGGCACGGAAACTGTGACGGGCCGGATTATTCGGACAATTCCGTGTTGCAGAACTGTTTTT
>JAIPIO010000247.1 GCA_021734595.1 Kiritimatiellales bacterium | reverse complement strand
ATGATACGGGTCCACCGCAAACCCCTTGAACAATCGACGTTGCTTTCCGCATGGGGATGGCTGCTGTGCATTACCGTTTCGATGGGCGTGGTGCTTGAACGCAACGTTCCGGGACTCTGGATTGTGGCCTATTCCGCCCTACTCTCAGGCACCTATCTGGTTGGCGTGGTTGCATACAGACACGCAGAGGGTTGGAGCAATCCGTTCGGCCTTTTCGGTTTTATCGGTGTCTGCCTGCTTTCCTATCTCTTCACTTGGGCGGACTTTTGGAAAGAGATCGGTTGGAATTATTCGCGGACGGGCTGGCAGTACCAAGAGTGGGGCCTTGGAATGGATGTCACGGTTACCATGATTCTGCTGGCGGCCTGGGCGATCGGGATTGTACGAGGCTTCCGGCAGCCCTCGCTACAGACAAGGGCCGTCACCCTGTTCCCGCTTGTCTCCGCCCTCTGTTTTCTGCTGGGAGCCGGATATGATACAGCGCCCATGGTGATGGCGTTGATTTTCAACGGTTTTCTGCTTTTCCTGAGCGTGCTGTTGATTGTACAGGGTTGCTGCACGCTACGTCTGCGCAAACTAAACGGCGGTATGTTCCTGCTCTCGATGCTGCTTGTTACCCGTTTTTTCGATGCTGATTTCGGGTTTTTTGCGCGCGGGGTTGTTTTCATTGTCCTTGGCATCTGCTTTCTCGGCGCCAACCTCATTATGGCCCGGCGGAAAAAGGAGGCGCACGCATGAAAAAACTGGCCTGCCTGCTGTTGCTGGTGACGATTGCCGTGCAGTTCGCCATTCCGGCGATAATGATCCGGCAGAAGGAGCGGATCCTGCAAAACGGGACCGTGCACCGTTTCCGGGCACAACCGGTCGATCCCGCCGATCCGTTTCAGGGTCGCTACGTGCAACTCTCCTTTGAGCAGGACTATATTTCCTGTGCGGAGCATGAAGTTGCGTTGGTCAGGCGGGGTGAACACCTGTATGTGACGCTGAATAAAGATGTGGATGGATTCACCGTTCTGGCCGACTGGAGCCGGGCGCGCCCGGAAACCGGTGAGTATCTGAAAACACCCTGCGGCGGAAAGAAATGGGAATGGAACCGCGAAATCAAAACCAACGTCTTTAAAGGCATCTCTTTTGATCTGCCGTTTGACCGCTTTTATATGGACGAAGCCAAGGCCCCGCGGGCGGAGAAAGCCGTGCGGGATGCAATTGCAACCACCAACTGCTGGGCGGACGTACGGATACTCAACGGTGCCGCGGTCATTGAAGATGTGGTTGCCGAGGGCCGGTCGCTACGGATCATCGCCGCGGAATCCGAATAACGCAAACCGGGTTTCGGCGGTCTATGAATCCGCAGGAGCCGTCTCGAGCACTTCCTTGATCTGGCGTTTGCGAGTTTCGATGCTTTCGCACAGGCGGAACTGAACCTGGGCGCGTTGCAGGTTCTGCTCGGGCGACTTCACCTTGAAGTAGAGATTTCCCGCCAGATAATCCTGAAAAAAGCGCAGCCCCAGTTCGAAGGTGATGAGACGGATGGAGTCGTAAAGGTATTTCTTGTCGTTGGCGGTGAGGAAGTCCTTCGCAAAAACCATGTAGCCGCGCACAAAGGCTTCGCAAAGATCGAGATCGAACGCCACCTTTCCCAGATCATTGGTCTCCTCCCCAACCTTGTTGCAGAGTGAGCGCAGGGCATCGCCAAAATCATAGTGGATAAGACCGGGTTTGGCGGTATCCAGATCAATGATGGAGGTTCCCTTCCCGGTATCGTCGTCGATCATGATATTGCTGATCTTCGGATCGCCGTGGATCAGGCGCAGATTCAACTCTCCGGCTTCGAGGGCGTTTTGCAGGACATAGGCAAATTCGCGGCGATCCTCGACAAAGCGCTGCAGGTTTCGCACTTCGAGCGAACTTCTACCGAGATCCTCTGCATCGGGGCTCTTGACCACTTCATCGTATTTTTCCAGGTATCCAGGCGTCTCATGAAAACCAGGCAGCGTATCGCGCAAACTTAGCGGATTCATGGTGGAAACCAAGCGGTGGAACTGGCCAAGCACCGTGCCCACCTCGTATGCGTGCTCCGCGCTCTGGGCAATATCATAGGATTTTGCGGAGGCAATCAGGGTGAGCCCCCGCCAGAAGTCGCCGTTTTCATCCTTGAAGAAATCCTGCCCGTTACGGCATGGCACAATGCGCGGAAGCTGCCATATACGGTCGGCGGAACTGCTTTCCGCCTGAAGTTGCTTGTGGCAATGGGTGGTGAGGATGCTCAGGTTTTCCATGATCCATTCCGGTTGGGCGAAAACATGCCCGTTGATGCGCTGGATAATGATGCGCTCTTCGGAGAAGTGGGTGCGGAATACGGCGAGGTATGTGTCGTTCACATTCCCGCTCCCCGTCGGGCGTATGCTGGCAAGCTGCCCCGCCACATCAAACTGTTCGGCGACTCTGGCTGGTTTCATACCGATCCTTTCCACCATTGGAGGCGACGGCAGTCATACCATTCGCCGGAATGTAAGAAATACGTCTTTTCTGGCCCCGCTACAAAAGAATAATTTAAAATTAAACCTTGCCCCACCGCAAGGGCATACGTATATTCCGCCCCTTAATTGACTTGCGTGCGCGGGTCAGAAGCGAAGGCCGCTCCTCCTCGGAGCGAGTCAAAGTGGATTGTTTAATAATAAACTAATAAGGAGAGGATTAAATGGCTGAGTCATTTAAGAAGACGATATCCGTTGAGGATCTGCTGGATGCAGGTCTGCATTTCGGTCACCAGACCAAACGTTGGAATCCCAAAATGAGGCGCTTTATCTTTGGCGCCAAGAACGGGATTTACATCATCGACCTGACGAAAACCCTGTCGCAGCTTCAACTGGCACAGTTGTTCCTGAACGATGTTGTGCTTCGCGGCCAGAAGGTTCTTTTCGTCGGCACCAAAAAGCAGGCGCGTGAAATCTGCAAGGAAAAGGCCGAAGCGCTCGAGCAGCCCTATGTCATCCACCGCTGGCTCGGCGGCATGCTGACCAACAACAAGACGATCCGCTCCTCCGTTGCCCGCATGCGCGAACTCCAGAAAATGGAAGCCGACGGCACGATGGACAAGCTGCTGAAAAAAGAGGTTTCCGTTCTGCGCCGCGAAAAAATCAAGCTTGAGCGCAACCTGACCGGGATTGCCGATATGGAAAAAACGCCCGGCGCGATTTTCATTGTTGATATCTGCCGCGAAAAGCTGGCGATCGCCGAGGCCAAGCGCCTGAATATCCCGGTTGTTGCTTTGGTGGACACCAACGCCAATCCGGAAGAGGTTGATTACCCGATCCCCGGCAACGACGATTCGCTGCGTTCCATCGGTCTGATCACCGATGTACTGGGCGAAACCATCAAGGAAGCCCACGAAATCTACACCGCCAAAGCCAAGGCCGCGAAAGAAGCCCGCGAAAAAGCCGCCGCCGAAGAGCGCGAAAAAGCGACTATAGCCCGCGAAGAGCGCCAGAAAAAGGAAGCGGAAGAGAAGAAGAAGCGCGAAGAAATCCTGAAGAAGATCAAGGCGGAGAAGAAGAAGGCCGACGAAAAGAAAAAAGCCGAAGAGAAGGCCGCCGCTCCGGCGAACGAGGCCAAGAAAGAAGCTGGAGCCAAGCCCAAAAAGAAGAAGGCGGAAAAGGCCGAAGCCACGGAGGAAGCTCCCGCTGACGAACCGACGAAAGAAGAAGCCAAACCCAAGGCCAAGGAAAAACCTGCAAAAGCCGAGGAAGCTCCGGTTGCTGAAGAGGCTGTCGAAGCCCCGGCAGAAGAACCGGCCGCCGAAGAAGTTCCCGTGGAAGAGCCGAAGGCGGAAGCACCGGTTGCTGAAGAGGCTGTCGAAGCCCCGGCAGAAGAACCGGTCGCCGAAGAAGTTCCCGTGGAAGAGCCGAAGGAAGAAGCGCCCGCCGCGGAACCGATCGAAGAAGTAAAGGAAGAAGCGCCTGCCGAAGAGCCGGAAAAGGCCGAGGAAGCTCCGGCGGAAGCAGCTGAAGCCGAAGAAAAAAAAGAAGCCTAATTTAAGAGAGGATTTATAGAATGGCTATTACTGCAAGTATGGTTAAGGAACTGCGCGACGCTACCAGCGTCGGCATGATGGAGTGCAAGCGAGCGCTGGAAGAAACCGATGGCGATTTTGACGCCGCGGTGAAAATCCTGCGCGAGCGCGGTGCTGCCGTCGCCGCCAAGCGCGCCAGCAAGGAAGCGAAGGAAGGCAAGATCGAAGCGGTTGTTTCCGCCGACGCCCAGAGCGCGGCCATGATCGAAGTCAACTGCGAAACCGACTTTGTGACCCGCAACGACGACTTCCAGGCGTTTGTCGAAGAAATGAAAACCGATGCCCTCAACCACGAAACCGGCAAAATGACCGATGCGGTTGCCGACAAGGTTACCGAGAAGATTTCGTCGATCGGCGAAAAGCTCCAGTTGCGGCGCAATGTCAAGTGGGACGTCGAAGGTACCGGTGCGATCACCTCCTACATCCACATGGGTGGAAAAGTCGGTGTGCTCGTTGAAGTCGGCTGCGGCAAGCCGGAGACCTTGGAAAACCCGGTCTTTCAGGAGCTGTCCAAGGACCTAACCCTGCACGTTGCCGCCGCGGCCCCCGAGTATCTGGTACGGGAAGACGTTCCGGCCGAAACCATCGAAGCTGAAAAGGATATCTTCCGCAAACAGCTCCAGACCGAAGATGAAGAAAAAGGGAAAACCCGGCCGGAAGAGATGATTAACAACATCCTGAAGGGGAAAATTAACAAATTTTTCTCCCAGATTTGCCTTGTCGAGCAGGGCTTCGTGAAAGAGGACAAGGTATCGATCACCGACCTCGTCGCGGCAAAAGCAAAAGAACTCGACGACACGCTGACCATTCGTCGGTTTGTCCGTTACCAGCTCGGCGCCTAATCCGCTGTTTCCAGCGATTGGAAAGCCCGCCAACCGGCGGGCTTTTTTATTTCCAATGGTTGGAAAACTTTTCCCAATGGTTGGAAGCGGTGTTACTGCATCTTCATCCCGGCGCTGTACTCAAACCGCAGCTGGCGGATTTTCATTTCGCGGTAGTGCTGCTGGATTTTTTGCAACAGGGGCCGTTTCATGCGTTGCAGTTCGGTAATCCAGCCGGGATGGTTCACAAAAACATAAAGAACCCGTTCCTGCAGATATCCGGGCTTGCTGTATGCCGCCACCTGCGCGCCCACCAGTTGTTCCCATGCACCGCACAGCACCGTGATCGCTTCATCCTGCGGCTGATCCATCGCAGACATGATTTCCGGCAGGAGCTCGCCCATGCTTTTTACATCCCGCTTCGGCGGGGGCGCTTTGTCCATTTGATAGCGCATCTTATCGATATCCCACCGGTTGCCGTCAGGCTTCATATTTCTTGGCTGTTCCATATATCTACATTCAGCCATAAACCGGGATTGATTTGAACACTAATAATCCCTTTAATCCATCCCATGAAAAACAACCTGTACCCAATGAAATTCGCGCCGGTCTACAAGGATTATATCTGGGGCGGAACCCGCATCCCCGAAACCTACCACCGCGATGTGCCGGAGGGCATTTATGCCGAGTCGTGGGAAATCTCCGACCGCGACGACGGCATGAGCATTGTTGCCAACGGTCCATTGGCCGGCAAAACCCTTAAGGATGTGCTGGCGGAGTCCGGTACTGCCATTCTCGGAAGCCGCGTTGCCGGAACCAGCCTGCCGCTTCTTTTCAAACTGATCGACTCCAAGCAAAAACTCAGTGTGCAGGTGCATCCAAACGATGGAAACGCCGCCGCCTGCGGCGGCGAAG
>JAIPIO010000246.1 GCA_021734595.1 Kiritimatiellales bacterium | reverse complement strand
TCCCGACTGCGGGCACTTCTCCAAAATATGCCGCAAGGAGTTCATGTGGCCGATGTTAAGACCGGCCGTTTTACCTGGGCAAATGGCGCTTTGTTGGAGCTTCTGGGCTATGACTGGCAAGAAATTGAAGCTCTCTCCGTCATGGATCTGCATCCGCCCGAAGTGCACCAATTGGTCACCGAAAAGTTTCAGCAAAGCTTGCATGACAAATCTCCATTCACGGTGCAGGTTCCGGTCAAACGCAAGGACGGCGCGATCCGGACGGTGATGCTGAAAAGCGCGGGCCTCCAGCTGGACGGCAGGGATTGCGCGATAGCTATCTTTACCGACATTACCCAACGGGTTAAAGCGGAAAACACCCTGCATACGGCACATCTCCAGCTGGAACAGGTCCTTGCGCGGCTCAACGATTCAGCCGGGGAGGTGCAGCGGGCACTGCTGGTGAACCCACCGCCGCACGCCTGCCCGCGACTGGATGTGGCATCCCGCGTTGTACCGGCAGAGAATGTAGGCGGGGACTTCTGTGATTTTATGCCGCACCGAGAAGAATGTCTTGATTTGGTGGTCGGCGATGTCATGGGAAAAGGTATGGCGTCCGGATTGGTGGCCGCAAGTATTGTGGGTAACTGCCTGCGTATTATCGCGGGTATGCTTATGAATTCGGCCAGACCCGATTGGATTCCAAGCCCGTCTGAGATCGTCGAATCTCTTCATTCACTCATGGCCCGGGAACTTATTGTACTGGATAAATTCGCCAGTCTCTGCTATGCACGCGTTGTCCCGGAAAAGCGCCAGGCCGCGCTGGTGAACTGCGGTCACCAGCAAACCATACATTATTGCGCCGCCCGCGGGGTGTGCGAGCTGGTCGAAAACACCAATATGCCTATCGGTTTTGCCATGCGTGAGCATTACCTTGAACGCCGCCTTGACATTGACGCGGATGACATCCTCGTGTTCTATTCCGACGGCATCACCGAGGCTCGGGCGCCAAACCGTAAGATGTTCGGAGTGCACCGCCTGATTCGGACCGTTGAGAAAACTGCCGATGAAAGCGCCGAGACGATCATGGATGCTATCTTTGGCAAGCTGACGTCATTTTCGGGGGATGAGCAACAAAGAGACGACCGAATGTGCATCGTAATTAAGGTCAGATCAGTTACGTCAAGCCCGCCGCGGACCATTGTCGAGACAACTGTTGACAGCACGCCTGAGCAACTCCGAACACTGCGTAAAAAACTGGGGGGGGCTCTCAAGCGTCCGGAATTCAAGACCTTGAGCGCCAAAGACAGGCAATTGCTGCTGCTTGCCGTGCAGGAAGCCGGCAGCAACATCATTCAACACGCCTATGGCGGTGCATCGGGAAATCCAATAACTCTGTGCCTCGATCTGTTGGATCGTGCGTTACGGGTAACGTTGATTCACAAGGGGATCGCTTTCATGGGCAAGGCGTCCAAGCAGCCGGAGGACATGGACGATTTCCAGGAAACAGGGTATGGACTGCAAATCATTGAAAATGCGGTTGACAATTATCGCTTCTTTACTGATTCTACCGGGAAGAATTGCATCTGCTTGACCAAGCACATGCAGCAAGCCCGTGCCCGTACACCTGAAAAAAACGTCCGTTTGTCCGCCGGGACGTAACGAAATTGTTATAATCGACCTCTTTGCCATATGAAAAAAACTACTAAGAGGGAGTTGACATCGCTATCTTCGGCCGGAAAATGTCCGGAATGTCGTCGCCTGTTGCTGGAGGAATTGTACGAGCAATACTGCGGTTCGTCGCGATTCACGGGGAGTTTTTTCAGGCGCTGGCGATTTTTCCGTAAAAAGTACGGCTGGTTGCTGGTGGTCGGCGGCGCAAAGGCGCTGAAGCGACTTCTGGATGTCGTACTTTCGGCCTGCGGACTTGTTGTGTTGTCGCCCTTGTTTCTACTCGTTGCAACAGCGGTCAAGATGACCGACGGCGGCCCCATCTTTTATTTTCAAAAACGCGTCGGTACATATGGCGCGGAGTTTGTATTCCCAAAATTCCGCTCTATGCGAGTTGGCGCGGACAAGCTGCGGCACCAGATCAATGCGCATAACGATCATGGCGACAGCATTACCTTTAAAATGAAGAATGATCCGCGGGTGACAAAGGTTGGACGCATTATCCGTCGCTTGAGCATAGATGAACTCCCCCAACTGTGGTGTGTTCTGCGTGGCGACATGTCGCTGGTGGGGCCGCGTCCGGCTCTCCCGTCTGAGGTGGCCGAATATTCATTGCACGATCGCCGCCGCCTCGATGTCAAGCCCGGCCTGACTTGTTTCTGGCAGGTCAGCGGGCGTGGCGACATACCGTTTCAAGACCAGGTCCGGCTTGACGTACAGTACATTGAAAGCCAGAGCATCTGGCTGGATCTGAAACTACTCCTGCGCACGATTCCGGCCGTTGTGTTCGGAAAGGGCGCGTACTGACCCCGACGGTTGAAGAAGACGCGCGAACGCACCCCGTCAGGTTGCGATACATACATGACAATGGACTCCAGATCCACCGTCCTGCTGGTCCACTCGGATGAGAGTGCACTTGTTCACTGGCGAAGAGTATTAGCGGACGGCCGTGAAATCATGTGCGCGACGAGCCTGGCGCAGGCGAAACAGCAACTCAAAAACGCTGACGACCACCCGAAGGCGATTGTCTGTCGCGGGCGCGTGACGGACGGCGATGGCATGGCATTTCTCGCGAACCTTCATAAGCGCCATCCTAAAATACAATGCATCCTTATTGCCAAAGACGGTGAGGAAAAGTCGTTTCGCGGCGCCATTGGCCGGGATCACATTTTCCGCTGCCTCGGCGAAGCCGGCAACGACGGTGAACTGCTTCGCGCCGTCGAGTACGCCACCCTCGAATACGATATCCTGGACACCATGGAGTCGGTTGAAGCGGCAAAGAAAGACCTCGAACGGCAACTCAATCATTGGGCGCATCGAAGTCAAAGGGTAGTGGACTTTTTCAATCGGTTTTTGCGGCAGACCACCTTGTTTCTGGCCCGTCTTCTCGTTTTGCTGCTTGCCGCGGTCGGCATCGGTGTGGCGGTTGTGACCGCAGGCTTTTTTCTGCTATACATAGCCAAGATGGTATTCGGCATCAATATTTTTGCGCATGCCCACCTCGAAGATTTTGTTCGATTGCTCTTTCCCGACTTTTGAACGCAAGACCGCGGCAGAAACAATAAAATGGCAAACACGACAGTTTTTCGGGTATTGGCCGCTGAATTCAAGGGCCTGTCTCCCCGCCTCGCGGCCATTCAGGCGTTGGCAAGGCTGCTGCCGGCAGGCAATTTTCTCCGTGTGCGTGCATTGCTGTATCGCACGGCTGGGCTCCGTATCGGACATGGTACTGTAATCGCCGGCAAGCTCAACCTTTCCGGTGATGTTGCCCATTGCGACAAGCTGACCATAGGCCGGAACTGTTATTTTAATACGGGCGTGCATATCAACCTGGGGGGCGCGGTCCGTATCGCGGATCGCGTTTCCCTGGGCATGGATTGTCTCATCGTCTCGGCATCGCATAAAATCGGGACATCGTCTTTTCGCGCGGGCCCCGGCACGGCGGACCCCGTAGTCATTGGCGCGGGCAGTTGGCTGGGGGCGCGTGCGGTGGTATTGCCCGGCGTGGAAATCGGCAAGGGAACAGTGATCGCCGCCGGAGCGGTGGTCACCAAAAGCTTACCCGCGAATGTGGTGGCGGCGGGTATACCGGCGCGGGTAAAGCGCGGTCTATCGGCTTAACCCCGGGATGATTCCACAAGAGTCCCGCCGGACCGATTAAGGCAAAAGCCTGAAATCGTGATAAAAAGGCCGCATTTTTCAACTGTTTAGAAGTGTCATGAAACGTCGAAAAAGCAGGCTCCTTTCCAGTGACTGCACATGGCTTTTTCTGTTGATTATCGCGGGAACCGGGTGTTACCCGGAACTCAGTCGGTGCGACGGTAAAACCCCGACGGCGGTCTGCCGCATAGGGGCACCATCGCGTGCGCGGCCCATACCATCCGAAATCTATGGTGTGGCGGCGGCGCCGAAGGAGGCGTTGGACGATCTTCGCCCCACCCTTAACCGCTGGGGCGGGAACCCGGCATCGCGCTACAACTGGCAACTGGGCAACGCATGGAATACCGGCAAGGACTGGTTTTTCATGAATGTGCGTGTGGAAGACGATGCCTGGCGGACATTTCTGCGACGTTCGGTCGAGGCCGACAGCCGCGTCGTCATCACTCTGCCGATCATCGGGAACGTGGCAAAAGACACAACCTCGTACAGCTACAGCATTGCCAAGTATGGTCCACAGACAGCCCACGCACCCGGCCATGCCGACATCGGCAACGGCATTGGCAAAGACGGCAACGTTGTCGCCAATGACCCGCGCGACGCTTCGCGTACCGCTCCCGTCGAGTTCGTGGTTGACTGGGTCAAAACGATCAAGGCCGAGTTCCCGGAATTAGTCAGCAGGGAAAAGATCTCCTTTGCCCTTGACAACGAACCGATGCTGTGGCATGAAACCCACCGCGACGTCCACCCTCGACCGATCTCCGCGGAAGAGTACCTGGAGCGGTTTGTCGATTATGCCGCGGCGATCAAGAACATTGCCCCCGAAATCCCGATTTGCGGCCCTGAAGTATGGGGATGGCCAGCCTATTTTGAGGCCGCGCAAGAACGGGAGGTGCGCGAGCAGCGCCTATTTGCAGGCAAACCGGGACCGCCCTTTCTCCCCTGGTTCCTGCGGCAACTGCACCAATACGAAGAGCGTACCGGGCAACGACTTCTTAACTATGTGACGGTGCACTATTATCCACAGGCCAGGCACGTTTTCAGCCCGCGGGCGGATGCGAAAACCGTGGCCTTGCGGCTGGCTTCCAGTCGTGCCCTATCCGACCCGACCTATCGCTGCCCATCTTGGATCAATGCCCGTATCAACCTGATCCCGAGGTTGCGCAAATGGGTTGACGAACATTATCCCGGAACCAAAATCGGCATTACCGAACACAATTGGGGCGGCCAGAAACACATCAGCGGCGCACTGGCGCTGGCAAACGCCCTGGGGACATTCGGACGGGAAGGACTGGACATGGCGTGTTACTGGACGTTTCCGGATACCGAAAGCCTGGCACGACAGGCATTCAAGATGTTCCGCAATGTGGACGGGAAAGGCGCGCGCTTCGGCGATTTTTATCTGCCGAGCGAATGGCGGCGATTGCCGCCCGCCCTCAAGCATGAACTGAACGTCTATGCCGCCTGGTCGCCGGACACCTCCGGTGTCACTCTGGTCATTGTCAACAGCACTGCTCGTGACGTGGTGCTGGAGGTGGAGACGCTCTCTCCCGTGATTCGACGGGTGCAAGGCTACGCTCTTCATGATGGCGGCGACGGCATTAATCGCCTGCCTGAAAACGCCCTGCGGCAATCCACCCACGCCATGACGGTAAACCTCCGGGGGTGTTCCATATATCACCTGCGCTTTTTGACGGAGACATTATGAACGCTGACATTCGTGTCCTGTTCGCAATCGCCACACTCACCGCCGCAACGGGTTGTTTACACACAGATCCTTCCTCTCCGCCCGATCCGCTTGTATGCGAATCAAGCGCGGCGATTACAGACGACCGACGAAATCACGAGGACGCTGGAGTGCCGGACGAAAATGCTCAGGGGGTGCCGGACGAACTACTCAAGGTCGACATGGCCGAATACAAACTGGGGCCGGGGGATGTGATCGAGGTTTTCGCTCACGGCATTCCGGAAGTTTCACGTACGTATACAGTGGGACCGGACGGATGCATCACGCTGCCCTT
>JAIPIO010000245.1 GCA_021734595.1 Kiritimatiellales bacterium | reverse complement strand
TTATATATAAGGTGCCGCGGATGCAAAAGGCGCTCTCCCGAGCGCCTTTTGCATGCCGGCGCGCAGCCGACTTGCTGGAACCAGTCAATAGAAGCCCAGTTCCTTTCAGTCATGAGCATCTATTGCTCTATTGTTAGGTGGACTTTTCGTCTTCTGCGGATTCATTGCAATACTGACAGAACGAGCAGGATGGACCCTCTATGGTCGAACGGAAGGAACAACCGCCCAAATAGCAGGAATAATAATGATCCTCATCGGTGCAAAACTATTGTTCCCAATGCTTTTAGTTAGGAAAAATAAAAACCATTCTAAGGATAAATAAAATAACCCCAGCTCATAGCCCCTACTTGGACAACGCCCGTTTTGAAGGCAGAGTTTATTTCCCAAGCGGGTCATGAGTAACGTTCAATCAATCATCCGGCCGGACGCGGCCGCGCAGTTTTTTCTTGGTGCCTTGCTTGGTTTTGGCGTCGAGCATTTTGGCCTTGGCGCGGCGTGAGCGGCGGCGCTTCTGGCGACGGATCTTCTCGGCGGCCTGTTTCCTTGCACTTTTCTCGCCGAGAACCTTTTCCTCGATGCGCTCGCACAGTTCATGTCGGGCCCAGTAGCGGTTGTCGGCCTGCGACCGCGTTTTCTGGCAACGGATCTCGATGCCGCTGGGACGGTGCAGCAGCTGCACGCAGGAGGAGGTCTTGTTGATTTTCTGCCCTCCGCTGCCGGAGCCGCGGATAAAGTTTTCCTCGATATCCGCGTCATAGATACCGAGCGCTTCCATGCGCGCCTGCTGCTTTTCCAGTTTTTCGCCCGTGATCATCCGCAACACCATAACCGCCGGGCCGGTTTTTCGCAATTGATTTCAGGAACCACGAATGAACGACAATGGACACAAATATAGTTTTACTGGCAACGAATGTAGGAAAAGCAACGAATGCTTGCGGCCTATTCCCCGATTCGCTGCTTTTCCTAAATTCGTTGCTATTTCCTTTCTTCAATAGCTGGACGGGGGACATCTTCCATTTCCAGTGGTTGGAAATCCGTCAACCGACGGACCACCCATTGGAAACATGAAATTACGGATTGCGCATTATTTTGTGGGAAGCGGGAAAGGAAGCATCTACCATGTCGCGATGGATAATCTTTTTTCAGATGTGCAGGCAGATCCGTCCAAGCTTGTGGTGATAGGCGCGGCCTATCTGCTGCTGATCGGCACCGGTCTCCTGATCGATATCCTGCTCACGATCAAATACAGCATCAAGCCGGTCAACCGGAAACGGCTGACGGAACGGCTGACAGGCCGTTCATGGGACACCTTCAGCGTGGGTTTGCTGCTGGTGTTGTTTTTGACTGTCTTTCTGTTTCTCCAACTGATCGGCCTTTTTTTTGGAACGGGCGAAATTGTGATGGGCGCACTCTTTCAAACCGGTCTGCTGTATTCTGTTTCCCTGCTGTTCATCTGCCTGCGCACACGGCGGAAGGAACAGACATGGGAGTCTGCCTATGGTCTTTCGGCCCGGCTGGCGCCCAAAAACCTGGTCCGTTCCCCCGTTTACTATCTTGCGGCCCTGCCGCCGCTGTTTTTCCTGACCTTCATCTACCAGACGATCCTGCGCAAGGCGGGGGTCGAGATCGATATTCAGGAAGTCGCAAAACTGTTTACGCAAACGCACTCCCTGCCCGCAAAAGCGGCGCTGGTCGGGCTGGCGGTGGTTGCCGCGCCGTTTTTTGAAGAACTGGTCTTCCGGGGAATTCTTTTTCCGTTCCTGGCCCGGCGCATCGGGCTGTCCGGTTCCATCATGGCGGTATCGACCCTGTTTGCGGTCATGCATTTCCATGTGCCGATGGCGGCGCCGCTTTTTGTGCTCTCAGTGGCCTTCTGTCTGGCATACTGGCGGACGGGATCGTTGTGGGTCTGCATCGGCATGCACGCCCTATTCAACGGGATCAGCATTCTGGCATTAACCGTTTTGATGTAGGTTCTTTGTGGAGGGACGCCGTCCATGTGGAGCAGGTTTTCCAACCTGCTCACGGGCAGACAGGAATGTCTGCCCCACATAAGTCCATGGTCTGAAAATCCAATTTTCCGACCGTTGACCTTAAAAGGTCGTCAACCCGGCAATGGCCGCGCCGACCACGGGAGCGTCATCCACCTTGATGCAGCGGATATGCAGACCGCGAGCGCCAAGAATTTCCTTTAGGTGTGCCTGAACCTTGTCGGCAAGCTTGTCGGTCTTGTAGTAGGTCGAACCGTCGATGTTGACGCATACCGGATGTTCCGCATCCTGCCCGGCGCCGCCCTTAACAACCGCCGCGGCGATATTCACCGCCGTCAGCAACGCTGCCCGGTCAACCACCGCGGTAAAGACTGTTTTCATCACGTCCCGGTCAGCGTCGGTAAACACGTTGGTTTCGAGCATGCCGGTATCCCGGCCATTGTCGGCAGCCAGGTTGTCGATGTGGATGGTGGTCAAACGGTCCATCGCCGCAATGGCCGCCGCGCCAGCTTCCGAAAAGACACCCTCTTGGGCAACCGCTTTGAACAGCTCCAGCGTCAGCGGCCCCATGTACACTCCGGAAATCAGCTTTTCAAAGGCATACTCGCCGGGGATCTCGCTGGCGGCATCGAACCGCAGATCAAACGGCCCGCGTCCGAGCGCGGAAAAACCGCCCGACTCCACGTTGATCACCTGGAACCCGTCTGCGGGGAGTCCGTCGACCTTCCGGATGTTGCGGTTCTGCTCCACATAGGCGGTGTTGGTGCCCGTGCCGAGAATAAAGCCGATGTAGGAGGATGCGCCGAACGCCTGACCTTCGGCCACTCCGGCCAGCAGGGCCGCCACCGTATCGTTCAGCAGCACAACCTGCTTGCCGTTAATTCCCCTGTCTTCCAGCTCCGCCAGCAGTCCGGCACCCACCATCTGTCCCACCAGTTCGGGGATCTTGACCTCCTTGGTCCAGCACAGCAGTTTCCCGTCATAGTTCGGCTGGATTTCCGCAGCATAGGAAAAGCAGAAGCCGATATATTCGAACTCATCCTTCATCGGTTCCAGCGCGTCGGCCAGTACCGTATAAAACTCCGCTGGAGTCAGTTCCTTGTCACGGCCGGGCATCGGCTGCTTGCTGAAATTCGAAAGCTGCACCTGCCTCTGCGCATCAAAACGGGCCAGGCATACCCGCAGGTTGGTTCCGCCCGCATCGATCACCGCCACGGGCTGGTTCACCGGGACCTCGCCCTCGGTATTGACATAGGCCGGGATCATCGCCAGCGAACTCTGTTCGCCGTTGAGTCCTTTCTCCATCTCCGACAGGAAGCTGTTCAGCAATTCGTCGGCACTGTACGCCTCCGCCGAAACCATCTGTTCCTTCAACCAACCCTTTATATCCATACCGCACCTCTCCTCCGAACCCGGAAAACTGTAAAAGCCCTGTTTATATACGCAAAATCGGCCTTAATCAAGAACGCTCCTTTATTTATCGGATCTTCCAGCGGTTGGAAGCCTTCCTGCATATCCGCGGCCGTTCGCGGCGCCTTTTTTCCAATGTCTGGATTTTTTTGCGTTTAATTTTCCAGACATTGGAAAGTTCGTTGTCTACTATTCCAATGATTGGAAACAGAACGATTAACCGACAACCTGCTTATGAGCGCTAAAGAAGATACAGACACATTGGATTTCGTGATTGAAAACGGCAACGAGCCGGAAATGCCGGATCTGCTGCCGGTGATGCCGCTGCGGGATTTCGTGCTTTTCCCGCACATGGTCGCCCCGCTGGTGATCACCACGGAGCATTCCAAAAAGCTGGTGGCGGAGCTGTCCATGCGCACGCCGCATTTCATCACCGCCCTGCAGCGCAACGACGAGGCGGATGAAAGCGCCCTGACGGAAGATGATATCTATCTGGTCGGTTGTGTGGCGCGGCTGATCAAGACCCTGAATTTCCCGGACGGCTCGACCCATATCCTAGTGGAAGGGCTGTCGGGCTGCCGCCTGAAGGATTTGGAGGATACCCCGGACTATTCATTGGCGCACTACGGTATGATTGTGGATAAGAAGGATCGATCACTCCAACTCGAGGGGCTGGCACGCAATGCCTCCGAGCGCTTTCAGCAGATTGTCACGATGACTCCCGGCCTACCGGACGAATTGACCATTGCCGTGTTCAACATGGATGATCCGGAAAGCCTCTCCGACCTGATCGCGACCAACCTGCCGATCCCAATCCAGGTGCGCCAGGCGCTGCTGGAGGAAAACCGGGCGCGCCGCCGCCTGGAAATATTGATGGAGTTCCTCAACCGCGAGGTGGAAGTGCTCAAGCTCGGCAACAAGATCCAGAGCAAGGTCAGCCAGACCTTCTCCAAGACCCAGCGGGAACTCTTCCTGCGCGAGCAGCTCAAAACCATCCAGCAGGAGCTGGGCGAATCCGACCCGCAGGCCGGCGAGCTGAAGGAACTGGAGGCAGCCATCCGCACATGCGGCATGCCGAAAGAAGCCCGCGCTGCGGCGGAAAAGGAGCTCAACCGCCTCAAGTCGATCCATCCCATGTCACCGGAGCACGGCGTGATCCGCACCTATCTCGATGTGCTTACCGAACTGCCGTGGCAGACCGTTTCGCGGGACCATCTTGATATCGTGGCCGCCAAAAAAGTGCTGGATGCGGACCACTACGGGCTGACCAAGGTGAAAGAGCGCATTCTGGAATATCTCTCCGTGCTGAAACTCAAGAAGGATATGAAGGGGCCGATTCTCTGCCTGGTCGGCCCTCCAGGGGTTGGAAAAACCTCGCTCGGCAAATCCATCGCCCGCGCGCTGGGTCGCGAGTTTGTGCGGATGTCGCTCGGCGGGATGCACGACGAGGCCGAGATCCGCGGCCACCGCCGCACCTACATCGGCGCGATGCCCGGCCGAATCATCGAGGAAATCCGCCGCGCGGGAACAAGAAACCCGGTGTTCATGCTCGATGAAATAGATAAAATCGGCATGGACTTCCGCGGCGACCCCGCCGCCGCCCTGCTCGAAGTGCTGGATCCGGAGCAGAACTCCACTTTCAAGGACCATTACCTCGACGTGCAGTTCGACCTTTCCAAAGTGCTGTTCATCACCACCGCCAATATGCTCGACACCATACCGCAGCCACTGCGCGACCGCATGGAAGTCCTCGATATTTCCGGCTACACCCTCCACGAAAAGGTGCGGATTGCCAAAAAATACCTGGTTCCGAAAACCATTAAGGCGCACGGGCTCAAGCGCGCGCAGATCAAGTATGCGAACGAGGCGCTGGAAAAAATCATTGGCAGCTACACCGCCGAGGCCGGTGTCCGCAACCTGGAGCGGCAGATTGCGAATGTCTGCCGCAAGGTGGCCCGCGGCTTTGCCGAGGGCAAGACCCGGGCCGTGGAAGTTACGCCGCGCAAGCTGAAAGCATTTCTCGGGCCGGTGAAGATCGAGCGGGACATGGCTGAACGCAAGGCGATGCCGGGTGTGGCGACCGGTCTGGCATGGACGCCGGTCGGCGGGGATATCCTATTCATCGAAGCCACCCAGATGGCCGGAGACGGCAAGCTGATTCTGACCGGCTCGCTGGGCGATGTGATGAAGGAGTCCGCACGCGCCGCGCTGAGCTACCTGCGTTCGCACGCGGTCCAGCTCAAGCTTGATGGGGAGCAGCTCCAGAAAAGCGATATCCATATACACGTTCCAGCGGGCGCGACACCGAAGGACGGTCCGTCGGCAGGGGTGGCCATTGCCTTGGCCATGGTTTCGATGATGCAGGACCGCGCGGTGCGCCCGGATCTGGCCATGACCGGGGAAATCACCCTGCGCGGCCGGGTGATGCC
>JAIPIO010000244.1 GCA_021734595.1 Kiritimatiellales bacterium | reverse complement strand
GAAGCCCCGTGTTTCAATCATTCCCAATGCATCTGATGTGTTTGTTGTAGCCATAATCTGTTTTCCTTATTTACGTTATTTCTTTGAAATGTCGCGGCCCGAGAGGGACTCGAGTTTTTCTTCAACAATGGTCTTTGCTTCCAGCACTTCGGCTTCATCGCCCGCGATATACACGCGGCCGAAGGCGCCGAATCCGGTCACATTCACAATCTTGATATTGGCGGCCTTTTCAGCCTCGTTCGCCGCGAAGTAGGCGTAGCCGGCCGGTTCCGTTTCAAGAATGTAGAGCGTGTCGCCCCGCACCAGCATGTTGCCGTAGCGCGTGCGGTTGATCATCTGGGCATGATGGTCAGTCACGTTCTTGATCAGCTGGCTGGTCTTGACGTGGGGCTTCATCCGGTTTTCTTCCTTCTGGTCAATCGCATCGAGAATGGCTTCCCCCGCCTGGCGGGCATCGCCCTGTTCATCCGAATGGACTTCCAGCAGGCCAAAGGCGCGTTCCACCACCTGCAGGCCGGGCATCACGTTGGTCGCCTTGAGCGCCACATCCGTCAGGCGGTTGATTTCAATGCCGGGTGCAATCTCAACGATGCAGCAGGCCTGATCCGTTACCGGCAGAAAGCCTTTGGAAACGGTGGAAAGATAGGAAGCCATCTGCGGCTGCAGCGAGTCCAGAAATACATATGTTCTCAGATCAACCATGATTATTTACCTTTCTTTGCTGTTCCGCCCAGCGGCAGTGCCGCATCCACATTCGCGTGAGGGCGGGGAATTACGTGCGTCGATACGATTTCGCCGACCTTTTCACCTGCCACGCTGCCGGCGTCAACCGCCGCGCGAACCGCAGCCACATCGCCGCGTACAATAGCGGTAACGAAACCGCCGCCGATTCTTTCGCAACCGACCAGTTCGACCTTCGCCGCCTTGACCATTGCGTCTGCGGCTTCAACCATTGCGGCAAAGCCCCGTGTTTCAATCATTCCCAATGCTTCAGATACTTCAGCCATCTTGTACTCCTTTCAGTAATTTCATTGTAAATTTAGTGCATCTCCCGGCCGCCGGTGATGTTCACCGCCTGCCCGGTCATGTAGGCCGCGGCGTCGGAGCAGAGGTAGCAGGTAAGGTTGGAGACGTCGCTCACATAGGCGAGGCGTCCCAGCGGAACCTTGGCGGTAAACGATTTCACAACCTCCTCGCGGGAGGCATGCATGTTCTTGATGTAGTCCGCCGAAACCTTGTCCCACACACCGGAGTTATCCGTAATGCCCGGGCAGACACAGTTGACATTGATGTTGCTTTTCGCCAATTCGAAGGCCAGTCCCTGCGTGAAGGCAATGATCGCGCCCTTGGCGGCGGAATACGGAACCATCAGCGCCGAGCCGGTTTTGCCGGACTTGGAGGAATAGTTCAGGATCTTGCCGTAGTTGTTCGCCTTCATCAGAGGCACAACGTGCTTCACAAAGAAGAAAGACCCTTTGCAGTTTACCGCAAATGCGAATTCCCATTCGTCTTCCGTTACATTTTCGATGTTGTTGCCATCGCCCGCACTGCCGGCCACGTTGACGAGAATATCAATCTTGCCGCCGAGAAATTCCTTGGCCGCATCTACAACTGCAACAACCTGGTCTTCCTTCGTGATGTTGGCTTCCAGCCCCTTGCATTCCAGTCCTTCGACGGAAATTTCGGCGGCGGAGGTATCAACCATATCCTGCTTGAGGTCGGTAATGAATACCTTCGCACCGTACTTGGTTAAATCCTTGGCCACCTGCTTGCCGATGGCCCCTGCAGCACCCGTGATGAGCGCAGTTTTCCCCTTGAAGTCAATCATTGCTACTACCCTTCTTTTGTTATCTTGTTCCAACCATTGGAAAACCGGAGGGTCCGGTTTTCCAATCCCTGTAAGTCCAGTCTGTTATTTGAGGTTGATAACCGACAACGTCGATTTGCCGTCCCAGCTCGTGTTTTTCAGGCCGGGGAAAGGCATATCAAAGTTAACGATAATCATTTTCCCATCACGAACAACCGCTTCGCACGGCTGGTCGAGCAGACCGTCCATGCCATCGGTGTCTTCGTTTTCCCAGAGAGTGGCAATCTTGCCGGTCTCCGGGTCCATCGTATGGATAGCGTTCTTGGCGGAATCGGTGATGTAGATCACGTCACGCTTGGCATCGTAGAAGATGCCGTCGCAGCATGTAATCGCGCGGCTGATGATCCGGTTGGAGACAACCTTCCCGTTTGCGTCAAAGGTGATGCGGGACATTACGCCGTCACCGAAATTGCCGGTGTAGAGATTGCCCTTGCCGTCGAGCGTCATGCCGTCCG
This sequence comes from Kiritimatiellales bacterium, assembly GCA_021734595.1. Taxonomy (GTDB): domain Bacteria; phylum Verrucomicrobiota; class Kiritimatiellia; order Kiritimatiellales; family Pontiellaceae; genus JAIPIO01. Next base: position 3,522 of record JAIPIO010000244.1, on the reverse strand, counting down.
CGCCGGCAACGTCGCCACGACTGTTTGCCGTGGTGGTAAAGTGGGCGATCAAGTGCGGTTCCTTCATGTTGCCCTTGAGGTGGACGGTCCCCTTGTTCATTTCTTCCAGGGTAATCGCGAAAATGCCGCTCTTGCCTTTGCCCTCCGGAGTTCCGGGAACGTCAAAGAACGTGTCGCTCACATAGACCGTGTTGCCCTTCCAGACCACCGCGTTGGATAGCTTAAAGCCATCAACGGCCACTTCGGTGCGTACCGGCTTGCCGTCCTTCATTACCACGCGCATCAGGCGCGATTTAGAGTCCTTGTCGTAGAAATACTGGTTGTCGGCATAATAGAGGTTGCCGTCCGGGCCAAAGTCCAATCCCATTGGGCAGCCATGTCCGGTATCTGCGTGAACCGGCACCGGCATGAAAACGGAGAGGTTGTTTTTCTTGTCTATCTTCAGCAGCACGCCCGGCCAATCCTTGTTGTTGAAGTTTGGTGCGGAGAGGAAAATATTGCCTTTTCGGCAGATGGTCATTCCGTCCGGGGTGGGAACGTATTCCGGCAGTTGCATCAAAAGTTCGGGTTTATATTTCGTCATCTGGCATCCGCATTCGCCAGCTTTCTGTGTAGTTACACATCCGCTAAACAATCCGACAACTACCATTGCCAATCCGGCCATCATCAACTTCTTCATCCATTTCTCCTTTATTTTTACACCAATTCCACCGACAGCCCGCACGCTTCCAGTTCCTCGCGCGCGGTAGCCGGCAACCCCGCATCCGTTATTACACCATCAATTCCGTCCAGTCCCATAATATGCGCGAAACCGGCCCGGCCATACTTTGACGAGTCCGCCAGCAGCAGACTCTGCTCCGAGTGCAGGGCCGCCATCTTCACGATCTCCGCCACTTCCACAAAATCAGCCGTAATCCCCTTTCCAATGGAAAAACCATCTGCTCCCAGAAACGCCTTCTGCAGATGGAACTGCTCAAGGTCGCGCACGGCGTTCGGGCCGAGGGTCGCTTCCGCCGAAGGACGGAACTCGCCGCCTACCATCGTCAAACGGATGGATGGGTTGATGCGCGCATAGGGGAAAATCAGGGTGGAGTTCGTCACGATATGGACATCGCGCTTGCCGAGCAGGTATTTAACAATCAGCGGCGTGGTCGTGCCCGCCACAATCATAATGTTGTCGCCATCGTCAACATGCGCCGCCGCCGCCTTCGCGATCCGGGTCTTCTCCTCCACCATCACTTTCTGGCGTTCGAGGATGGCCGGGTGGAAGGCGGGAAATGCACCACCACGGGTGCGTACGATCAGGCCTTTGTCGGCCAAACCCTTGAGATCACTGCGGATGGTAACGGCCGAAACCTCCAGCATTTCGCTGATTTCAGCCACGGTTTTGCCGCTGTCTTCGGAAAGAATCCGTATAATTTCCTTTTCTCTGGCAGATAGTTGAACCACGCGTTTTCCTTTCGTATCTCTTTCGATAAGCTTTCGTTATATTTGTACACCGGCCCCGACTCAAGCTTAAATTTATTAATTTTTTGCACGGCAAATGTTCCAACCATTGGAAGCCATCCTTCCATACATTTGAAATTCCGCCGGAAAACATTCCAACCCTAGGAAAACCAGCCGACAGGGTTTTCCAATGAAAGTAAGAAAATATGACCCGCGGATTGTGCGCATGAGGAAGGGATATTATTACGATGACACGGGACCGTCCAAATCTTCTGCCACAAAGTCAAACCAGACTGCGCGTCTACTAACATTTGCAACAGGGTTGTCGGCGCCGACAGACTCTGCTAGCATCTTCGACATATATGGAATTAAAATTCATCATTTTTTATCTTACGATACTGGTTGGGGTTCCCCTCGGAACCATCCTGTGTGTGCTGTACCGTCCGCTGCTGCGGTTTGTTGTTGTATTGATGGTATGGGCCACCTGCGTTCCGGAATATGTCGGGATCAATTTCGTATCCCGGGAATTCTACCGCTCCGCCACGCGCGGCATTGAATTCAGTCTCGTGGATATCTGTGCCCTGATCATCTTTTTTGCTATGCTGCTGCAACGGGACAGGCCCAAGTTTCGATGGTTCCCGCCGCTGACCATTACGTACGGTATTTATATCCTGATGGGATTTATCTCGTGGACATTGGTTGGACCGAATTTTGAAACGCCCGACGAACTGGTGCTCGACTTTCTCAACCGTCATGGAGTGGCCTATTATCATGAATTTGAAATCAACCTGTATCCCCTGTTTGAACTCAGCAAAATCCTGCGCGGCGCATTCATTTTTCTGGTGCTGGTGAACTATATTCGCTCGGACAAGGAAATAGGAACGATGTCCACCGCATTCCTGGTAACCACGCTCTATGTCTCGGTCGAAGCCCTGCACGAACGGTACGTCCTGGGTGAAAACCGCGTCGCCGCGACGCTGGGCCACGCAAACAGCCTGTCGACATATATGGCGATGATGGGAACGGTTATGTTCGGCTTTATGCTGTACCGCGAAAAAGCCATAAAAACGCTGCTGTTCGGCGGTGCGGCGGCCCTTGCGGCGGTAACGGTTATTCTGACGGTTTCACGCGGCGGACTGATTGCGCTGGCATTCGGACTCTGGCTCGTCACCACTTCCCTGCTGCACCGCTATATCAGCATCCAGAGCATCGTTGCCCTGATACTGGGCATGCTGGTTGCGGGCGCCATGCTGTTTATGGCCGCCGACACGCTGGGCGAGCGCTTCTTTGAAGCCCGGGACACGCTGGCTGATATCGAGTATCGCGGACTATACAACAAAGAGGCCAAACTTATGGCCGAGGATCACACCTGCGGTGTCGGCCTCGGCAACTTTTCCGCATGGTCCTGGCGCACCTATGCCGAAGATGTCGACCCCGACCTGCCACCGGGGACTCCCGCGCACAACCTCTGGTTCCTGACGCTGGGTGAAGTAGGCGTGCCCGGGTTGGTTGCCTTCAGCATCTACTGGTTCCGGTTCTATCTGATCGGGATCCCCTTTACACTCCGCAGGAGAACGGAAATGACGTATGCGGCCGGAGCCATCGCCGTGATTGCAACCATGGTCTGCCATGTGCAGAACATGCTTCAGTTGGGTTACCGCCAAACCCCGATGTTTTTTATGAATAAAATGCTGATGGCCATTGTCGTGGCCGTGTACCTGCTGCACCGGGAGGAGAAGAAAAAGCTGAGGCAGGAGAAGCTGGAACAGCGGATCCAGCCGTAATGTCTTGAAACATCCCGGCAGATATTTAAAGTGACGCGCATGGATAACAACACCCATAGATCGCAGCAGATCGACGGACCGCTGTTTCAGAAACTGGCGGAGCGTCGGCGCAGCACCCGCATTTTCAAGGAAGATCCGGTTCCCGATGATACTATCCGGCGGATTGTGCGCGCCGCCACATTGGCCCCCACGGCTTGCAACCGCCAGCTTTGGCACATGGTGGTGGTCACGGATCCTGCGGTAAAGGAACGGGTATCCCGCCTCAGCCATGCGGAACAATCCTATGTGTATG
>JAIPIO010000243.1 GCA_021734595.1 Kiritimatiellales bacterium | reverse complement strand
CGCGCTGCCTGAACAAGGTATACAAGTTCAGCAACGGCAAATACTTGCTCTTTTTCCACAACAACGGTACGCGCAACTACAGCGGCGCTGTCAAGGGCAACCGCAATCCGGTCTGGCTGGCGGGCGGCATCGAAAAGGACGGGTTTATCCATTGGTCTCAGCCGGAGGTGTTCCTGTACGTCGACAACTATTACCTCGGCATCTCCTATCCCGACAGGCTGGAGCAGGACGGCCGTAACTTTATTTCGGAAACGCAGAAAACCACGGCGAGCATCCATGAAGTTCCGGCCGAGTTGCTCGACATGCTTTGGGACCAGCCTAACCGTAAAGGAAAAACCCGCAAGGGGCTGGCGCTGGAGCTGGCCGGCGACGAATGCGCCCCGGGCAAGGTGTTTGCAATGCCGGAGTTCGGCAATCTCGATAAGGGCTCCGGTCTGGCACTGGAATTTGATGTGGAGGTCGGCAAACTGGATAAAAGCCAGATTCTGTTCAGCAACCGTTTCAAGCAGATGCCGCCGCCGGAGCACGGCGACCGCCGCCACATCGGGCAGGGCATCGAGGTCAAGTTGCTGAAGAACCGGCAGATCCAGGTTACGCTCGATAACATAAACACCACGGTGATGCATCTATCCGGAAATCCGGTGATCCGCCCGAACAAGCGCCATCACATCGTGGTGAACATCGACTGCGCGTCCCATATCCTGAGTCTGGTGGTGGACGGCAAACTGCTCGACGGCGGCGAACGGCCCTATGGTTTCACCCGGTTCACCCCGTACATGAGCCAGCTTGACGGCGCGGAAAAAACCAGCTTCCGCAAAGACTTCCCGGGTCGCGTGCATATGTTCCGCCTGTATAAGCGCTACCTGCGCACCACCGAGGCCATCGGCAACTACCGTTCAACCGTCAAAACTAGAAAGTGACAAAGGAGATTAAAATGAATGCTACGGTTGAGGAAATATTTGAGGTAGGGACGGCTGTCCCAGCCGTCCGCGGCGCGCTCGGAGAGCACGCCCTACCTTTTAATTCACGTCGGAGGTTTTTGCAGGGATCGCTGGCTTGTGGAGCGGCAATCGGTTCAGTACGGGCCGAAGCGCAAGGCCATCCGGTCCGGCTGGGCGGAAAAATCTTCGGGAAGGTGAAGAGTCCCGCGGCATGGGTCGCTTCAGTGAAGGCGCTGGGCTACTCTGCTGCATACTGCCCGCTCAAGCCGGGAGCCGGCCAGGATGAAATTGACGCCTATGCCGACACGGCGCGGAAAAACAATATCATCATTGCCGAGGTCGGCGCTTGGAGCAATCCGCTCAGCCCCAATCAGGAGATACGCGACAAGGCGATCTATAAATGTCTGGCAGGACTCGATCTGGCCGATCGCATCGGCGCAAACTGCTGCGTCAACATTGCCGGATCGCGGGCGGAAAACAAAGGACCGCATGCCGACGACCTGACCGAGGAAACCTTCGAAATGATCGTCGAGACCACGCGGCGGATTATCGACGAGGTGAAACCGACCCGCACCTTCTTTTGCCTGGAATGCATGCCATCGGTATATCCTGATTCCATAGATTCCTATCAGCGGCTGATCAAGGCGATCGACCGCGAGCGTTTCGCGGTCCACCTTGATCCGGTAAACCTTATAACCAGCCACTGGCGGTATTATAACAACGGACAGCTCATCCGGCGGTTCTTCAAGGAGCTGGGTCCGAGAATCAAAAGCTGCCACGGCAAGGATATCGCATTGCAGGAGGGCTACCCGGTACACCTACAGGAGGTCCAGCCCGGCCTCGGCACCCTCGACTACAAAACGTATCTACAGGAACTGCGGAAACTCAGGGACATCCCCCTGATGCTCGAACACCTCAAAACCGCCGAGGAATACAAAGCCGCCGCCGACTACATCCGCTCCGTCGGCCGGGAAAACAATATTGCGTTTGGGTAGTTCTCTAAAATGCTTCCAGGAGCCATTGTGAGTTTTTTGCAAAATGCATCAAGAATGGTTCAACAAAAATTGAATTTGTCTCCACATTTGTTCCACACATATAGATGTGTGGGACAAACCTCATATTCCATAAAACAGGTTTTAGCACTTCTCAACTTTGGTTTTGCAAGAAGCTCCAACCATTGAAATTTGTTTCCAAAGTCTGGAAAAATATGCCGGCCGAGCCGCCGCATCAAAGGATCCGGCGGATAAACAGACCGATTGCGGTGAGCAGGGGAATCAGCCACCACAAAACAACCGGGTGTTTTTTTGCCATTGCCACCAGGCCGCTGATGATGCATGTCAGGCAGGATACTACGGCCAGCAGCATGCAGATTCCGCCGATCATCGCATGTGTGTCGGCCACGTCGACCAGCCAGCCGCTGCGCAGGCCGGCCAGCATAACCACCATGCTAACAAGGAAAAAGCCAATGGCTGCGAGCAAGGACCACAGCGATATACGCACGGAAAGCGGCCAGCGCGGCTTGCCGGACCGGGATTGCTTCGCCTCGGGGTTTCCGCTTGGCCCCGGCACTTTTGATAGGTTATCTGTCATGGGTTGCCTTTGACTCCGGAACAGAATATACGAATCAAGATTACATGGAAAGAAAAGTCCTGCCAAAGAGGGCGTATGCAGATGGGCGGGAAGCGATGATGGAGGGTCGAGTTCCACCTCGACCGCGGACGGCTGGGCGTGAGCCCCCGTTGGGGGCAACGCCCCTCTCACGGGGGACAGCCGTCCCTACCAAACCGTACCGGATCAACCGGCCAACAGGGCCGGAAGTTCCTGCAGGCTATTTATGACGGCCTTGGCGGTGCTGAAATCCTGAGTGTGGGTAAACTCGTTATGGACGATGATGCAGTCGATGCCTGCGGCGTTAGCCGCCTTCAATCCCCGGGCGGAATCTTCAATTACCAATGCTTCCACCGGCGAGGCGTTAAACCGATCCAGTGCGGCGAGGTAGGGGTCGGGGTAGGGCTTGGTTCTGGGGTAGTCGCCGAGCGCGAGAATAAACTCAAAGTGCGACGTGATCGTCCGGTTGGCGTGGATCAGTTTAAAATCATCTTTCGCACTGGTGGTAACGATGGCCATGCGATAATTCTGCGACAGGGAGCGGATAACCTCCTCGGCACCTGGAATATCAATCGGCTTGTTTGCCAAGAACAATTTATACAACTCGTTCCGCCGCATCCGCCCGTTCCGAACGTCCTCGTTGGTCAGACCGTGTTCGCGAGCGAAATCCCAGCATGATCCTCCTTCGGTCGAAAGCGCGAGGTACATTTCCTGCGTCAGCTCAAATCCCAGCGATGCGAGCACATCCCGATTGGCGCGGAAATACCACTTTTCCGTATCAACGATTACCCCGTCATGATCCCATAGGAGGTATTTATACATACTATTCCTCAATATCGATTGTTGGGGATACTGCCCGATTTCCCAGACGTTGGAAATAAACTTCCAACCATTGGAAAGCATCCTGTCTCTCCCGTAAATCCTGTCGAGAAAACATCCACTCACTGGAAAACCGTTTCCAACGCCTGGAAATGTTGCGTCGAGGGCGGGCAGGTGGTATATCTGCACCATGGCGACGATTCCGAAAGATCAGATCGAAGAGATCCGGTTCCAATGCAACATTGTGGACGTGGTCGGCTCCTATCTCCCGACGCTCAAGCGCATGGGTTCCACCTTCAAGTGCAACTGCCCGTTCCATCAGGAAAAGACGCCGTCGTTCACGGTCAACGACAAGATGCAGATCTTCCACTGCTTCGGGTGCCAGGCGGGCGGCGACGTGTTCAAGTTCGTGATGGAATACGAGAAAGTCGACTTTGTGACGGCGGTGAAGATTCTGGCGGACCGCGCGGGCATCGAGCTGCGCTACGAGGGCGGCGCGACGGAAAACAAGAACGAGAAGGATGTGCTTTACAAGATCCATCAGGATGCGGCGATGTTCTACCACCGCATGCTGATGGACAGCCCCGAAGGCGCAGAGGCGCGGCGCTACCTCGAGGAGCGCGAGCTGCCGCCGGAAATCCTGAAGGAGTTTCTGGTGGGCTTCGCCCCGAACGAGTGGGACGGGCTGATGAACAAGGCGCTGGAAAAGGGATACAAGGCTGAACAACTTGAGGCCGCCGGACTGGTGGTGCCCTCGGACCGCAACGGCAAAAAAAGCCACTACGACCGTTTCCGCAATCGCGTAATGTTTTCGATCTGCGACCAGATGGGCCGGGTGATCGGCTTCAGCGGACGGATCATGAATGCGGCGGAGAAGGGCGCGAAATATGTCAACAGCCCCGAAACGCTACTGTTTAAGAAAAACCGCGTGCTATTCGCCTTCGACAAGGCGCGCAAGGATATTGTCGAGGCCCGCACCGCGATCGTGGTGGAGGGGCAGATCGACGCCATCCGCTGCCACGAGGCGGGAATCAGGAATGTAGTGGCGTCGCAAGGGACGGCGCTGACGGAAAACCATGCGCGGCTGCTGAAGCGCTATGCCGATGAAATTGTACTGGTGCTGGATGCTGATGCGGCGGGCGTGAAGGCGGCGCTGGCCTCCTCGGCCATCTTTCTTTCCACCGAGTTGAGCGTACGCGTGGTCACCCTGCCGGAGAAGGAAGATCCGGATTCGCTGATCAGAACGCAGGGAACGGAGATTTTCCGCCAACTGGTGGCGGAGGCGCAGTCGGCGCTCGACTATTTGATCGACCGGCGCGGTGGCGAGGAGAATATGGATTCAGACGCCGGCAAGATGCGGGTGGTGAAGGAGACGCTGGCGCTGATAAACCACTGCCAAAGCGCGGCGCGGCGCGACCAGATGCTGCAGCGCGCGGCGGAGCGGCTGGGGATTTCGATTCAGGCGCTGGGGCAGGATATGCGACGGTCGAAGCAGCAGACCCGGACGCCGGCACCGCGCCGTACCGAGGAGCCGGTGAAGCCGCCGCACGTTCCGAAAAACCACCCGAAAGAGGAGACCAGCCTGCTGGAGCTGCTGGTCCATTACTATCCGGAGGTCAAGCCGCTGGTGCATGACCATTTGCCGCTCCATTGCCTGGTTGACCCGGTCTGCCGCCATCTGGTGGATCAGCTGATGCTGGATGAACCCGATGTGCTGACCGAGCAGCTGCACGACTTTGACGAGGAGACCCAGCGGGTGATCATCAAGGTGCGGATGGAAGAGTGCCGGAAAATCGACGAGGAAACGACGTCGGTCGAGCTGGCGCAGCAATACATCCTGCTGCTGTGGCGGAAGACGCTGGAGCGAAAAGCCGCCGCGCTCGGGCAGGATGCCGCCCTTGCCGCCGAGGAGCGGTTTAGGGAAGGCACCCGCCTAAAGCATGACATTTCGGTTTTAAAGAAGGGCTGGACGCATGCACTGCCGCTGGTTGAGACCCTGGCCGAGCCGCCCGCAGACGGGTTTTAATGGGTCCAGACATTGGAAGATTCAATTGAAAACATGAAATGTGACGAAACAAAGACGGAAAGTGTACTGTACTAAAATGGGCAATGATGAACGGACAGATCCGGAACTGGTATCGGCGTGCCTGGCAGGGAGACAGAGCGCTTATGCCGAGTTGGTCCGGCGGCATCAGGATTCGGTTTTCGGACTGGCCGTGAGCATGACCCGCAACAGGGAGGATGCAGCGGATATGGCGCAGGAGGCATTCATTCGGGCATACGGCAAGCTGGAACAGTACAATCCGGACTACCTGTTCCGTCCCTGGATCTTGCGTATCTGCGCCAATCAGACCAAGACCCTGTTCCGGAAGCGGATGAACCGCCGAAGGGCGGAGGAGAAACATCTACAGCAGGCGGAAATAGAAAAAACCGCAACGGATCCGGATTTCCAGGCATTGGAAACGGGGCTGGAGCGGCTGCCGCCGAAACTGG
>JAIPIO010000242.1 GCA_021734595.1 Kiritimatiellales bacterium | reverse complement strand
GAAAAAATGGGTGAATGTGCCGCCGCTACCGGAGACCGGCGTCTCCTGTCCGATGGGCATCCAGTTCGGACCGGATGGCGACCTGTATGTCTGCGACAACCAGGGCTGGCCCGGCACTCCCGAAGGAAAGGAGCAGGGTCGCATCCTCCGTCTGAAAATCACTGACGGTGCCATCCAGCAGATGACTGTGGTGGCTTCCGGCCTGGAGCATCCAAACGGTATCCGCGTGAAGGATGGATTCCTGTACGTGACGCAAAGCATGCTCCCGAATGTCAAGGATCCTTCCGGCCTGCTGGTGAGCGCGGTCTACCGTTTTCCCGCCGACGGCAAAAACATCAAGGTTTCCAACACGCTGGAGGATGAACATCTCATCACTTCGATGCCGACGTTGAACAAGGAGTGCCAGTATGGCGCGGACGGCCTCGTCTTCGACAAGCGGGGCAACCTCTATGTCGGCAACTTCGGCGACGGCGCACTCCATAAAATCACGTTCGATGCGGACGGCCAAGTGACCGGCAACACCGTCTGGGCAAAGAACATTCCCGAAATGCGCACCACCGACGGCATCTGCATCGATGATAACGGCAACATCTACGTGGCGGACTTTTCCGAGAACGCCGTGGCGGTGGTTACACCCAAGGCCAAGGTCTACCGCATCGCCCAGAGCCCGGACTGCGACGGCAGCCAGGGTGGACTCGACCAGCCGGGCGAACCGATCGTCTGGAACGGGAAACTGATTCTTACCTGCTTTGATAAGGTGACCGGCCCCGATAAGGTCAACACCGGGCACGACAAGCCGTACACCATGTCGATGCTGGAGCTGATTCGAAAGCATTAGGAGAACGGGTCCTGCATAAGGGTTATTTGTTGTAATCGCGGTTGACAACGCAATTACATTTGGTAAAAAGGCCAAACGATAAAGCGGGAAATATACGATGAATAAAAAGGAAAAAGAAATGTATTCGGCGAAGGCCAAGGTGCTCAAGGCGTTGGCGCATCCGACGCGACTATGGATGGCGGAGCAACTGGCGGGCGGAGAACGGTGCGTCTGCGAATTTGTCGAGGAGATCGATGCCGACTTTTCAACTGTTTCCAAGCATTTGTCGGTATTAAAAGAAGCGGGTATCGTTGAGGACGACAAGCGCGGCAAGCAGGTCTTCTACAGCCTGAAGGTGCCCTGTGTACTGAATTTTATGCACTGCGTTGAAGAGGTGTTGAGAAGCAATGCGGCGACGCAGGCCGCGCTGATGGAATAATTTTTTGAACAATGTTTGGTAATTATGTCAAATAACAATATTGAGGGCTGAATGAACTGGAAAACGGAATGGAAAAAACTGGCGTGGATTACGGGAATCTTTTTGACGTTCTTCTATCTGCCGGTGGGTAACGCCCGCTTTGACAACGCAATCATGGAGTCGCTGCATCTGGCCAAGTGGTATGCACAGGAGCATGTGCTGCTCTGCTTGGTTCCGGCTTTTTTCATTGCAGGAGCCATTGCGGTTTTCGTCAGCCAGGCGTCGGTGATGAAATATCTGGGCGCGAAGGCGAACAAGGTGCTGGCCTATGGCGTGGCATCGGTTTCGGGAACGATTCTCGCTGTCTGCTCCTGCACGGTGCTGCCGCTTTTTGCGGGTATATATAAAATGGGCGCGGGGCTTGGCCCGGCGACCGCCTTCCTCTACTCGGGTCCGGCCATCAACGTGCTGGCCATCGCCCTGACCGCCCGCATCCTCGGTGTGGAAATGGGTATTGCCCGCGCGGTCGGTGCCATTTTATTTAGTGTGGTGATTGGCCTGCTGATGCACCTGATCTTCCGCAAGGAGGAACAGGCAAAGGCGGCCGCGCAAATGATGATGCCGGACGAGGAAGTATCCCGTCCGCTCTGGCAGAACGGACTCTATTTTCTTTCCATGGTCGGCATTCTGGTTTTTGCCAACTGGGGCAAACCCGATCTCGATACCGGTTTGTGGGCGGCGATCTTTTCGCTCAAGTGGGCCGTCACCGCCGTCTTTGCCGCTGCGCTGGGCGTCATGTTGATGCTGTGGTTCAAGATCAAGTGGTGGAAGGTTGCGCTGTCGGCACTCCCGGTGGTTGCGCTGGCGATTGGTTTTCCCGAACAGCCGATGGTGGCGTTTGCCGCCGGCGTGATCGGCTTGTCTGCTTTCACCAGCACCGACAAGGGAGAGGCCGGCGAGTGGTTTTCCTCATCATGGGGATTTGCTAAACAGATTCTACCGCTGCTCCTCTTTGGCGTCCTGATTGCAGGGGCGTTGCTCGGCCGCGTTGGCCAAGAAGGATTGATCCCTTCCGAATGGGTTGGAACCGCCGTCGGCGGAAATTCGCTGCGCGCCAACTTCTTTGCCTCTTTTGCGGGCGCCTTCATGTATTTCGCCACCCTCACCGAGGTGCCGATCCTTCAAGGATTGATCAGCAACGGAATGGGCAAAGGACCTGCGCTCGCTCTGCTGCTGGCCGGCCCGGCGCTCAGCCTACCGAACATGCTCGTGATCCGCACCGTGTTGGGAACCAAAAAGACGGTGGTGTTTGTCTGTCTCGTAATCGTCATGGCCACGATTAGCGGAATGCTGTTTGGTGCATTTACAAACTAGGGGGAAGGTCGAATATGAAAAAAACATTAAATATTGCATTGGCCGCTCTGGTGGCAACCCTTGCGGGGTGCGCCTCCAATCCGCGCGAGACCGTGGATTGGTACTATTTTGATTGGATGGCCGATGCGCCCTATGCACCGGTCTTCCAGCTGCGCGATACGCAAAGCGGATTGGCGCCATATGCTGACCGGACCAAGACGGTCACAATGAAGGATTTGGTGAAGATGCACGGGCATCCGTGCGACGGACTGGTGACGGCGGCCTGCGCGATGAAGGTCGGGCTGGATGTGCTCTATCCCGATGGCGTGGTGGATCGCACCGATACCGGCTGCATCACCAAAAACTCGCCGTGTTATGGCGACGTCGCCGCGTATCTGACCGGCGGGCGCATCCGCTTCGGTACGCAAAAAATCGATTCGTCGCTGGGCGATGAATTTATCCTCTACCGCTTTTCGACGGGTGAGGCTGTCAGGGTTTCGCTCAAGCCGGGCGTGTTTCCCGATGAAGTCCTCGCCTTGGAAACAAAGATTCGCGGCGGCGACTTTACCGACGAAGAAATGCGAACCTGCCAGCAGATCGAATGGGACTTCGCCCGCGATTTGCTCCAGCGCCCGCCGGCCGACTCGTTTGAGTTCCAAGCACTGGAACGCTTCCATTGGACGCCGGACTCCTACGAACATCTCGGCAAGCGCGGCGATGTGGCCAATAAAAACCGATAAACCGAACAACGGAGAGCAACCATGAAAATACAAATTCTGGGCACGGGATGCCCGAAGTGCAAGAAGACCGCCGAGGCGGCAGAAGCGGCGGTGGCCGAACTCGGCATTGAGGCCGAAATCGTAAAGGTAACGGATCTCAACGAGATCATGAAGTTTGGCGTAATGCTGACTCCCGCGCTGGCGGTGGACGGCGAAGTCAAAGTGGTGGGCAAGGTGCCCACGGTCGATCAAGTGAAAGGAATGCTGCAATAGGAGGAACAAGTCATGACAACCGAAAATAGCAAGGTATGCAGTGGCGGGCCGAAACTTATATTTGCATGCTCGGGCGCGGCGGATGTGGGCGCAGTAGCCGACCAAGCCGCCCGCAAGATGACCCGCGATGGAGCGGGCAGCATGTTCTGCCTCGCCGGTATCGGCGGGCGGATTGAGCCGATCATGCAGAAGACGGCTAGTGCAGACAGGATTCTAGCCATCGATGGATGTCCGCTCAACTGCGTGAAGTCGACGCTCGAAGTGGCTGGTTTTACAACCTTCGCACATCTCCAACTGGCGGATCTCGGACTGGAAAAAGGCTCAACGCAAATCGGCGAGGAAAATATCGAAAAGGTCGCGGCCGCCGGTGCGGCGTCGCTGGCAGGATAGGAATTGATCCGCTGGGGCGTATGTAAATGCGCCCCGGATTTTGAAGGGCATAAGGGGAAATCATGAAGAAAAATATTATTATTATTGCTTTACTGGCCGGTGCGGTGGCGGTGGTAGTTGGAATTAAAAACAAGAAGACGAGCGGTAGTTGCGCCAGCGGATGCGAAGGCGGGGTCTGTACCTTGCCGATCCCTGTGGGCGGGTCGGCCTCGGAAGATGCTCGCGAAGTTGCGCCTGTGGCGATGCCCCTGCCTAAGCTGCTCGATCTGGGTGCGGGGAAATGCGTTCCGTGCAAGATGATGGCGCCGATCCTCGATGAAATGAAGGAGACCTTTTCCGGGAAACTCGATGTGGAATTCATCGACGTTTGGGAAAACGAGGGTGTCGGCTCAACGTATGGCATCCGCATGATCCCGACCCAGATTTTCTACGACGCCGAAGGCAACGAGTTATTCCGACACGAAGGGTTTTTTGCGAGAGATGACATCCTCGCCAAGTGGCAGGAACTAGGATTTAATTTCACAGTTGGAGAATAGGGATGGAAGGTTTGTTTACAGCGTTGACCCGTGCCGTAGAAGGTACGCCGCTGATTGCGTTAAGCGCGGCGGTGATTTGGGGCATCTTGAGTATCTTGCTGAGCCCCTGCCATCTTGCCAGTATCCCGTTGATTGTGGGATTCATTGACGAGCAGGGACGAACGACAGCCCGCCGAGCGTTCTTGGCATCATTACTGTTTGCCTCCGGCATTTTGTTGACGATTGCCTTGATTGGAGTGATCACCGCTGCCGCAGGCCGGATGATGGGCGACGTTGGGCGCTACGGGAATTATTTTGTGGCTGTGATCTTTTTTGTGGTCGGCCTGCATCTGCTCGGGGTGCTTCCAAGCTTTGGAAAAGGGCCGGGGCAGGTTGGCATGAAACGCAAAGGACTGCTGGCCGCGTTTGTGCTCGGGCTCGTGTTCGGGATTGCGCTCGGCCCCTGCACCTTTGCCTATATGGCTCCGATGCTTGGCATCGCCTTTAAACTCGGGGCGGCGCAGCCGGTCTATGCCGGAAGCCTATTGCTGCTCTACGGCGTCGGCCACTGTTCGGTGATTGTGCTGGCTGGCACCTCCACCGGGTTGGCTCAGCGCTACATGAATTGGAACGAGCACTCGAAGGGCGCGGTTATCCTCAAGAAAATCTGTGGCCTGCTTGTCATCCTCGGCGGGCTGTATCTCATCTACACCGCGCCCTGATCACTTCTTTCCAATGACTGGAACTTTTCCCCTGCCCGCCGTAGCCTTGTGCGTAGGAGGATTCCAATGTCTGGAAAACCTGCCGGCAATGTTCCAACCATTGGAACGGTATACAATTTGACAAGGCATTTATACGCGATGCCATTGATGAATGTACGCGCAGACAGTATAAATACAAAAATTTCTGCGATCTAATTACGGAGGGTGCGATGACTAAATATGTTTCGACCGCCATTGGGGCGGCGATCATCGGGGCCATGGGCTTTGCCATCTGGCCGGTGCTGTGGCAGACGTTCGGCGTGATGGGCGGATATCTGGCCGCCATGTGCGTTGTGCCTATTATGTTCTACCTCAACCACCATGTGGGTCTCATGTACAACGCCGACGGCGCGGCCTGGGTTGATATGGCCTGGGGCATTGCCATTGCCGGTGTCACCTGGGGTCTGATGAAGCGCGACATGCCCGTCGACTTCGCCAAAGCCATCCCCACCATGGTCTGCGCCATCATCGGCGGCAGCCTCGGCGGCATCTCTGCCGAAATCATCAAGAAGAAGCATCCCAGCATTCGGAAGCATCTGGAAAAAACCGAATTTCCCGACACCACACTGGAGGCCGAATAATGAACTTCGGCGCATTTCTTGGAACCAATATCGAAGCCATTGGCAT
>JAIPIO010000241.1 GCA_021734595.1 Kiritimatiellales bacterium | reverse complement strand
TGGCGGTCGCCGAAGGCGGCTCCCAGTGTCGGGATCAACGCGTTGCGCACCTCGTCAGGCATTTTAAACTCAAATTCCTTTTCCAACGCCTGGCAGGCTCGGTCGGTGGCATAGCCGCTGAGCTTGTCGCGCAGAACCTGCTGGACGGGTCCGTAGAATTCCAGCGCCTCCGACAGACTCATGCGGTGCAGCTTGGCACCGATAATCCGCAACCCGGAACGTGAAAACGTATCGATCACATTGCCCGGGCGGGCACTGGGAAAGGTGAAGTTGTCCGGCTTGATGATCACCAGCGTCCTTTCAACCTCCTCGCCATCGGTTCGGACGGCGCGCTCCAGAACGCCGCCGTCGGAGAATGAATATTCCGCCCACAGCCCCAACGTGTTTTTAACCGTCCGGGTCGTGGGACCAATCAGGATGGCTGGCTCGAAATACGTGACGTTCCCCTCGTTATCGTGGACGAAATCGCCGTAGGTTCCGCGTACGGTGTCGGCCGATTCCTTGCTGTCAATAAAGCTGCCGGCGGCGCGGTAGAGTTTGGCTACGGCGTCCTCGCCCTCGAAAAGAAGCATCATCACACGGTGGCAGCGGCCATCGGGAAACGGAGCCATTTCACGGAGAACGTATTCCGCCAGTAGTTCGCGCATATCCTGATCGACGTCTTCGTTTTTGAGCACAAGTGCCGCGTATTTTTCAACCAGTTCCTGACTCGGGCCAAACATTCTGGCGGCCACTAGCTCCATCCCGCTCAGGCTGAGCAAACGACCGATGATTCCTCCCGTGCGCGACTTGCGCAACGAGTAGGGTGTTAATAATACAAAACCGAGTTCTTTTGACATTTGCATCCCCCTCAAGTAATTAATTTATTAATTACCCGCACACGTATGCGGGTTCAACAAGGAAATGTCAATTTATGGATACTGAAAACGCCGCCCGCCCGCTTCCCGAAAAAGTTATGCGCAGACATACGGAACTGATTTTGGAAATTCTGCCGGATCTTGTACGGCTGGTTACCGATGAGGGTCGACCGGCCGATGTTCTGCTTTCCCACTATCTGCGCGAGCACAAGGAGCTGGGTTCCCGCGACCGGCGCTTTCTTGCTGAAGCGGTGTTCTCCTTTTTCCGCTGGTACGGCTGGACGTTTCAAAAGCTGAACCTCTCTCTCGCCGAGGCCTGCCTTGTCGGCGCGGCGCTCGACAGCACCGAACTGCATCCCAGTTTCCAATATATGGAAAAACGCTTTAAGCTCCCCTACCCGTTGGAACCGCTGGGCGACAAGACGCTGGCGGAAAAACTGGCGTCCCTCAACGAGTGTTACAAGGAGAGGGAAAATTTCCAACCATTGGAAATTTCCGACCTCGTTTTTCCGGAGTTCGGAAGCGTGGTCGATCCCGATAACGCGCTGGCATGCATTCATGAATTCCAGCAGCGGCCTCCCGCCTGGATCCGCACACGCACCGACCCAACGGAAATTCTGCAGACGCTGGAAGAGTGCAAAATAGCGTCTAGACAACATGAAATGCTTCCCGGCGCGGTGGCCGTTCCCGGCGGGGCCAACCTTAACCTGGCCCTCTCCCCGCACAGCGGTCAGTATGTGGTGCAGGATATCGCTTCGCAGTGCGTCGCGCTCGTCTGCACGCCGGAAAAAGACGGCGACTGGTGGGACTGCTGCGCAGGAGCCGGCGGAAAAGCCATCCACCTGATGGACCTGATGCAAAGGACCGGCAAGGTGCTGGCCACGGATACGCGCGTCCCTGCGCTTAAAGAACTTAAGAAGCGTGCCCGGCAGCTCGGTATCCGGAACATTCTCACCCATCCGCACAATGTTCTTTATGATCCACCGCTCACCAAGGTGTTCGACGGCGTCCTGGTGGATGCGCCCTGCTCCGGCTGGGGCACTTGGTCGCGCAATCCCGATGCGCGCTGGCGGTCTTCGCGGCGTGACGTCATCCAGCATGGCAGCCGGCAGCTTAAGATTCTTTGCAACGCCGCCATGTGCGTGAAGCCCGGCGGAACGCTTGTGTACGCCGTCTGCACCATCACCCGCCCGGAAACGGAAGAGGTGCTGGCACGGTTTCAGGATCAGAATCCCGACTTTAAACCTACCCCGTTCATCCATCCGCTCACCGGGCAGGAAACCAGCGGGGCGCTTCAGATCTGGCCATGGGAGGCCCCCGGCGACGGCATGTTCGTGGCTCGCTTCACACGCGATGCGGATTAGGCCTATGGCGGTGTGCCGTGCCGTCCGTGGCCGGAACCGCGGCCGCCCCGATAGCCGCCGCTCCCTTGCGTTTCCTGTTTAGGACTCAGAAACGGCGCAAGAGCCAGACCGATCAGCACCACCAGCAGAACCAGTGCAACCGCGATTCGCAGCCGCGCATGCGGTTTTTTGATTCCCACCAGACCGTTTTCCACCCATCGCCAGTGCAGCATAATGTGCAGCAGCATCGCCGCAAGAAAGACGATGCACAACCAGAAATGGATTTCAACCCAATCGTGGCGCGTCATGTTCCAAACCGCATGCCCTCCGCCACCGCCGCGCGGATACACATAGCGCAACAGCAACCCCGTAGAGGTAATCAACAACAGGCAGACAAACGCGGTCGTATCCACCACCACATTCCAGTCGTGCTTTTTCACGGCGTCCAATCCGCCCCGGGGATCCAGAAATCCCCGCCCTGCTCATACGCGCCGATGTCGGGCGCCTTGACCTTGAAGCCATCGGTTATCCCCGCCACCTCGCGACCGGCGTCCATGAGTCCGGATGTCGCCGCGGGACGGAAGTCCATCTTGTCCGGGGCTTTCAGTTGCGGCTCTTCGGCGTAGTTGTGGCTGCATCGGTCGGAAACCGGGAACCGCGCGCCCTTGCGGTCGCAGATGATGTGGCCGGCGTTGTTGAAGATCTCGCAGTCGGCGTTCTGTTCCTGCAGCAGGTCGTGCTGCTTGCGCCACGCTTTCACCGGTTCCGGGATCGTGGGCATCATGATCTCTTCTCCGCTGCTGATGTCAAACACCGTGTTGTTGTAGATCCGGTTGCGATCGCCCTTCACGATGATGCCCGCCATGCCGCAGTCCCACACTACATTGTGATGGACGCTGAGGCCACGTGTCTGGTCGTCGCCACGGATGCCCAACCCGCCGAATTTCCCTTTGGCGAACCCCGGCGCGTTGCAGCCGTGCACCCAGTTGTAGCGGATCACACTGCCTTCTGTCGTCGGCTGCTGGGTGTAGACCAACGACACATCCTTGCAGAGCAGTCCGCCGTTGTAGACATGGTTGTATTCCGCCACGGAGTTCTTGCCGTTGAAATGGAGGATCGCATTGCCGTTGTCATAGAGCGTGCAGCGGCGAATCGTGTTTTTGCCGAGCCCGCCCTTGCTGCCCCGCGCCGGAAACAGGCGGACCGAGGGATAGTTCAGCGACCCGAGCCAGTTGATGTCGTGCACGATGCAGTTCTTGCACAGGTTGCCGCTGCCATCCATCAGCAGACCCGCATTGTTTGCATAGGCGATGTAGCTGTACCGCACCGTATTGTGGTCCCCCTGCATATATGTCGATGCCGAGCGGCCGCCGTTCTTAACCGATTCGGGAATATCCCGCGTGAAGGAGGGATAGAGCAGGCGGCAGTTTTCCACCGTGCAGTGGTTGCAGTTCTCGAAGATAAACGTCGCCGCAAAAAAATGAATGCCGGAGAGTTCGATATAGTCGCATTTCTTTACCTCAAACGCATAATCGCGCGCCTTGTATTCCAGCTGCGTTTTTTCCTTGCCCTGCCGAATGTAAAGCATGCCTGCGTCTTTATCCAAAAACCATTCGTTCGGCGCATCCAGCGCTTCGAGCTTGCCGGTCAGGAAAAAATAGTCGTCCGCCCAGATGGCATCCTTGCCCTTGTAGCGATCGACGGTGCTGCCCAGCTCCTGCGGATAAACAAGCGTGTCGCTGCCCTTTTCATGCTGCGTTACCGGCAGCGACCACGACCAGAACTGATGCGCCACATTCAGCGTCGCCTGCGCGCCCGTCCAGTCGATGCCCGTCTGCGCCAGCTCCTTGCAGACCATTTTCCCGTGCGCGCTGCCGGTGGCGGCCCGCGCCCAGCCCTTGCGCGTGAAGCGGTCTTCAAACTTCATGTTCGGCCAGCGCGCCTCGATCAGCATTTGATCATCGGCGAAAAGCTGGACAAACCGGGCGGCCGTTCGGGTACGCAGGATGTTTCCCTTGTGGGGCTCCCACCCCCCTTTGATTCGTTCACGGCCGTCGAAGACCACCTTTTCACCCTTGGCGGCCACGAAGCGGATGGGCCTGCCGTCCTCACCGGAGGTCTTCAACCGTACCGTTTCCCGGTAGGTTCCCCCGTGGATAATGCATGTATCGTCTGGGTTCATCCGGTCCGCGGCGGCCTGGACCGTCTGCAGCGGTGCCTTTTCCGAACCAGGGTCCACATCGCTCCCTTCTGGGCTGACATGGAATTCCCGCGCCGTTGCCGCGGAACATAAACACACAACCAGCCCGAACCAGCTGTAGTTTTTTATTTTTGCATTCATGAAGGAAAAGATACCCGAGTTTCCAGGGATTGAAAACTTTTTTTCAATGATTGGAACGCGATCGCCCCGTGAGAGGTGCGTTGCCCTTAACGGGGGCTCACGCCCGAGCACCCGTAAAGCATTACGTGTATAAATCCCTAAAAAGAACGCCGCGCATGAGCCGCGAGGTGTTGCGCGTCCGCGAGTCACGAAAGAGTAAGGGTTTGTTTTCTGACCGTCTTGCTCATGGTTGCTCCAGGTTGATAGGGGCAACGCAGAGTTTGCCGTGCGCGGCGTCATGGCTTTCGCCGCGGTAGCAGAACCATTTGCGATTGTCGGAGTGGTCGAAAACGGCCAAGTGGCCGCCCCGAAAAATTCTGCCGCGCGGGTCTTTCTTCCAGGGACCGAGCGGATGATCGGCTGTCGCAACACCGGTCCAATAGCCCACCCAAAAAGAAAAAGGGAAAAAGGGGTCAAAAAAGGAAAAGGGGTCAGCCAAAAAAGAAAAAGGGGTCAGCCAATGAATTTTAAAAAGAAAAGGGGTCAGCCAATGAATTTTAGAATGTGCTCCTTTTCTGCCGCCCATTTTCCCTCCACTTGATCATAAAACCGCATCGCCCGGCTCACCGTTGTGAAATGGCCCATCACCAGTTGCTCGCTCACCCACTCTGCACGAACAGGGTAATGGTATCGCAACAATCCGGCAATCAGCATTTTCTCCGGCGCAGACTTTGCCATGCGGGGCAACTCCCCAAGCTGTATCCCGAAATAATCCAAACACTTCAGCACGACAGCCTCTGCCGAAGCTTCGCTTATATCCCTCTTCTGCTCTGCATCAACCAAACTTTTTAAATGTGACTTGCCCTGATCTTCCAGGCAAGCCGTCATGCGGGCACGAAAAACGTTGCTCCCATGCACCCATCCACGCTCCATATGGTTCCAGTCCGCAATCTCTTCTGCGCACATCTCATTCAACACGAGAGATTCGTGCCGCAAGTTCATATAGGCTTCATATGCCTGCCGCGACTTGAGCGAATCATTGGGGATTTCGCATGCATTGAATACCGCAAGCACCTCCATCCAGTCCGGACGCTTCGACGCAGACTTCAGATACAACGGATAGCTGCTCCACGGATAGTCAGAGAGATACCCTGGCTTCACGATCCTGGCATCGGCTGGATTGAGATGAACGTACTCGCTGACAACCCGGAAATAGGCCGCATCCTCGTCGTCGATAACTTTGGCTTTGTATCGCCCCTGGAATAAATGTCCCCAGAGTTTATGACGGGCATTGTAGCGTTGGGTAAAGGTTCCCTGAAACCACTTCATTGCATCGACCAGATTACCCTGGGGTGTCTCCAGCAAAAGGTGGTAGTGGTTATTCATCAGACACCATGCATGAACAACGGTTTCATTCCGGGCACACATCTCTCCCAGGCAGCGAACAAAAAGATCTGCATCGTCTTGCGTATTGAAAATGTTCCGGCTCTGGTTT
>JAIPIO010000240.1 GCA_021734595.1 Kiritimatiellales bacterium | reverse complement strand
GGGCCGGAGCAGCGCCTCATCCAAGATAGGCCAATCCAATGTGCAGGAATTTCCTTTACAGGACACTAGTTTTACACAGACTCGGCGCGCCACCGCGAGCGGCTCTTTCTCCGGAGAATGGTTAACCGGAGACAGCTTTCTTCCCCTCTGCTTCGCAAGGTCCCGGAGCAGTTCCTGCCGGTCTTTTTCAGGTTTGGGGGAACTGGGACCCGGCGGCTCCCGCAGCGGGGGAACGGTGTCGACACAAAAGTCCCGGTAGTGCTTCTCATCGGCTTTGAGAGCAATATCCTTGCGGTTGCCGGCAAGGACCTCGTGGAGGATTACGACTACGGAAGCAAGATCCGATCAAAAGATTGACAGAACGACGTTCGCTCAAAGGAATTTGCATGAAAAAAATGTCATCAAGGGAGAGAGTGCTGACTGCTTTCCAGCACAGGGAGCCGGACCGTGTGCCCATCGACTATAGCTCGAATCCAGACATCGATCGGCGGTTAAAGGAACACTATGGGCTTGACCCTGATGATTCTGAGGGCCTCGCGCGACAACTGGGAGTCGATTTCCGTCATGTTGGCGCGCCATATGTTGGGCCGCGCCTGCATGAACAACCGGAAGATGCAGACGTTCGTGTCTCCCCTGACTGGGGGCTGCGCACCCGTTGGATGGAGCACGCAACGGGGGCCTACTGGGAGCCCTGGCCCGGACGTATACAAGAAATGGATGAAGAAACGGCAGCAGCTTACCCAATGCCATCGCCCGATGACTATGACTATGCTGCAGTTATGGAAACCTGTAAGCGACACAAAGGATACGCCGTAAGCGCCCATGCCGGGTTTGAAGTCATGAATTGGACCGCTCGACATGTGGGCGATGAAGCGATGTATGTTGGGCTGGCGATGGGCGATCCGGGCATGTTGTCTTTCATCAATCGCTATGTGGACATTAAGTTCGAGGTACTGAAACGAACCATTGAGACAGCACGCGGAGGCCTGACATTCATCCGAATTGGAGAGGACCTTGGAACACAGAGAGGGCCTCGCATCAGCATGGACATGTTTCGCGAACGAATCCGTCCCATACATGAGCGCTTCATCAAGCTCGCGCAAGAGAACGACCTTCCGGTTATGATCCATTCCTGTGGGTCATGCAGTTGGGCATTCAACGAATTCATCGACATGGGTATCACCGCAGTCGACACGCTTCAGCCTGAAGCCGCAAACATGGAGCCCGCTTATCTCAAGAGAGAGTACGGCGACAGTCTGGCTTTTCATGGATGCATCAGTACTGCTGGACCGATCGCGACGGGGACCCCGCAGGACGTCGTTGAGGATTGCAAGAACACGCTCCAGATCATGATGCCCAATGGCGGGTACTGTTTCGCGCCAACGCATCAACTGCAGGACAATACACCCACAGAGAACGCCGTAGCCATGTATGATACCGCACAGAGATTCCGTTTGGCAGTATCGGTACGGGCTACTCGGTTTTCGGAAAGTACGGTTTTGTCAAACTGAATGTCAACTCGACACCCGATCCGGAAACTGAATGTTGGAACTGTTTCATACGCACCGAAAATGCCGCGCCGAAAAGCGTGCCGGAAACCGTATTCACCGACCAGCTCTTCGGGAAATGGGTTACAAGCGTTGCCGCCGACTTGGGTGCTGTGCTACCGAAAACAAAGATAGAAACAGCGCTTTCCACTATTTACAGACACAACCTGATCCACGATAAGGAGCACAATTTCCGAGGCTGGGCCAATGGCCTGCAGCCCGGACGTAAAATCGACCGGTCCGGGTACCATGCCCGCACCTTCTGGATAGGCGCTCAGCTGAATCTCGGATCATTGCTTGGCGATTCCGGTAATGAAGAAGCTTCCCTGGACGTGTTTCACGCGGTAGAAGCCAGCCTGCACAACAATCACCTCGCGGTCGGCGAATGGAACCAGGCGGTCAACGACGAGTTGACAACCGGCCCCCTGGAGGAGGAACCGGGGAAAGATACACCGCGTTTCCCACCCTATCCACGCTACAAATGCGCCTGGGAATATCTGATTCGCATTCTGGGATTGAAACTGGACAGTCAGTGGCTTTATTTATCGCCATTCAAGACCTTCGATTTTTCCCTGGACGGTGTCACCTTTGCGGGTATGCGATTGAGCATACTCGTCAAAGCGGACTGGACCAAGGCCTCGGTTGACGGGGAGTGCGTTTCGGATCACGTGAAAATCCCGCGTTCGACGAGGATATGCAGCGTTGTTTTCGAGTAACCGTTTTGCGGGGAGTTCCCGAGACTCTAATATGTAAGGATTGCAAAATACCACATTTCACAATTCTCTGTTTAAGGACATCAGGAGACACGATGGCCGCCAGCAAGGACGTTGCACACGCAAACAAGAATACACACCGTGAGACAGGCATCACCCTGCCCGCACAAGCCGGGCAGGAAAAAACAACAGCCGAACTGGTCGAGACATGGGGGGCTGACGCCATTCGCGACTCCGATGGCACCGAACTGTCTTCGGAACTGCTCGACCTGGGACTCACGGTCTATTCCACCCTCTGTCTTGTGCGAGTCGATCAGGACTACGCGCGCAAGCATCCCGACCAGCTTCCGCAAAAATACTTGATGTCCGAACCGGTCGCCGCGGCGTCGGAAACCGTTGTCATTGACCTGATGCGGCGTTTCTATCGGGAGAAATACGTCATCGATACGCGGCATGACGCCTACACATACTGGGAAGTCATTGACCGGACCACCGGCGACGTCATGCCAACAACCGCATGGCGATTCGACACGGCTGCCGGAACGGTGACGCTGACCGGCACCACTCCATTCCATGTTTACACCGTCAATTTCCTGGTGTTCCAGATATGGGATACGACGTCCATGTACAACCACCTTACAAACAATTGGACCGGCCCGCACATTCTTTGCGTGGACCCATATCACAAGGCATGCTGGGATCACCTTATGCGGGTCTATGACCGGTACCTGGCGAATCACCCGTGCACCGATGTCGTGCGTCTCACAACCCTGGCCTATCATTTTGCCGTGGATTCCGACCAGGATGCCGTCGACACATTTCGCGATTGGACCGGGTATCAAGACACCGTCAGCATCCCCGCCCTGGAAGATTTTACCAGGGACTATGGCTACCGTTTGCGAAGCGAGGACTTTGTGGATCAAGGCTACTACAATGCCGCCTGCCGCGTCCCTTCAAAAGGGTACCTCGACTGGATGCAGTTTATCCACAACTTTGTGGTCAGGTTTGGCAAAGCATTGGTGGACAAAGCGCACCGGCGCGGCAAGAAAACCGCGATCTTCTGGGGAGATCACTGGGTGGGAGTGGAACCGTATCAACCCGGTTTTCTGGACATGGGCATCGATATTCATGTTGGCGCGGCCGAAGACGGCGTTGCACTGCGACGCGTCTCGGACGCGCCGGGGAATTTGACCAGGGAACTTCGGTTATACCCCTACTTTTTCCCGGATGTCTTTTCCGAGAATGGCGATCCGCTCACGGAGTCCATTGGCAACTGGGTCAAGATCCGGAGGGCGCTCCTGCGTCAGCCGGTGGACCGTCTCGGCTACGGCGGCTATCCGAGCCTGGCGGCCAAGTTCCCAAAGTTCGTGGAGCACGTCGCCGAACTCTGCGCCGAATTCCGCTCGTTCAGGGAAAACTCCGGAGGCGGGATTTCGCTCAAAGCACCGATCAAGGTTGCCGTACTCAATTGCTGGGGCAAATGGAAGCCCTGGATCAACAGTTTCGCGGCACCGCAGAAATTTCTGGTCAAACGCCCGGATGTCATTCAGGTAGCCGGCACCAACCTGCTTGAATGTCTTGCCGGCCTGCCCGTGGAAATCGACTTCCTTAG
This sequence comes from Kiritimatiellales bacterium, assembly GCA_021734595.1. Taxonomy (GTDB): domain Bacteria; phylum Verrucomicrobiota; class Kiritimatiellia; order Kiritimatiellales; family Pontiellaceae; genus JAIPIO01. The sequence goes on along the minus strand of JAIPIO010000240.1, from coordinate 2,162 downwards.
TTTCGCCGAAATTGAGGAAAACGGCATTCCCGCGGATACTGATGTTATCGTCAACGACGGCGATGCCGAAACAGCCTGGTCTGGAGGCCAATGGTGGATCGTTCCGGAAGTCGTGGCGGAGATACGACGGTTCGTGCATGACGGCGGCGGCTTTATCGGTTGCCGCGGTCCCTCCGCATATCAGCACCAAGGACGCTATTTTCAGCTCGCGGACATCATGGGGGTGGACAAAGAAGTAGGCCATACCATCCAGTCCGCGAGCGTTCCGGGTGACATGCGGCAGTCACACTTCATCACCGCGGATCTCAATGACTCGCCCGATTTCGGGACGGACGAAACATTCGTGTACTGCTGCAATCGTACCACGCAACTTCTGGCCGTCAACGGCCTGCATGTCTTGGCTGCCGCCAAATCGTACGGAAAAGGGCGCTCGGTCTTTTTCAGCGGCCTGCCTTATAATCTGGACAATGCCAGGCTGCTTCATCGCGCCATTTTCTGGGCCGCCAATCAGGAAACAGAACTGACCAAATGGTTCTGCACCAACCCGAAAACAGATTGCGCCTATTACCCGAAAACGCGAAAATGGGTCGTCGTCAACCACAGCGCCCAACCCCAAACCACCCAGGTCTACAAGGGGGCCGGACAAGCAATAAAGATTTCTTTGGCAGCGTATGCCAGTGCATGGCGGACTGACGAACAATGAAAAAGCCCCTTACTTCCACAATCGACCGTGAGGCCGTCGTTTCCCGCCATGCCGTCGACTGGCCGGAACTCAGCGGGCAAGTACCCCTGGGCAATGGCAATTTCGCGTTTAACGCCGACGGCACTGGACTCCAGACATTCGGCGGCAACACCATGTCGCACTGGTGCTGGCACCATTTCCCTTTGCCGCAAGGTACAGACCCGCAAGATATAGTACCCTGGGCAGCGCGGGAGAAAGGCCGACTGAAAGGCGCGGGTACGTATCCAGTATTCGAAGACTGGCACGAACAGCATAGATTCCAACGAGCCAATGGATACGGCGTAACCACCCCGCCGCCTCGCCTCGAAAGCTGGTATCGGCATAATCCGCACCCCCTTAACTTGGGACGCCTTGGTTTCATCGACGCCAAGGGTAAGCGTTTATATATCCGCGATTGTTCACCCGGAATGCGTCGCGTGGACCTTTGGACCGGTATCCAAAAAAGTCGGTTTGCTTACCGAGAAACCTCTGTCGAGACCGAAACCTGTGTTGGATACAAAAATGATGCCGTGGCCGTGCGCGTCACATCGCCTCTGTTGTCCAGCGGCGAGGTGCGCCTGCGCCTGGATTTTCCGGCGCCCGCGAATCCCGCCTCTTCCGATCCCCTTTGTAAACTGCGTTGGGATCCCAACGGCAGTGGAAATCCCGTGCCGTGGGTGGGCGACTTCAATAATCCGTCCGGCCATCAAACGGAGTGCATTGCGCACGAACCGAACCGGGTGGCTTTCCGTCGAACCGTAGATGCCACGTGCTACTACGTCACACTCGCGGGACCCGGTATCGGACACGCGATGAAACAAGAACGCGCGACCGGCCCCATGGCACCGCATTGTATTGATTTCGGACCGTTCGAAACCCCAAACATAGAATTCACCTGCACCTACTCCAGGGAACCTTTGCCCGCAGCGACCATTCTCTCTTTTGCACAGACGCAAAAGGACTGCCTGGAAAACTGGCGGGATTTCTGGAACAGTGGCGGCGGCGTCGATCTCTCGGGGAGTAAGGACCCGCGCTGGTTCGAATTGGAACGGCGCATTGTCCTCTCCCAATACCAGACGGCGGTAAACTCCGCCGGAGACCAGTTTCCGGCAGAGGTCGGCCTCACCGGTATCGACGGGTGGTCCGCCAAATTCCATCTTGAGATGGCGTGGTGGCATATCGCGCACTTCGCTTTGTGGAATCGCTGGCCCATGGCAGGGAAGGCGTTAACCTATTACCGGCGTAACGCGAATTTGGCCGGGGCAATCGCCAGAAACTTTGACTACAATGGGCTTATGTGGCCCAAATTCACCGGTCCGGAGGCCATCCACGACGGGTACCCCGAAGCCATGGCCCTGATGTGGCGGCAACCTCACCCAATCTTTTTCGCTGAACTCGAATATCGCTCGGCCCCAACCGAAGCAACGTTGACAAAATGGCA
>JAIPIO010000239.1 GCA_021734595.1 Kiritimatiellales bacterium | reverse complement strand
CATTCTAAATAGCCTGCGGTTTTACTGGCGGAGCCACCTAGGGGTGTTGCTGGGGACCGTACTGGCGGCGGCGGTGCTGACGGGGTCCTTGCTGGTGGGGGACTCGGTGGGCGGGTCGCTCCGCAGCTTTGCGCTTCAGCGACTGGGCGGCATCCATTATGCGCTGAATACTCCGAACCGTTTTTTTGCCAGTGAGTTGGCGGATGAACTTCGGGCTGAAGTGGACGGCGCTGTGGCAGCGGTGTTGCACCTGCGTGGTATGGCGCTGGCGAACGAGAAGCAGGTGAATCAGGTTCAGGTGATGGGATCGGATGCCTGTTTCTGGGAATTTTCCGCGAATCCCTTTGTTCTGGCCGAGAACGAAACGGCCATTAATGAAAAGCTGGCAACAGCGCTGGGCGTAGTGGTGGGCGGCGAGGTTTCGCTGCGTGTAAGCAAACCGGGACTGCTACCGCGGGATGCGCCGCTGTCGTCGCAGAAGGATGCGCAGACGGTACGCGGGCGGTTTACCGTTAAGCGGATACTATCCGATCAGGAACTGGGCCGATTCAGCCTGCTGGCCAACCAGGTGGTTCCGTACAACGCTTTTGTAAATGCGCGGTGGCTCGAAGACAAGACGGAGCTGGTCGGTAAAGCCAATATGATTCTGGCCGGTAAAGACACGACACTGGAAAAGTTGGATGCAGCAGTTTCCAAGGTCTGGAAACCGGAGCAACTGGGGCTGCGCTTCCGGGATGCGACCGGTGTCGTTCAACTGGAGTCGGCACGGATTTATCTCGGGCCGGAAACCGTGCGCGCGGCGCAGTCAATATCCGGTGCGCGGGGCACATTGACCTATCTGGTCAATTCAGTTTCCAAAGGCTCCAAGAGTACCCCCTATTCCTTCATGGCCGCAGGGCCGGTGCCCGCAGGCATGGCGGACAATGAGATGGTGATCAGCCGCTGGCTGGCGGATCAGCTTGGTGCCGGGGAGGGGGATGCCGTGAAGATTAAATATTTTTCACTGCTGCCATCGGGCAAGTTTGAGGAACGCGAACGGAGTTTTATGGTTCACTCCATCATGGAGATGGATATGCTGGCCGCGGAGCGCACGCTGGCACCGCAATTTCCGGGATTGACCGATGTGGACCGCTGCACGGAGTGGGATGTCGGGATGCCGATGGACGAGAAACTGCTGGAGGATGAAGCCAACGAGGATTACTGGGATAAATATAAGCAGACGCCCAAGGCGCTGGTGACGCTGAAGGCCGGGCAGGAGATGTGGTCGAACCGCTTTGGAGCGCTTTCGTCCGTTCGATGGGACGGTGACGCGGCAGGAATTCGTGCGAGTTTCATGAAGGAGTTTGATCCGGTCAAGGACGGGCTGGTGTTCCAGCCGGTGCGGGAGCAGGCGTTGAGCGCGGTGAACGAGGCGATGGATTTTGGCCAGCTGTTTGTGGGAATGAGCTTTTTCCTGATTGTGGCGGCGCTGATGCTGACCGGCCTGCTGTTTGTATTCGGCGTGCAGCAGCGCGCGGAGGAGATGGGTACGCTGCTGGCACTGGGCTGGAAGCCGGGGCTGGTGCGGGCGCTGTATCTCGGAGAGGGCGGCGTGATCGCCCTGCTGGGTTCGCTGGCGGGCGCGTGGGCCGGTACGGGCTATACTCGCTTCCTGATATGGGGGCTAAGCCGCTACTGGCAGGGCGCGGTGGCCAACTCGGCGATACAGTATTTTGCGAAACCAGAAACCATTGCCATCGGTGCAGTATCGAGTTTTGCCTGTGCGCTGGCGGCGATGGCCGTGGCCATGTGGCGGCAGGCGAGGCATCCGGCGCGTGAGCTGCTCATGGCGGACTTTTCGCAGGAGTTCCAACCCTTGGAAAAATCAGCCCGTAAAATTCCAATGGTTGGAAAACTTTTTCCAACCGTTGGAATCTTGGCGGCGGTCGGCATTGTTGTTTATGCGTTGGCAGCGGATGTGGAGAGCGTAACAATGCCGTTTTTCGGGGCCGGGGGCCTGTTGCTGGTTTCGGGAATTCTGTTTTTTGGAGAACTCTTCAATAGGATGGGCAGACTGGAACGTTTGCCCGATTTAAAGGGAATGGCTTTGCGGAACCTTTCGCGCAGGCGGGGCCGCAGCCTGACGGTGATTGGCCTGCTGGCATGCGGCTGTTTCATGGTCTTTGCGGTTTCTTCGATGAAGGAGGATGTGACGGCGCATGCGGACGAATCGTGGTCGGGCACGGGCGGCTTTGCGTATTTCGGGCAGTCAACGTTACCGATTACAGAGGATTTTGGCGGTGTACGCATCCGAGTGCGCGACGGCGATGACGCGAGCTGCCTGAATTTGAACCGGGCGCAGTCGCCGCGCTTGCTGGGGGTCAATCCCGATGCGCTGGCGGCGCGGAAGGCATTTCTCGCTGACGAGGATTTGTGGCAGCTGTTGAAGCTGAAATTGCCGGACGGCGCAATACCGGCGCTGGTGGGCGATGCGGACACGGCGATGTGGGGACTGGAAAAGAAGACCGGCGTGGAGAAGGGGGATCTGCTGACCTATAGAGTTGGGCAGGGGAATGAGTTCAGCATAAAACTGGTTGGTACGCTGCCGATGCGGCTGTCGGTTTTCCAGGGAACCATTCTGATTTCCGACAAAGCGTTTACCGAAAAGTTTCCGGCGGAAGAGGGATTCCGGATGTTCCTGCTGAATGGAACAGCGGAAGACCAAGACGCGCTGGTAAAGAAACTCGACCGGACCGGGTTGGACGTGGTTCCGGCGACGGAGCGGTTGATGGAATTTTATGCGGTGGAGTCGACCTATCTGGCCATGTTTCTGGTGCTGGGCGTGCTGGGACTGGTGGTCGGCAGTATGGGCATGGGGATTGTGGTTCTGCGCAACGTGCTGGAGCGGCGCTGCGAAACGGCGCTGCTTCATGCCGTGGGCTACCGCCGTAAAACGCTCCGCAACCTGCTGCTGATGGAGCACGGCGTTTTGCTGGTCGCAGGGCTGGGGCTGGGCGTGGTTGCTTCGTCAGTCGCGATGGTACCGGCACTGTTTATTTCCCAATCAAAGGTTTCGGGCGTTTTTCTGACCGGTCTGCTGGTTGCCGTTGCGGCGTGCGGCGCGGTCTGCATGGTGGTTGCGGTGGGCTTTGCGCTGCGGGGAGATTCGTTGCGCGGACTGCGCAACGAATAGGTTCGAGCCTTAAGATTTGTTTTTTCCAGGGTCTGGACGCACTGCAAGCGGGTTTTTCCAGTGGTTGGACTATTTTCCCATAATATCTTCCAAGGTCTGGAATATTTCGGGGAGGTCGTTTGCGGTGACGGCGGAGAACCATATCTTATGCGGATAGATGATAATATTGGGGCCTTTTTCGCAGAGGCCAAGACAACCGGCCTCGGAAACCCTGACGCGCCCTTTCCATCCCCGGTCCGCGATTTCCTGCTTGATGGCAGCCTTAAAGGCAGGGCTGCCGCCGTCGGCGCAGGACGTGCGCTCGCCGCCGCGGTTGTTGGTACAGACAAAGAGGTGGCAAATATACGGGGACTGATTTTCTATCATGTTGTCATGCTCCTTTAATGGCAATCATTATAACCATTTAGGGAGTCAAATCAAGACGCCCGGACCGGTCAAGACACCATTCCTGCGTTGTCGTTGATTTGACGAAAGAGTAAAAATAAGTTTGCGCGCACTTGACGAGCGTGATGTGAATAAATATCTTGTCGCTGTCCGGTAGGCTATTCATTTGTTAATCCTATTTTAGGAAGTGGTATGGAGCGTCGCTTAGTGAGATGCAATGGACAATCGAGTCGTCGTTTCCGTTCCCGTCGCAGTGGCGGAGTTGAAATTCCATGTTCTGGATGAAAAAAAAGAGATTCTGCATCGTTATGGAATAGCCCGGAGCAAGGATGCCGACAATGCCTAATACGGCGAAACTATGAACGCGTGGAAAATAACTGATCTGTTGAGCGAGTTGCTTAATGTTGGCGGTTCGGATCTGCTGCTGGCGGCGGGATCGACGCCGCAGGTGCGAATCAATGGTTATCTTGAGCCCGTCGGTTCCGCCGTTTTGGCCCCCGCAGACACGGAAGCAATGGCCCATGAAATTCTGAGCGATGAGCAGATCCGGATTTTGAAAACGGTGAGAAGTGTAGACCTGTCGAAAAGTTACTCGGAAATTTCAAAATTCCGCTTCAATGTTTATTACCAACGGGGCTGCGTTTCCATTGCCGCACGGATTATTCCGCCGGTTATTCCTTCCTATAAGGAATTGGGGATTCCCGAGGTGGTGATGGATTTTGCGGAGCAGCGCCATGGCCTGGTGCTGATTACCGGTCCGGCGGGTGCGGGAAAATCGACGACGCTGGCGACGATGGTGGATCATATCAACAAGAAGGAGCGCCTGCACATCATCACGGTCGAAGATCCGATTGAGTATGTTCATGCACACCGGTTAAGCTTGGTGGACCAGCGGGAAATCGGTTCCGACGCCCTGTCGTTCGGCGATGCGCTGCGGAGTATCTTCCGGCAATCGCCGGATGTGATCATGATCGGCGAGATGCGGGATCTGGAAACGATGCAGCTGGCCTTGACCTTGGCGGAAACGGGGCATCTTATCCTGGCAACGCTGCACACGCAGGATACGACCCATGCGATCAACCGGATTGTTGATTTGTTTCCACCGCAACAGCAGCAACAGGTATATGTACAGCTTTCACTGGTGCTGCTCGGAGTGGTTTCCCAGCAGCTGGTTGCCACCAAGGATGGAAGCCGCAGGGTGCTGGCCTGCGAAATATTGAAGGTGAACAATGCAATCCGGAATCTGATCCGGGAGACGAACGTGCAGCAGATCTATTCGGTTATCCAATCCGGCCAGCAGGAAGGGATGGTAACCATGAACGAGTCTCTAAGACATCTTTGGTCGGAGAATATCATTCACGAGCATGCCGCTCTCCAGAAAACCGCGCGGCCCCAGGAGCTATTGCGGATTTTCGGAGAAGGGAATGCGGTTAAAGGGAGGAAGTAGGCACATGAAAAGCAGAGGAAAGGGTAGTCGGTACGGGACGATGATTCTGCTGGCAGGATTATCGGTGGGTATTTTTACGATCCACGCTTCTGTGTATGCGCAGACAAAAGATCAGGCGGTCGGATCCGCCCAGTTCATTGAACCGGACAGTGAAGTCGAAGACTCGGAATATGTGACGATCAATGTGAAGGATGTGAACATCGCAGAGGTGCTTAAAGCCTATTCTCTCCAGACCGGGCAGAGCATTGTGGTGGGACCGGATGTGATTGCGGAGAGCGTCAATGTCCGCCTGAACAATATTCCTTGGCAGGATGCGCTGGATGTGATCCTCAAGCCTTATGGTTTTGGCTACACCAAGGTGGGCGACACGATCATGGTGCGCAAGCTCGAGAATATTATGACGGTTGAGGAGATCGAACCGCTGACATCCAGGGTGATTCGTCTGAAATACCTGGACGCGTACGATGTGAAGGCCGTCTGCGAAGCGCAGCTTACCAGCCGCGGGAAATTCACCATCCTCGAGACAAAAGGACTGCCCGGCTGGAAATTCGGTTCCAGTGGGGACAATGCTAGGAGGAGTAGCGGCAAGACTGCGGCTTCCAGTCTTGGCATCCAGGAACAGGCAAAAAAGAAGGATCTCGAGAAAAGTAAAACCATTGTCGTTACCGACGTTCCTTCGGCGGTGGCCGCAGTGGAGGCGGTGATAGAATCGCTGGACCAAATACCTTCGCAGGTTCTCATAGAAGCCCGCTTCCTCGAAATCGGAACCGATGCGCTTAAGGACATTGGTTTGGATTTTATTACCGGCCTCGAAGAGGTGAGTGGATCTGCTACGACACTTGGCGGAACTCCCAGCATAGATGACATGGCGAATATACTGACGTTGCTGCAGGGATATCCGGATCCCTTGTCAATGGGTGCTGCGGGAACATACGGTATGGATAACGGATTGCGCCTGTCGCACACCAAGCTTGGAGAATCAGGAGTAGAAGTGCTGATCAATCTGATACAGACGGATGAGGACGCCAACATACTATCCGCCCCCCGGATTCT
>JAIPIO010000238.1 GCA_021734595.1 Kiritimatiellales bacterium | reverse complement strand
TCGCTAAATGCAGGAACTTTCCGGTAATTCTTAGTAAAATAATTCTCGGCGGCTCTTCCTGTCATTATTCTTTTGGCGAACGATTCTGATCCCTCAGCTGTATGTGGCTCATGAAATGGTGTGATTTGTCTGAAGTCATCGCCGCAAAGTTTGCAGATTAAATGCCTCAGAAAATCAAGGTCGGTATCTTTGTGTCTGTCATAAATCTGTTTGCAGTGATCACGGAGTTCACGTTTGTGCCATCCCTTTCTGCTATTTGGGAAATACGGATCAAGTTCGTCTCGATAGTTTTTTAAAGAAGTCGCCTTGGCGCCAATTGCCAAACCAAGAGTATTGTATGCTTCCTTAAAAGTAGAAAACCCCAATGCGGATAGGCCCGCGGTGTCATATTTTGACAAGTATAGCCCTATCAGTATGGATTTTTCTCTGAGGGTCATCGTGGCATCCTAAAGAATCTTCAGTTTGGGCAGATCCTGGATGTCGACGGCGCCGATGACACGGTTGTCTTTGTCGACCACGATCAGGTCGTCGATGTTGTGCTTTTCGAAAATATTGAGGACTTCGGCGGCGAGCATATCCTTGGTCAGGGTGACCGGGTTGGCGGTCATGATTGATTCAACAGGCAGTTCGACGAGGTTGGGCGTTTCGATGAGGTGGCGGCGCAGGTCGCCATCGGTTACGATCCCCGCCAGTTGGTCGCCGTCCTCCACTACCGCCACGCAGCCGGCGCGTGCGCCGGTCATGGCCATCAGCGCCTCCTTGACGGTCTGGCCCACACCGACCTTGGCGCAGCGCTCCCCGGTACGCATGACGTCGTCGACGCGCAGCAGCAGGGTGCGGCCGATCGCGCCGCCGGGATGGAGCTTGGCATAATCCTCTTTCCCGAAGCCGCGCGCTTCCAGCAGCACCATGGCCAGCGCGTCGCCGAGCACGAGGGTGGCGGTGGTGCTGGCGGTTGGCGCCATATTGAACGGGCAGGCTTCCTTTTCAACCTCGATGGAAACAACAATATCGCTGTGCTGCGCCAGCGGGCTGTTGGAATCGCCGGTCATGGCGATAATTTTCACGCCCTTGCGCTTCACGGGCTGCAGCAGCGCCAGCAGCTCGTCGGATGCGCCGGAGTAGCTCATCGCCAGCAGAATATCCTTGTCGCCCAGAATGCCGAAGTCGCCGTGCATGGCTTCAATCGGATGCATCACGACGGCCGGGGTGCCGGTGCTGGTGAGCGTGGCCGCAATCTTATTGCCGATATGCAGGTTCTTGCCCACGCCGGCCACCACCACCTTGCCGCCGTCGGCAACGGTCTGAAGGATGGCGTCCACGGCGGCGGTAAAACCGGTCCCGATGCTGTTTTTCACCTTCTCGATGGCGGCGGTTTCAATATCAATCACTTCCTGTGCGCGTTTGAGGTAATCCAAGGGAGTCTCCTTTTTTCCAATGATTGGAAGCACAGTACTCGATTTTTTCCAATGAGTGGAATTATTTAATCGAAATAAAGAGGAAGGCGGATTAGGTTTCCAACCATTGGAAATCATCCCGCTGGAGCGGGAATTGGGGTACTTATGGAAAACCGCAGATCAACCGTTGGATTCTGGATCGCCATCGCACTGCTGGCCATGGTGCTGTTTGGCAGCTTTCTGCTCAACATCGGCCTGTTCGCCGCACAGTTTGCCGGGCGCGCGCCGGGCGTCGACGGCGACTATCCGGTGGACCAGATGCCGGAGCTGGATGAAGTCTGGTCGTACGGGAAAGGGAAGGTGAAGGTGGCTCGCATCCCGCTCATCGGTGTGATTGTGCGCGGCCGACGCGAACGGATGTTCGGCTACGAGCCCGATCTGGTGGAATCCGTGCTGCGCCAGGTCCGCGCCGCCACGAACGACGACGATATGCGCGCGATCATCCTCGAAGTCGATTCGCCCGGCGGCGGCGTGACGGCCAGCGATGACATCTACAACGCGCTGATGGATTTCAAGGAACGCGACCCGGACCGCAAGGTGGTCGTGTTTATGCGCGACCTCACCGCTTCCGGCGGCTACTACGCCGCCATGGCGGGCGACTACCTGATGGCCGAGCCCACCTCCGTGGTCGGTTCCGTCGGGGTGATCATGCAGTCGCTTAACATGAAAGGGCTCGGCGACAAGATCGGGCTCTCGGCGGTGACGATCAAGTCCGGTGAAAACAAGGACATCCTCAATCCGTTCGAGGAAGTTGATCCGCAGCATGTGGCCATGCTGCAGGAGCTGATCGACGACATGTACGACCGCTTCGCCGCCATTGTGGTGCAGTCGCGCGGGCTGGCCGACCGCACGTTGCTCGATGGCCGGATATTCACTGCCCGGGGTGCCCTCATCAACAAAATGATTGACGGCATTGGATATTGGGACGATGCGGTGAAGAAGACACAGGAGCTGCTCGACGAGGGGGATCTGTACGTTATCCGCTACTACCAGAAAATGTCGTTTATGGAGACCCTGTTCTCTGCCAAGATGCCCGCGCTGCCGGATATGACCATGCTGGAAGCTCCCCGTTTTATGTATTTATGGAAACCTTGATTCAGGAGAGAAAAATGAAACTAAGACTGTTACTTGGACTCGGTATGCTGTCCGTTCTGTCGGGGTGTGAAACCTATTTGTACACACCGCAACAGCGCACCCAGGATAGTATGCGCATGCAGGCCACCTCGCAGGTAATGGAAGAGCGGATGCGGCGCGTCGAGGGCCGGTCCGAGGCGGCGGAGATGGAGAACGCCCGGCTGGCCAAGGAAATCGAACAGCTCCGCGCCGACCTGCGCACGCAGTACGCATCGCTTTCAAAAATCGCCTCCTCGATGCAGACGCTGGAACAAAAGCAGGCGCGCGACAAGCAGGATATCATCAACCAGATTTCCGGCAGACTGGAGACGCTGCTGAAAAAGCAGGCCGCCGCGGCACCGCCGCCCCGCGCTTCGCGTGGTTCCGGCTATGAGCATACCGTCTCTTCCGGCGAAACGCTTTCGGCCATCGCGCAGGCGTATGGAACAACTATCACGGCCATCAAGCGGGTCAACAAGCTTTCAAGCGACAACATCCGCATTGGCCAAAAACTGTTCATCCCGGAATAGAGTGCATGGATAGGCAGCAAGCGCCGTTCGGCGTGGTGTTCGACGTTGACGGCACCATGGTCGACAACCTTGAATACCACAAAACCGCGTGGATTGAATACGGGCGGCGCAACGGTCTGCCCATCACCGAGGAATTCTACCAGCGCAACATCCATTCGCGCTCCAACAACGAGATCGTCCACACGGTCTTTCCCGACAATCCGTCCGCCGAGCAGCGCGACCGGATGGAGCGGGATAAAGAGGGGATCTACCACGAAATGTACCGGCCGCTCATCAAGGAGATCCCCGGGCTGACCGCATTGCTCGAAGCGCTGGCGGAAGCCGGCATTTCCTGCGCGGCGGCCTCCAACTCGCCGCGCTGCAATGTCGATCTGGTGCTTGGAGGGCTAGGGATCGAAAAACAGTTCTGCTTCAGCGTCGCCGCCAACGAGGTGGGGCAGGGCAAGCCCCACCCGGAGCTTTATCTCCGGGCCGCCGCCGCGCTCGGCCTGCCGCCCGACCGCTGCGTCGCCTTCGAGGATTCCGTCTCCGGCTTCAAGTGCGCCGAAGCCGCCGGCATGCCCTTCGTCGCCGTCACCGCCGGTGCCCACGGCGAATGCCTCGAACACGCCGGCAACGCCATCGCAACCATCCACGACTTCACGGGAATATCGGTTGCACAGCTCGGCAGGTTGTTGGGGGATAAATAGTGGTTCGGACAAACCGACAATGCGCTACAGCCGGAATGTGATTATATCCATTGGCAACCAACCTGATCGGAAACCAGCTCCTAAAATCCCGGCTTGCGGTGATTCGGCACTCTATTCGCCGCATGATATGCGGCGAATAAACACTGCATTTGCGGTGAATAAGCCTATTAATCGCCGCAAATGGTGCGGTGATTATGAAATACATACATGAATTAGAAGATTGGCCCCACTTCCAGTGGGATTCTGAAAAGCTGGGCCTCCTGCTTGCCGATGTTCGGCATCGACAAGGACGTCTGCTCGGCCTAATGGAATCCCAGGGTTTTCAGCTCAGAGGCGAAGCCAGCCTCTTGACCATCACTTCGGACGTCGTCAAATCCAGCGCGATTGAAGGCGAAACGCTTGATCCTGAACAGGTACGCTCTTCCATCGCCCGTCATCTTGGAATGGATATTGGCGGGACGCCCCAGGTTGCGCGCCATATTGATGGTATTGTTGAAATGATGCTCGATGCTGCCGGAAGCTATACACAGCCCCTTTCGCAAGATCGGTTGTTTGACTGGCACTGTGCCCTGTTTCCGACCGGTCGAAGCGGTATGCGCGATATTACTGTTGGTGCATGGCGACCGCCTGAAGCCGGGCCCATGCGGGTCGTTTCCGGACCGATGGGCAGGGAAAAGGTTCATTTCGAGGCCCCCGATGCCGAGCGACTGCCGGATGAAATGCAGGTTTTTATTGACTGGTTCAACAATGTCTCCGACATCGACCCCGTTTTGAAGGCGGCCATCGCCCACTTTTGGTTTGTCACCATCCATCCCTTCGAAGATGGGAATGGACGGATCGCGCGCGCCATCGCCGACATGGCCTTGTCCAGAGCGGATGGGACGTCCGAGCGCTACTACAGCATGTCGGCACAGATCGAATCCGAGCGGAATCAATATTATGATCGCCTGAAAAACGGCCAACAGGCCACGCTCGATATCACCCGCTGGCTGGAATGGTTTCTGGAATGCCTGGGACGCGCCATTAGTGGAGCGCAAGGAACCCTGGCTACTGTATTGCGGAAAGCGCGTATATGGGGTGAGGTCAACAAAAAACAGGTCAATGAACGCCAACGCAAGGTGATCAATCGGCTGTTGGGCAATTTCGAAGGCCACCTCAACACGTCTAAATATGCCAAGCTCGCGAAATGCTCCAACGATACCGCTCTGCGCGATATCCGCGAATTGCTGGATCGGGGAATACTTATCCAAAATCCCGCCGGTGGCCGCAGTACCAGCTACCGTCTCGCGGAATCGCGAGAGGTATAGTCATATTCACCAACCTGATCGGGAATTGAACGGTATTGAGCCAGACGCCAACAGGTGTATTCGCAATCGGAAATTCGTGGACTCGGTTTCCTGCTTAATTGCGAGGATCGGCACCATTTCCCTTTTCGCGGAGCGGCAGGTGGGGGAGGGATTCCGCGGAGGACTCCATTTTTGTTCGGGGCATGCCGGGCGCCCGCAGCAGCAGCGTTCCGCCGCATTGGTCCGTACCGTTGGGCGAGACGCTCGCATACAGGTAGAGTTCGAGGATCAGCAGCGCACAGAGCGCATGCAGTGTGTTTTTCAGGTTCGCTTTTTCAAAATTGCTGTCGCGATGATGCTTAACATCCTGGTAGGCATTCCACCATTCGATCCGGCCGCCGGAATTGCCCCACTCGGCAAGGGGATGCACGGTCCGGTGAAAACGGTCCAGATAAACCGGGGCTTTGTGGATTTCCGGGAATTTTTTCAGCAGGGTCCTTTTGTAATGCCCCATGTTGTCGGCCGGACTCTTGTGGTCGATGGTTTTGCAGAGCTTCTTGATGATGGCTTCGCATTCCGTGCTGATGCAGACGAGCTGCTGCGCAAATTCGATGGAGCACGTGGCTTCATTCTCTTTGGAACACGGGATATAGCGCGTGGCGGCGTGGAAGTCGGATTCCAGCTTAAGGAAATACTGCCAGTAGGAATCGTCGAGCGGAGTTTGCTTACGTGATGTTTTATTGGACATGGATCACCTATTTTAAAAACCGGTTGCATCGCTACAGAACAACGCGAGTACGCCGGTTTCGCCCCGAGATGTCAAGGCGAAGGAGCGCGGGACATTTTCCAAGCGCAGATGTTATCCGGAAATCCTGTTGGAAATTCGCTGTTCCAACCATGGAAATCCGGATTCCAGACGTTGGTATAGAGGGGAGGGGGGGGGGTTTACTCCAGGCATTGGAATATGCATATTTAAAGACGGA
>JAIPIO010000237.1 GCA_021734595.1 Kiritimatiellales bacterium | reverse complement strand
CTCCCGCAGGAGGCGTGGGAGGCGTGTTGTTTGGAAGCGTAAAAGTCACGGTTAAACTGGATGTGCCGGGATCGGCCGAGTTCGGGCTGACCGCACTAATCGTGGTCTGGGCAAAAAGGTTCCCCGCGATGCCTGCCGCCAGTGCTGTTGCGATGATGATTTGTGTTTTCATGATGTTCTCTGTGTTAAAATCCTTTGCGGTTTTCGGGAGGCTGGCCGCCCAGCGAGTCGCGGATGGTTTCCAATGCTTGGAAAAGATCGATTTTTTGAGTTTCAATGTCTGGAAGTTTTTCGGTCATGCGCTTCTCGATCCGGTCCCAAGCCGTTTGGATTTCGGTGCAGGCCCGCTTCCCGGCGGGAGTGAGCGCAACAACCACTGCGCGGTTGGTTTTGGGGTCGGTTTCGCGGTGAATCAGTTTCTTTTCTTCCAGTGGCTTGAGCATGTTGGTTACCGTGGCGGGTTTGATATCCATCAGCCGCGCAAGGTCTGCCTGGGTGATTGCATCGCAGGAGGCTATGGCAAGCAGGATGCGTCCCTGTCCGTGATGCAGGCCAAGGGGAGCGAGCTCTTCCTCGACCGCTCGTTGCAGCAACCGTCCATTGTGCATCAGAATATGTAACAGTGATTTTTTCATGTCTGCCCCGTTATTAGCAACGTAATATCAACGGTGCAGGCAAAAGAAATATTGTGAAGGCATTGAAAATTATTCCTGAGACATTTTCGCGAGCGCTTCGAGCTTTGCGAGTGCCGCGCCGGAGTCGATGGATTCTTCCGCCCGTTGAATGCCGTCCTTGGGATGGTCGGCCTTGCCTCCGGCCATGATGGCGAAGGCGGCATTGAGCAGGACAATGTCGCGCTTCGGCCCCTTTTCACCGCCGAGGATGGCGCGGGTGATCGCCGCGTTTTCGGCGGGCTCGCCGCCGGCGAGGTCGTCTTTTCCAGCCATTGGAAGTCCGAGTCCGGCGGGCTGTACTTCGTAGCTTTCCAATTTGCCGCGCCGGATTTCGGTGACCATCGTGGTGGATGTGGTCGTGAACTCGTCGAGCCCGTCATTGCCGTGCACAATAAATTGATAGTTCATTTCCAGCTGTGCGCAGGCATCGGAAACAATGGGAACCAGTTCGGGTTTGAAGACGCCCATAATGCCGTTTTTTACACCGGCGGGATTGCAGAGCGGGCCGAGGATGTTGAAAATGCTCCAGATGCCCAGTTCGCGGCGCGGGCCGACGACATGCTTCATGGCAGGGTGTAGGCCGGGCGCAAACAGGAACGCGATTCCCAGTTCAGCCAAGCACTCCTCCATTTTGGCGGGGGAGTACCGGATGTTGACGCCCAGCTCGTCCAGTACGTTGGCCGCGCCGCATTTGCTCGATACGCCGTAGGATCCATGCTTGGCGACGGTGACGCCGGCTCCGGCGACTACGAAGGCGGCGGTAGTAGAAATATTAAACGTGTGCGCGCCGTCGCCGCCGGTTCCGACAATATCGACCGCGTTGGGGTCGTCGCATTTGATCGGCGTGGCGTTGGCCCGCATCACTTCGGCGCAGCCTGCGATGGTTTCGGGCGTCTCGCCCGTCAGCCGCAGGGCGGTGATGAACGCGCCGATCTGCGCTTCCGATGCGTTGCCCGACATAATGTCGGTCATGGCGGCGGCGGCCTCCGCGCGGGTAAGGGCTTCCTTGCTGACCAGTTTGGCAATCGCTTCTTTAATCATGATGTGCGCTCCGTTTTTCCAATGCCTGGAAGTTTTCTTCCAACGATTGGAAACGATATTCCAATGGCTGGAAGATTGGAAGGTTGGAAAACGGCGTTTTTGTTCAGGGGTTCTTTTTTACGCCGGCCGCCAGCAGGTAGGTGATGGCTTCTTCTTCGGGGGGGACCTTGATCAGCGTGCTGACTTCGTCGTCGAAATAGGCGCCGATGCCTGTGCAGCCCAGCCCCAGTGCCTGCGTCTGCAAATAGATGTTTTCGCCGATCATGCCCGCCTCGATCCCCGCATAGCGGAGACTGCGGTCCCCGTGCCGGTGGTCCAGCAGGGCGTTCGATGTCGTGAGCACGAAACATACCCCTGACCGACCGACCACTTCCTGGAAAAGCGAGGCCTCGAAAACCGGCCGGTGGAAGTCCCCGCCCTGGATTTGCGAAAGATTGTGCCGCTGCCTGTTATAGCAGTAGACCCCCGCTTCCAGTCCCTCGACCTTGTTGACGACCAGGTACAGGTTGAGGAGGCTGGGGCCCTCTATTCCCGGATCGGCGAGGTATTCCCCATTTTCGTTTTTCACTCCGAACGAGTAGTAGAGCAAGGATGAAAGCTGGGTTATGGCCATGGGTTCGTCGTCCCAGTTCCTGACGGATCGGCGGTTCATGATGGAGGAGGGAAGGCTGCTTCCCGCCTGGTATGTGTCCGGCAAATCAACAATGGGTAGCGCGGGGTAGGATTTCCCGTAAATTCGGCCGGTTGCCGTTGGGGCAACGTATTGAAGCGGGCCCCCCAGTTCCAGATAGGTCCGTCCATGGGCAAAGAGTACCAGTTCGTCGGCTTTGCCCGAAAGCGTTTGCGGGGCCGCTTTGACGGCTCTTTCAAGCGTAACCGGCCCGGCCTTTGTGCCTTTGCCCAGCGGGAGCAGCAGCAGGGCGCCCTCTTCGTTGTCGTCGACCCGCAGCAGGGCGTTAACGCGCCGGTCGTCGAAGCACCCGATTGGATTGCCTTGATAGCCGAAGGTTTCCGCCCCCAGCAGCGCGTTCTTGGCCACGTGCCCCGCGTCGAGCAGGATGTAGCGGTACGCCCTTTTACCGTATTTCCAGCAACAGCGGTAGTAGTTGGCCGCATAGATGAATACAACGTCCGCGTTTTCCAGCAGGGCGGGCGACGGGACGGTGTCCTGAAGCTTTTCCGCCAGGCCGGGGTCCGGGTCGATCAGATGGAGTTCGTGTTCCTTGACCCGGTAGTGGTAGAGGCCCGGTTCAATACCTTCGACCGTGTTGACCAGGACGTAGGTAATCGTGGGATAGAGTGCGCCGGCCGAGGGGGCCGACCGCAGGTAGTATTTTACGCCGGGGTATTCGAGCTTGCCGGTTACGCCGTTGTTCAGCATTAAAACGGAGGAGAGCTCCGCCGCCGTCATTCTGTCCGGTTCGAATGCGCATACTGTTTTTCTCTGCCGATCGATGACCTGTCCCGTCTGGTCCGTCCTTTCCAAATCCGGTTGCGGCAGGGGCAGGTTGCGGCCGGCGGGATAGGTTTTGAAGACCTCCGGGCGTTTCGACCAATCCAGTCCTCCGGGGTTCTGGACGACATTCCATCGGGTGTTTTTGGTGGTGTTGTGGTAGTAGACGGCCAAGGGGGTTTTGTTTTTCCCGTGTTCAATGATTTGGCGGTCCACCGCCGGGGCGCTTTTCGGAACCGCTTGCCCGTTTTTTCCCTGCACCGGATTTGATTCGGAGGAACTTCCCGGTTTGCTCTGTTGCGGGTAGACAGAGATGGAATTGTTGCCGAGCTGCATTCCCACCCAGAAACAAACAATCCCCGCAACCGCGGCCGCCGCAAGTTTGCCTTTTAGGGCGGTTGCGGGTTTGCCGGGTGACGGCGCGTTTGTCCGGCAGGGGCGCGGCTTGAACCGGATTCGTATCTGTTTGCGGTTCTGGTAGACATGGATGCAGGCCAGCAGGGCGGCAACGTATCCGAAGAGGTAGTGGAGATCGAAGACCGGGAGGTGCTGGTTTGCAACCCAGAAAATGCCGAGTCCGGTTGTGGCGAGGAAATACAGGAGCAGCAGGAGGGAGGTGTAGGTATTAACCATGAGCCGGGCCGGTTGCCTGCCTGAAAGCTTCATCCCGAGCAGAAAGGCGAACAAAAGCAGGGGTGGAGTGGCGATGAGTATGATGGTTGTCATGTTCTGTTTCCCGCAGGCATTGCTTCGGCACAGCCGGGGACGCTATTCGGTGTGTCTCCGGCTGGACGGCGTTTTGCATTCATTGCGCCGATTTGTGCTTCCGATGCGTTGCCCGACATAATGTCGGTCATGACCGATGCGGCCTCCGCGCGGGAGAGGGGTTCCGTGCTGATCGGTTTGGCAATCGCTTCTTTAATCATCTCGTCTGCTCCGGTTTTCCAATGGTTGGAAAGGATAGTCCAATGGTTGGAAGATTGGAAGACTGAAGAGAAATGAAAGAAGGGTTGGCAATGCCATGCGGCGGGGGTATGTTGCGCGGCATCATGGAAACGCGTTCCGAAAAGAGATTCCTGCCCACCACGAAGGCCGAGCTGGCTGCGCGGGGATGGGACGGCATCGATGTGCTGATCGTCAGCGGCGATGCCTATGTGGATCATCCTTCGTTCGCTGCGGCGGTGATCGGTCGGGTGTTGGAGGCGGAAGGATTGCGCGTCGGAATCATCGCCCAGCCGGACTGGACGAATCCCGCGAGTTTCGAAGCGATGGGGCGTCCGCGCCTGTTTTGCGGGGTCACGGCCGGAAATCTGGATTCAATGCTCTCGAACTACACGGCGGGCCGCCGCAAACGCAAACAGGATTCCTACAGCGAGGGTGGGGCGGTCGGCAAACGGCCCAACCTGGCGGTGAACGTTTATTCGCAGCTCGCGCGCCGCGTCTTTCCGGGACTGCCGGTGGTCGTGGGCGGAATCGAGGCCAGCCTGCGGCGGACGGTGCATTACGACTATTGGCAGGACAAGCTGCGGCCTTCGGTGCTGTTGGACTCAAAGGCCGACATCCTTGTGTACGGCATGGGCGAGCGCGCCATCCGCGAGATTGCCCGGCGCACGGCGGCGGACGAACCATTGGAGGGGATTGCGGGTACCGCCAGGTTGTTGGGTGGTCGTGAATCGGCCGCGCGCGATTTTGGAAACTGCACGATGCTGCCGTCGTACGAGGAATGCCAGACCGAAAAGGCGACGCTCATCCGGTTGGCGAAGCTGACCGAGCGCGAGCAGAACCCGTTTTCCGGCAAGCCGCTCGTTCAATTCCACGGCGCGCGGGCGCTGCTGGTCGAACCCCCGGCATTGCCGCTGGACAGCGCAGAACTCGACCGCGTCTATGAATTGCCGTACATGCGCGCGCCGCACCCGATGTACAAGGAGCCGATCCCGGCGTTCACGATGATCAAGGAGTCGATAACGGTCGTGCGCGGCTGCGGCGGTGGCTGCACCTTCTGCGGGCTCGGTTTCCATCAGGGCCGCTTCCTGTCGAGCCGTTCGGAAGAATCGGTCGTCCGGGAAGTGGAGGAGATGGCGAATAGCAAAAGCTTCCACGGAACGGTGACGGATTTGGGCGGGCCGACCGCCAATCTCTACGGGTGCCGCAACGGGGTTTCCGAGGCCTGCAAAAGCTGCCGGCGGCCCAGTTGCCTATATCCGGCGATCTGCCCGAACCTGGAGATCGACAAGCAGGCGGAAATCCATCTGATGCGGAGCGTGCGTGCGCTGGAGCGGGTGAAGCATGTCTTTATCCAGTCGGGCATCCGCATGGAGCTGGCGCTGCGGAACCCGCAATACATCCGCGAG
This sequence comes from Kiritimatiellales bacterium, assembly GCA_021734595.1. Classification (GTDB taxonomy): domain Bacteria; phylum Verrucomicrobiota; class Kiritimatiellia; order Kiritimatiellales; family Pontiellaceae; genus JAIPIO01. The sequence goes on along the minus strand of JAIPIO010000237.1, from coordinate 561 downwards.
CTGGCGTTCAACCATACCTCCGGGCATCTCAAGATCGCGCCGGAGCACCTGCATCCGGATGTTGTGAAGCGGATGCGCAAGCCGGGACCGGAGGTGTTCGAGGCGTTCCGGAAGGAATTCGAGGCGTGCAGCCAGGCCGCGGGCAAGGAGCAGTATCTGGTACCCTACTTCATCTCCAATTTTCCCGGTTCAACCGAGGAGGAGATGAAGGCGGTTTCCGGCTACATCCGTGCCGAACGCTGGAACCTTCGGCAGGTGCAGGATTTTATTCCGCTTCCGATGACTCCCGCCGCCGCGATGTACTACAGCGGGCTCGACTACGAAACCGAGCAGCCGATCACGGTGGTTCGCGGTCTGGGTGAACGCCGCTCACAGATGCACTCGCTTAAGGGAAAAAACGCGTCGCGGCGGCGCGGTAAGAGATAAAAAAAGACCGCCCTATCGGACGGTCTTGGCAAAGCACAGTCTGCTCAATCTAGCAGACTTTGGCTTTTGCGGTTTCAACCACTTTGCTGAATCCGGCCGGGTCGTGAATGGGGATCTCGGAGAGCATTTTGCGGT
>JAIPIO010000236.1 GCA_021734595.1 Kiritimatiellales bacterium | reverse complement strand
TCCTCTAATTCTTTCAGGGCATCACCGGATGGGTAGACAGCCGGCAGATTTCTGGTCATGAAAGGGCCGTTTTCCAATGCCTGGAAAACCGAACCGCGCAGATCCAGCAATGTGTTGTCTTCCCATTCCCAGAAACGCAACTGCTCCGACTGGATACCCTGCGGCCCTTTTACCGTATTCCATTCAGCGCTGGATGCCAGTAATGGCAACACGCAGCAAAGCAACGCAAGATGGAATGTGGAATGTGTCATCTTATCTCCTGTATCGACTAGACGGCACAGAAAATGGTTTCCAGACATAGAAAATCAAGAATAGTTTATCATGCAGGCTTGTAGAAACGGGCGGATTTCTGGAATATCCCGTGTCAATATCTGGAATACACAATGCTTAGAATACTGAAAATCAGGAATCTGGCGCTGGTGGATGATGTGCAGGTCGCTTTCAATAGCGGACTGAACGTGATCACCGGCGAAACCGGCGCGGGCAAATCGTTGCTGATCGGTGCGTTGCGCCTGCTACTGGGGGAACGGGCGGATAAATCCATGATCCGCACCGGGGAAACCTCCTGCATGGTCTATGCGGAGTTCGAACTGGAGGATGCCACGGATGTAAACGAGGTGCTGGAGGAGATCGGCATGGAGCCCTGCGAGGGTGGACTGCTGGTCATCCGCCGCATGATCTCGGAAACCGCCGGGAAAACGCTGGTCAACGATGAGTCGGTCACGGTTCAGGTGTTGAAGCGGCTGGGCAATGTGCTGGTTGATATGCACGGACCCTACGACCACCAATCGCTTTTGAATACATCGACACAGCTCGCCATTCTCGACGCGTTCGGGCAGGTGGAGGAGGCGCGTGAAGATTACGGCAAAATCTACAACCGTTTGAGGGATATCCAGAAGCAGATCGACGAGTTGAGCAGCGGCAGCGATGACGACATCGCGCAGCAGATCGAGTTTCTGAGTTACCGCGTCAAGGAGATCGAAAACGCCAAGCTCAACGCGGATGAAGAGGCTCAGGTTGAGGAAGAGCACAGCCTCATCTCCAATTCACAGCAGGTGATTGAGCTGGCCAACGGCGTGATGGGTGCCCTGACTGACGGGGAGGAGACCTGCGCATTCGAAAGTCTCGCGGCAGCCCAACGGAACCTGAACCAGCTGATCAAGCTGATGCCGGAAGCACAGGAGTGGCACGATCAAATTGAAAGCGCCATCACCCAGGTGCAGCATGTGCCCCGTTCCATCGAAGGTTCGGCTGCCGGGATCGACGCCAGCCCCGAACGGATGCAGTGGCTCGACGACCGGCTGACACTCTATCGAACACTGAAACGAAAATACGGTCCCGAGGTTGTGAATATACTGGAAAACTGCGAGCGCTCCCGGGAACAGTTAAAGGAGCTGCGCGGGCGTGGTGAAAAACGCGCTGAATTGGATCAGGAGCTGGCTGCCATACGCAGCGAAGTGGAAACGGTCGGCTTGAAGCTGAGAAAACTGCGCGAAAACGTGGCCGACCACCTCTCCGAATGCATCACGAAGGAACTGGTTGATCTCGGCTTCGAGCACGGTTTCTTTGATGTGCAACTGATTCCCTCCGAGCCGGGCCCCTCCGGGCTGGATGAAATCGAGTTTGGATTTGCACCCAATGCCGGCGAGGATATGCGGCCGTTGCGGACGATAGCCTCGAGCGGTGAAATATCCCGCGTCATGCTCGCCACCAAGGCGGTGCTGGCGCGGCACGACCGCATTCCGGTGCTGGTCTTCGACGAGATCGACGCCAATGTCGGCGGCGAGATCGGCGGGTCGGTGGGTCGTAAGCTGGCACAGGTGGCCGAGCATCACCAGTTGATCAGCATCACGCATCTGCCGCAGGTTGCGGCGTATGGCACCACGCATTTGGCGGTGTCGAAAAGCGTTCAGGATGGGCGCACCTACACCGAGGTGAAGCTGCTTGACGAAACCGACCGCCCGGACGAAATCGCCCGCATGCTTGGCGGTAAAAACTTGACAAACGTAACGCTTCAGCACGCCAAAGAGATGCTTGATCAACAAAATCTCGCGCTGTAGCTCAGGTTCCAACCCTTGAAAAAACCTTTACGACCCTTGGAAACAATCGGATTGACACAAATTTCATACGGAGTACCGTATGGTAAAAGATACGGAGATATGTTATGGAAAAGCTTATTTCAATGCAGGACATACGCACGTCACTGGCTTCGGTGGCAAACCGTGCGGAAAACGGGGAATCATTCATCGTAGTGCGCAACTCAAAACCTGCATTCAGAATAGTTCCATTAAAAGAAAAGACTACCTATCCGAAGGTGGAGGATGAAAAACCGCTGACATTTAAGGAAATTCAGGAACGGTTTCAATCATCGGGGGCATCCGAAATGATTACAGAAGAGGATCTGGATGAGATCATCCATGAGGTTCATCGTGTGCAAAACAACAGGCTCAAGCGGTGAACCATATTGTTTGCGATACCAATTGCCTTTCCGGCTATCTGTGGAACGGCGCTCCCCATAGGGTAGTTGAAAGGGTTCTGGCAGGACGGGATAAATTATTCATTTCAAAAACCCTTGTTGCCGAACTTAACGGAGTGCTTCATCGTCCGAAATTCAAAGCGTTGTTGAATGTAGCGGAATTAACTCCAAGGCAAATTTTGAGGGATGTGGTTGACATCGCTGTACTTGTTGAACCAAAGCCGTTGGGAGAAACGGTTATCCCAAACGACCCGTCCGATGAGGCTGTTTTGGCCTGCGCGGTGACGGCCGGTGCCGACGTGGTTGTTTCGGGCGATAAAAAACATCTCTTGCCGCTTGGAAGCTATCGGGGTATCCGCATATTATCGGCATCACAGTATTTAGCGGAAGTGGAAAACGAGGAAATGAAATGAGAATTGAAAAGGACTCGCTCGGCGAAAAAGAGGTTCCGAAAAACGCGTACTACGGTATACACACTTGCCGTTCACTGGAAAATTTTAATGTGGCGGGTGAGCCCCTGCCGCTTGAGCTTGTTTACGGAATGGTGAAGCTCAAGTACGCCTGCGCCAAGGCCAACCGCAAACTCGGTCTGCTGGCGGACGACAAGGCGGATGCGATCGCGGTGGCCTGCGAAAAGATCCTGAAGGGCGGTTTTGAAGACCAGTTCCCAATTGATGTCTTCCAGGCGGGTTCCGGCACATCATCCAACATGAATGTGAACGAGGTGATTGCCAATACGGCGTGCGCGGAGCTGGGCAGTCATCCGGGCGACCGCGCATTGGTGCATCCGAACGACGACGTGAACAAAGGACAGTCGACGAACAATATTTTCCCGTCGGCGATCCGCGTGGCTGCGGTGGAGCAGGGGGGGGAACTTTTCCAGGCATTGGAAAATCTTTTCCAGGCATTGGAAAGCAAGGCGGACGAATTTTCCAATGTCCGGAAAAGCGGCCGCACGCATTTGCAGGACGCCGTGCCGGTTACACTGGGACAGGAGTTCGGCGCCTGGGCGCGGGCGTTGGAGAAGGATCTGTGGCGTTTGGAAATCGCGCACAGTTCGCTGCTGGAACTGGGCGTGGGGGGGAATGCCGTGGGTACCGGCATCAATACCAAACCGTCATTCCGCGACTTGGTTATTGCGGAACTGAATGAATCCACCGGCGGGGATTACCAAGTGGCGGAAAACGGCATAGAGATCACCCAGTTCCTGACGGACATGGGCGGAATGTCCTCCGCATTGAAACTGCTGGCACTGGATCTCATCAAAATTGTAAACGATCTGCGCCTGCTCAGCTCGGGACCGAATACCGGCTTGGCTGAAATAAGCCTGCCCGCAGTCGAGCCGGGCTCATCGATCATGCCGGGAAAAATCAACCCGAGCATCTGCGAAGCCGCCAACATGGCCTGCATGCAGGTGGTTGGCAATGATGCGGCGGTTTCCATGGCGTGCGCGGCCGGGCAGCTTGAACTCAATACGCACATGCCACTGGTGGGAACCAACCTGGTGAAATCCATCAAGATACTTACGCGAACCTGCGTGATGCTGGCGGATAAATGCGTGTCCGGCATAACCGCCAACGAAGCGGTCTGCAACCGGAACTTTGAAATCAGCGCCGGACTGCCGACGATTCTGAACCCGGTGCTGGGCTATGATCGTGTGGCTCAATTGGTGAAGGAGTCGCTGAAGACCGGTAAAACACTCAAGGAACTGGTTGTCGGGAGTGATCTGATGCCCGTTGACGATCTGGAAGCGCTGCTTGCAAGGTCTACCGAACCGAACCTGTAGGAATCCCGCTGTTTTCCATAATTAGATTCATGAAATCCTTGCACGCGTTAAGGCGGTGCATATAATCGCGCACCATTATGAAAAAGACACTATTCGACAAAATATGGGACAGGCACGTTGCCAAGGAACTTTCCGACGGCGAAGTGTTGCTGTATATCGACCGCCACCTCGTGCATGAAGTAACCAGTCCGCAGGCATTTGAAGGCCTCCGCCTGCAGAAGCGCAAGGTCCGGCACCCGGAGCTGACGTTTGCCACGACGGACCACAATGTGCCGACGGACAGTCGCACGGAAATCACGGATCCAATTGCCAAGGCGCAGGTGGATGCGTTGGCCGACAACTGTGCCGACAACAACATCACGTTCTATGGCATGGAATCCGACAAGCAGGGCGTTGTGCATATTATCGGACCGGAGCAGGGCATCACACTGCCCGGCACCACGATTGTGTGCGGCGACTCGCATACCGCCACGCACGGTGCGTTCGGCGCCATTGCTTTCGGTATCGGAACCTCGGAAGTGGAGCACGTACTCGCCACGCAGACGTTGCGGCAGAAGAAACCGCAGAGTTTCAAGGTTGAGTTCACAGGAACACTCCAACCGGGAGTCACCGCCAAAGACATGGTGCTTAAGCTCATCGGCGAGATCGGCACCGCCGGCGGAACGGGCTGCGCCTTTGAATTCTGCGGCGAAGCCATTGAAGCGCTCTCCATGGAAGGGCGCATGACCGTCTGCAATATGGCGATTGAAGCGGGAGCACGCGCCGGATTGATTGCTCCGGATCAGACAACCATCGACTACATAACGGCGGAGGACCGTCCGTTTGCGCCTAAAGATGGTGAACTCGAAAAACTGGTCGGGTACTGGAAAACACTTTTTAGCGATAAAGATGCGGTATTCGATAAATCCATCACCATCGATGTGAACGAGCTCGCGCCGCAGGTCACCTGGGGCACCAGTCCGGGGATGGTCACGGATGTAACCGGTTCAGTGCCGGCGCTGGACGGGGTTAAGGAATACGGCCCTGACGATGTAACGAATGCGCTCAAATACATGGGGCTGGAGTCGGGCACTAAGATGACCGATATCAAGGTGGACACCGTGTTTATCGGCAGTTGCACCAACGGACGCATCGAAGACCTCCGTGCGGCGGCGGCGATCATGAAAGGCAAAAAAGTGGCGGACGGTCTGCGTGTACTCGTTGTCCCGGGTTCGGAAAAAGTCCGCTACCAGGCTGAACAGGAACGCCTCGACCGCATCTTCCACGAAGCGGGAGCGCAGTGGCGCTATGCGGGCTGCAGCATGTGTCTGGCGATGAATCCCGACAAGCTTGCCCAGGGCGAACGTTGCGCTTCGACATCAAACCGCAACTTTGAAGGTCGGCAGGGACGCGGCGGTCGTACGCATCTGGTCAGTCCCGTCATGGCGGCAGCAGCGGCTATCGCCGGAAAATTTGTAGATGTAAGGGAGTTGGTATAATGGATAAGTTCGAGACATTTACAGGAACGGTGTGCGCGGTTGACCGTGCAAATATCGACACGGATGCTTTGATTCCCAAGGAGTATCTCAAGTCTATCCAGCGCAGCGGATTCGGTCCGGCGCTTTTTTCGGAATGGCGCTACAATGCGGACGGGTCGGATAATCCCGACTTTATCCTGAACCAGCCGAAGACCAAGGGCGCAACCATCCTTATCGGTCGCAACAACTTCGGTTGCGGTTCCAGCCGTGAGCATGCGGTATGGGCCGTTGCGCAGCAGGGCTCCAAGGTAGTGATTGCCCCGGCTGAAGGCGAGGTGCCGGGGTTTGCCGACATCTTCCGCAACAACTGCGCGAAAAACGGGGTGTTGACGATCCAGTTGAACAGCACGC
>JAIPIO010000235.1 GCA_021734595.1 Kiritimatiellales bacterium | reverse complement strand
ACCACCGCCCGGCACAATACCTTCTTCAACTGCGGCGCGGGTCGCATGCAGTGCATCTTCCACACGGGCTTTCTTTTCCTTCATTTCGGATTCCGTGGCTGCGCCAACGTTGATCACCGCAACACCACCCGCCAGCTTGGCCAAACGTTCCTGCAATTTTTCACGGTCGTAGTCCGAAGTGGTATCTTCGATCTGACGGCGGATCTGGTCGATACGGCCCTTGATGGCCGGGGTTTTTCCCCCACCTTCAACGATGGTGGTTTCGTCCTTGCTAATCGTAATGCGCTTCGCGGAACCGAGATCGTCGAGCGTCACGTTTTCCAGCTTGATGCCAAGATCTTCGGTAATGAATTTACCGTTGGTCAGAATCGCCAGATCTTCCATGATCGCTTTGCGGCGATCACCGAATCCAGGGGCCTTGACAGCGCAGACATTCAGCGTTCCGCGCAGCTTGTTGACCACGAGAGTCGCCAGCGCTTCGCCTTCAACATCTTCCGCAATAATCAACAGCGGTTTGCCGGTTTTGGCAACGTTCTGCAGCAGCGGGAGCATATCCTGCAGGTTGGATACTTTCTTCTCGAACAACAGGATGTAGGCATCCTCCATGACCACTTCCATGCTGTTTGCGTCCGTCACGAAGTACGGAGAAAGGTAGCCTTTATCGAACTGCATACCTTCAACAACCTCCAGCGTGGTTTCGATGGATTTTGCTTCTTCCACCGTGATAGTGCCGTCCTTGCCCACCTTCTCCATCGCTTCGGCAATGATTCTGCCGATGGTTTCATCGCCATTGGCGGAAATGGTTCCGACCTGGGCAATCTCTTCGGCGTCCTTAACCTTCTTGCTCATCTTGTTGAGCGCCTCAACCATCGCAATTACCGCCTTGTCGATACCGCGCTTCAGGCTCATCGGGTTCGCACCGGCCGTAACGTTTTTCAGTCCTTCGCGGTAGATCGATTCCGCCAACACGGTGGCAGTGGTGGTACCGTCACCGGCGATGTCAGAAGTCTTGGAAGCAACTTCCTTAACCATCTGGGCGCCCATGTTTTCAAACGGATCGTCGAGTTCGATTTCCTTGGCAACGGAAACACCGTCCTTGGTTACCGTCGGGGAACCGAATTTCTTGTCGATGATTACGTTGCGTCCTTTCGGTCCGAGTGTAACCTTAACCGCCCGGCTGAGCTTCTCCACACCGCGCAGACTTGCTTCGCGGGCTTCTGCATCAAATTTCATCTGTTTAGCCATAACTAATCTCCTGTTTAAATTTGGGGTTAACCGATTATTGCAAGAATGTCTTCCTCGCGCATAATCTGGTATTCTTTGCCGTTCAGCTTAACTTCCGTTCCACCGTATTTCGGCATCAGCACCGTGTCGCCTACTTTTACATTGAACGGTATCTTCTTGCCGTTATCATCCAACTTGCCGGTACCTACGGCAATGACTTTGCCTTCCTGCGGCTTTTCCTTGGCTGAATCGGGAATAATGATTCCGCCCTTGTTTACTTCTCCCTCTTTGAGAGGTTCAACCAGTACGCGTTCACCTAATGGTTTGATCTTCATGGATTACTATCCTCCTTGTTTGGTTTACACTTCAGACAGGCTGCGCCTGCCACCCTATATTTCAAATTTCGATGTTCAATGTTCCCGGTCCGGCATTCAACTACGCCTTCTTATCGTCGTCGTCAACCATTTCAAAGTCGGCTTCCTCGACATCCGTTGCCGGTTTCTCCTGTCCCGCGCCCGCATCGGCATCCTGCTGACCGGCCTCCGCGCCCGGTTCCTGCTGCGCCTGCGCATACATTTCCGTGGCGGCGGCCTGCATCTTTTCGTTCAGCGTTTCAAGGCAGGTCTTCATGCCTTCATAGTCCTCGTTTTCCAGCGCCTTTTTCAGCGGCTCAATCGCCTGCTCGACTTCGGCTTTCTTATCCGCCGAAACCTTGTCCGCGTTCTCCTTGAGGAATTTTTCCGTCTGGAACACCGTGGAATCCGCCTGGTTTTTCAGATCAACCTGTTCGCGGACCGTTGCGTCTTCCGACGCATGGGCTTCGGCATCCTTCACCATACCGTTAATCTCCTCTTCTGAAAGACCGCTCGATGCGGTAATGGTGATATGCTGCATCTTGCCGGTACCGAGATCCTTCGCGCTCACCTTCAGGATGCCGTTGGCGTCGATATCAAACGTAACCTCAACCTGCGGGACACCGCGCGGTGCCGGCGGGATGCCGTCCAGATTGAAGCGGCCGATCGTCTTGTTGTCCTTGGCCATTTGACGCTCGCCCTGGAGCACATGGATTTCCACGGCAGGCTGGTTGTCCGCCGCGGTCGAGAAAATTTCATTCTTCTTCGTCGGGATGGTCGTGTTGCGTTCAATCAGCGCTGTGCGGACACCGCCGAGGGTTTCAATACCCAGCGTCAGCGGAGTCACGTCGAGCAACAGAACATCTTTTACTTCGCCCTTGAGAATACCGCCCTGAATGGAGGCACCAACGGCCACCACTTCATCCGGGTTCACACCCTTGTGCGGTTCCTTCCCAAAGATTTCCTTTACGGAGTCCTGAACCTTCGGCATGCGGGTTGATCCGCCAACGAGAATCACTTCATCCACTTCCGACTGGCTCAGTTTTGAATCACTCAGGCATTTTTTCACCGGCGCAATCGCCTTGGTGATCAGATCATCGCACAGCTCTTCGAGCTTGGCGCGGGTCAGCGAAACATTCAAATGCTTCGGACCACTGGCATCCGCCGTGATGAACGGCAGGTTGATATCGGTCTGCGTCGAGCTGGAAAGCTCGCACTTGGCTTTTTCCGCGGCTTCCTTCAACCGCTGCAGCACCATTGGATCCGCCGACAGGTCGATTCCCTGGTCCGCCTTGAAGCCGGCCACGAGCCAGTTAATGATCTTCTGGTCAAAGTCGTCACCGCCGAGGTGGCCGTCACCGTTGGTCGCCGTCACTTCAAAAACACCGTCGCCGATGTCGAGGATCGACACATCAAACGTACCGCCGCCAAGGTCGTAGATCGCAATCTTTTCTTCCGACTTCTTGTCGAGGCCGTAAGCCAGCGACGCCGCAGTCGGTTCGTTGATGATGCGCAGCACTTCCAGACCGGCAATCCGGCCTGCATCCTTGGTGGCCTGCCGCTGGGAGTCGTTGAAATAGGCTGGCACCGTAATTACCGCCTGGGACACGGTTTCCCCTAGGTAGGCTTCCGCATCTGTTTTCAGCTTCTGAAGAATCATTGCCGAAATTTCAGGTGGAGAATAGACCTTGTCGCCGATTTTTACATGCGCATCGCCGTTTTTCGCTTTTACCACTTCGTAGGGAACCAAATCGATTTCATGCGCCACTTCGTTGTATTTGCGACCCATGAAACGTTTGATCGAAAAAACCGTGTGCATTGGGTTGGTCACTGCCTGTCGTTTTGCCGCGGCACCTACCAGCCGCTCGCCGCTCTTGGTGAAAGCCACAATCGATGGCGTTGTACGCCCGCCTTCCACATTTGGAATAACGGTGGGTTCCCCACCCTCCATCACAGCCATGCATGAGTTGGTGGTACCCAAGTCGATACCCAATACTTTAGAACTTGCTGTTGCCATCATAAAATCTCCTGTATTTGTTCCGGAACGGCTTCCTATAAGCACCGAACGTGCCACCTTCCAAACCTTGGAAACCTAAAAGCGCAACCCCTTGCAAACAGGGGGATTATTTCCAATCATTGGAAAAATCCTTCCAGTCAGTGGAAAAACCGCGACACCGAAAAGGCGCAGGTGTGGCACAACCCGTGGCACCCCTGCACCAGCGTGGCACACCTGCCCGCCTCCCGGTCCGCCAACGCAACCAAGGTCGGGAAAATCTTTTCTGCATCGGTTGTCGCAGTTCGATCTCATGGCATCTGGCAGGGTTTCGCCGCAAGTTTGGCGAGCTGCTCGTAGAGTTGTTTTTCTTCCGCAGTCGGGTGCTGCGGAACGACGAGTTTGATGGTGGCGTAAAGATCGCCGCGCTCACCGCCGGGTTTCTTTAGGCCTTTACCCGCGAACCGGAATATCCAACCGGGCTGGGCACCGGGCGGGAACGGAATGTTTCCATCCCCGCCCTTGGACTTAATCCGAGTGAACCGGAATACGCTTTCGTTCAGCCTTCACCCGCTCCGTTTTCGGGAACGTTAGCGTGAGCACGCCGCGCTTGAACTTGGCCTCCGCTTTGGTGGCATCGACCTCGGTTGGCAACGGGAAAGAACGGTGGATGCTGCCATATCTCATTTCGGAAACATGGTAGTTCCGTTTTTTCCTCTCGCTCTGCTCCTTCTTTTCACCGTGGATGACCAAGATGTTTTCATCGAGAGAAACCTCGATGTCCTTTTCATCCATGCCGGGCAGTTCGACCTTCACCCGAATTTCGTCGTCGGTCTCCGACAACTCGAAGCGAGTCGAATCCGCTGCATGGCGGTCCAACCTGCCACCCCACTGGTAGTAGGTGTCGAACAGGTCGTTGATTTCCCGATGGAGCAGGTCGAACGGATGCTCGTCCCCATGCCGGTCATGCCGCAACGAATGCTTTTGCCAGGGAACCAACTTGTCTTTCATCGTTATCACCTCCTTTGACGCTTAACCTCCTGTTGTGATTTCGATCTTACGCGGTTTTGCCTGTTCCGCCTTAGGCAGTTCAATGTCGAGCACACCGTTGTGCAGGCGGGCGCGGATTTTGTCTCGGTCGATCAGCTGCGTAACATTGAATTTGCGGCGGAATACGCCGGTTTCATATTCCCCGGCCAGCAGATCGACGCCTTCGGGCTTGCCACCGGCCTGAGTGCCGGTGATCTCCAACTCGGTGTTGTCGAGCCGGATATCTATCTGGTCTTGCGCAACACCGGGCATATCGCAACGGACAAGGATGGAATCATCCTTTTCATAGATGTCCGTTGCGGGAACGAACACCTTCACATCACGCGTCGGTTCTGCAGCGTTATGACCTACCTTTTCCAGGTTCGTTTCCTTGTTTTCCTTCATGACAAACACCTCCTCTAGGCTGTTTTGATTTCAATGCGTTTTAGTTTGGTTGCTTCGCTGCGCGGCAGGGTGACGGTCAGCACACCCTTTTCATACTTCGCCGCAACCTTGCCGTTCTCCACGGCGAACGGTAGCCGCACGGTGCGCACGAACGTTCCGGTGTTGCGTTCACTGCGATGGCAGACGGCATTTTCCGCCGGCTTGTCGCCCTTGCGTTCGCCCTTGATCGTCAATTGATTGTTGACGACATTGATATCGATATCCTCGACTTCAAGTCCGGGCAGCTCGGCTGTTACAATTACGTTTTCATCATTACCCCACACATTCAGTGCCGGGAAACGGGACATTGCCGTCCCGCTATCGTAACCGTCAAAAAGACGGTTCATTTCCCGTTGCAAAGATCTCAGCTCCGCAAACGGGCTCCATGCTCTGTTATCTGTCCAGTACATGATTTGCACTCCTTTCGCTTTAGCTTCCCGCACCCATTGCGGGAACCGGCCCATCCAGCCTTCACCTAGCCCATAAACAAAAAGCGTGCCAACACGACAAAGATTGAATTCCCCTTTCTTTTCAATGGTTTACGGATAACGCCATCCAGGCATCCCGGGAAAAAATGGCACAATGGTGTGTCGCAAAAGTAAAAAAATGACCCACAAGCAACGCCTTGGCCGGACAGCAAAAAAAGGCCGCGCAAAAGCGGCCTTTCATAGGCAATACGACCCAATATGACTATGCAAGCTTAACGTTGATCGGTGTGTTGTTGAGCAGGTTTTCGGAAACCGGGCAACGGAGGTCGACTTCGTGGAGAAAGGCTTCCTTTTCCTCATCGGTCATGTCGGCATCGACGTCCACCGTGATGGTTAGGCCATCGAAACCGGTTCGCTTCTCGGCGGATTTCCCGAGCAGACCGTCGAGCTCCAGTTCGCCTTCGACCTTGATATGCATACCCCGCAGGTTGATTTTCCGCTGCATGGCAATGACACGACCCATGGTTCCGATGCAACCGGCCAGCGCGGCCAGCATCAGCTCCAGCGATGTGGGCCCGGTGTCCGTTCCTGCAACATTCACCGGCTGATCCAGCACCACCCTGTGCCCCCGGATATCGCTCTCGATGACATATCTTTCGCCCCGAAAGATATG
>JAIPIO010000234.1 GCA_021734595.1 Kiritimatiellales bacterium | reverse complement strand
CGTGTTTTCATTGCCGATGTCAAGGCGTTTGCTCGGGAACGCAACACGCGCGGCAGCGGTAAACCTTCGACTCCTGAGGCCGGGGTGCCCGAGTTACCGGATTTTGAGCGGTGGGGACCCGTCCATCGCGAGAAGCGCCGTATGATTCAGCGCGAGACCGCCAAGCAGATGACGCTCTCCTGGCAGCAGATTCCGCACGTCACCCAGTTTGATGTTGCGGACGTTACGGGACTGGAAAACGTACGGCAGCGATACAAGGAAAAAGCAGAGAAAGCCGGAGGAAAACTGACCGTGACGCCGATAGTGGCCAAAGTCGTTGCCTCGGCGTTGAAAGTATTTCCGAAATTTAATACATCGCTCGATACGGAGCGGGATCAACTTGTCTACAAGGAGTATTACCATCTTGGCATTGCCGTTGACACGGAGCGCGGGTTGCTGGTGCCGGTCGTACGCGATATCGATCGGAAAAACATGATTGAGCTTGCCGTGGAGATGCAGGAGCTCGCGGAGCGTACGCGGGAGGGCAAGATCCAGGCGGATGAACTGGAGGGCGCGACCTTTACACTGACGAACCTCGGCGGCATCGGTGGTACGCATTTCACGCCGATCGTGAATTGGCCGCAAGTGGCGATTCTCGGGGTCGGGCGCGCCTACAAGCAGCCCAGGTTTTGCGGGGAAGCGTGCGAGTCGCGGCTGCTTCTGCCGCTGGCGTTGTCGTACGATCATCGTGTTATCGACGGCGCCGACGGCGCGCGATTCCTGCGGTGGATCGTGGAAGCGCTGGAAGAGCCTTTGCTTCTTTCGCTCGAAGGCTGAAGTCTCACGAACATGGGTGTGATGCCCTGTCTTCGAGGCGTGCCGTCGCCGCATAAGTAAAGCGGGTCTCCAGGCCCGCACATGCGTCGGGTTTGCGGCCCGGAGGACCGCGTTACTGGCCGGCAAAGTCAAAAAAGGATTGAAGATATGTCTGATAGAAAGACGGCTGAGCTTGTTGTGATTGGCGCCGGTCCGGCGGGATACCCCGCGGCTTTCCGGGCGGCGGATATGGGGATGCAGGTTACACTGATCGATCCGGAAGTGAATCCAGGAGGAGTTTGTCTGTATCGGGGGTGCATACCGTCAAAGGTTCTGTTGCATGTTGTAAAGCTCAAGGAAGAATTGGCATTGGCCGCGGACTGGGGCCTGCACGCCGACAATGCGCGCGTGGAACCGGGTGAGCTGCGTGCCTGGAAGGATAAGGTTATCAAGCAGTTAACAGGCGGCCTCGGCCGTATCGTCAAACAGCGCGGGATAACGTATGTGCAGGGCCTGGCTCGTTTCAGCGACGAGCGGACATTGACGGTGGTGCCCGCCGACGGCGACGAGTACGCTCTTTCGTTCGACCACGCCATCGTTGCTACAGGATCGGCGCCCGCATCCATTCCCAGTGCCATCCAGTCCCCGCGCGTCATGACATCGCGGCAGGCGCTGGATATCGACGACGTGCCTGATCGTCTGCTGGTGATCGGCGGCGGTTATATCGGATTGGAACTGGGACAGGTTTACGCGTCACTCGGCTCGCGAGTCAACGTGGTGGAGATGCTGCCGGAAATCCTGCCGGGCGGTGACCGGGACTTGGTGAAGTTTCTCGAGCGGCGGCTGAAGAAACAATTCGAATCCATCCGGGTGTCCACGAAAGTGACCGGCATGAAAGAACAGAAGAACGGGATCAACGTACAGATGGAAGGGGACAACGCACCCGGCAAGGATCAACTGTTCGACAAGGTTATGCTGGCGGTGGGGCGCAAGCCGTGGACGGAAAGTATTGACCTGGGGAAAGCCAATATTGAGGTGACCGAGAAGGGGTTCGTCGATGTCGATGAGCAGCGGCGGACGTCGAACCGGCATGTTTTTGCCATCGGCGATGTTGCCGGTGAACCGATGCTCGCGCACAAGGGGACCCACGAAGCTCCCGTGGCAGTCGAGGCGATTGCTGGAAAGAACAGTGCGTTTGAGCCCCGGGCCATCCCGTTCGTTGTATTTTCGGATCCTGAACTGGCATGGTGCGGGTTGACGGAACCGGATGCGAAGAAAGAAGGGAGAGCCGTGGACGTCTCGAGTTTTCCGTGGAAAGCTTCAGGACGGGCCTTAACGCTCGGACGGACGGACGGCGTGACCAAGTTGCTCACCGATCCCGAGACCCAGCAAGTACTCGGTGTGGGGTTTGCCGGCAGAGATGCCGGAGAGCTCATTGGACAAGGCATCTCAGCATTGGAAATGGGCGCAAACGCCGAAGACTTGGCGCTGATGGTTCAAACGCACCCTACGCTGTCCGAAACACTGATGGAAGCCGCCGAGGCAGCTGTCGGCCAGAGTACGCACTATTTTAAGAAGAAGCACTGAGGCGTGGTTGCCGGCAGGGGCGAGCGGGGCGGAGATGCGCTGGGATGACGAGGATTATGGTGGAGTGGGGGTCGCGGCGTGGAAGCCCCTCCCACATTGCACTCAGGTCATGGATGGAAGCCTATCCCGTGCTGGGTATCGATCAGGCATGTTTGCTTGTATCGTGCGGTCCACGCCAGACGCCCGTATCCGTCTGTTGCCATCCGGGGCTTCCCACGTTCAGAGCTGCCCGTTCCCAGCCGTTGTTGACCAGTGCCGTCGTGGCATCCCACGGCTGGATACCGCCGAGTGCGTCGGCTGCCTGTACGTTGCATGCGCCGACGGCGTTTGCCATACTGCCCGCGGTTTCTATGTCCATGTTCCGGAGGAGCGCGGCCAAAAAACCGGCAAAGGTCGCGTCGCCTGCCCCCGTCGCGCCCACCAGTTGATCAACGTGATACACGGGTATCCACAGTTCGCGGTTGGCCCAGTTCGCGATGTTTGCCGGCATGGCGGCCCCCATTGTTTTAAGGCGATCTTCTCCGGCGGTTCGAAGGTAGAGGCCCCGGGCTCCCAGCGTTACGCCGGCGACCGCGGCACCCAGCGAGAGGAGTTGTTCGCCGAGGCGGCTGACATCGTCGCCCTTGAGGTCGTCGCCCTGGCCGAACTTTTCGCGATCCAGCATGTAAAGGATTTCGTCCGCGCTCGGCATGAAGATGTCCACGTGCGGCAATGCCATGGTCAGGATGGCCTTCCAGTCGGCTTCGCCGCTTGGGCCGCCGGGATCCGGCATGGTCATGTCGAGCGAGGTGGTGATGCCGGCAGCTTTCACGCGCTGGAAGATGTCGGTGAGTTCATGGCCGCCATCGGTGTACGTACGTTGCATAAGTGGGGGGTAGCCGAAATGGAAGAGTGCTGCGTCCTGGAAGTTCGCGGGTTGAATATCGGCGCTGCTGAAGGTGTGGTTAGCTCCGGGGCAATGGAGGAATGTGCGGTCTATGCCGGGAATGTTGATAACGACGGAATAAGATGTTACGGCGTTCGGTTCGACAATCATGCCGTCAGCCATGGCCGGGTCGCGGCTCTTCACCAAATCGAGGACTGCGTGGCCGAACATATCGTCGCCGATTTTTCCGGCCAGCGACGTTGGGACACCCAGGATATGGAGGGCGATGCCGGTATTCGACACGGCGCCGCCGGTGGAAACAGTGGCGGCACCCACTTCATACAGCCTTCCGGGCTGCATGTCCAGTGCATGGTCAATGGCGGGAATCATGTCCAGGCAGATATGGCCGGCTACGATGGTGCGTTTCATGATTCAAGTGTCCTCCGAATTAATGGAACGCTATAACAATGTATGGTCGTTCAGGCTAGTAGTTAAGAGGATAAATAAGGCGTAATTAATTGTGCCGGATTTCCATGATGTTTAGTGACCCCCAGTTTGCATTCTTAAACAATTTGCGCTCGAATATCCAGCACCGAAACAACCAGAAAAGGGTAAAGATTAAGGCGGAAGATACGGTTTTGAAGGTATAGACCGAATACATTGGTAACACTTAAACCCGGGATATAGGTGAGGTCCGGGAGGTCGGTCCTCTAATTTGACTTTATTAACCTTAGTCTTTAATCATAAGGATATTTCATCCAGCCGCTTTTTCAACTCCGGATCCGCTTTCATTCTTCTTGCCATATTGCTCCTGGCATTGCTGACCGCTGCCGGGGATACCGGCTCCAGCCGCCTCCCGGGTTCGGCCAGCGAGTAGCGCCTGCGGCAGTGGGTCGCGGCCAGTGCAATATCCGGGCTATTTCCATTCCTTGCAATGATCCAGGATTGAATTCACTTCAGGAATGCATACGGGAAAACCAGCAACTGGCTAAACTGCGGGCCAAGTATGCCGAGGCCGATCCCGAGGTCAGACGCAGAGCTGCCGAGAGGCAACGCTTGCGGAGAAGGCAAACCGTTAACATCGACTTCGGCAATGACCGGGAAGAACCATTTGATGAGAGTAATGGACGCAGTATATGATAATGAAATCCTGCGGCAGGCGAATGTGCCGAGGCATTATCGCGAGATCACGCACTGGGTACTTGACAGGGGTTTTGACATCCGCCCGGCAATCCCGGGAAGGCTATTTTTCGTTTTTGGGAAAGCAATGAAGCTCCTAACAGCTTTCATACCCTTGCATTCGGCGGCGTTCCGCGTTACTTTTCCATCTTCTCGGATTCAAACATTCCCCAATCCCAATGGAGGTTTTTGTCATGACTGAGCAAGCTGAAGCACCGTTGATATCGATGTCGAACACGAAGAAGGAAATGTTTGCCGCGTACGAGGAGATGAAGGAACTCTCTGGAAACGCAGGAAAAGGAATTGGCGAATGCCGATGCCGAGAAGGAGAAGTGGCGTCAGGAGGCGGCTTCCGCGGCGGCGGAGCGCGCCGAAAGCGAAGATCCCGTCCGGCGTATCCATGATCTGCGCTCGGATATCGGCAAGCAGTTGACGGACTTGGCGGGAAAGTTCGAGAGTGAGACAGAGGAGTACACACGTCTCAAGCAGGCCGTCGAAGACAAGCAAACGGAATTGCAGCGTATTTATGAGGTCGAGACCGCAGCCTCCGACTTGAGGGCGCTTATCGAGGCGAATCGTAAGTGCAAGGAAGATTTTGAACGGGAAATGGCCGTGCAGCGCCAGAAGTTTGAAGCGGAGATGGAGACGAACAAGGCCGTGTCCGGGGCCGGCGAACTCTATGCCTCCTGGGGGGCATCCGAACGTCGCACCGCGGCGAACGACACAGGGAGTTGACGAATTAATCAGGCTAAGAGGGTGGCGGTAACGCGGGTCTCATGGCCTGTTCGGACGCCGGTTTGCGGCCCTGGAGGACCGCTTTACAACGCCGGCGCGACAAGGTTTTTTAAATGGGTGCAGGAATACGGTTATGTATGACGAAATACTTTCGGTGGCGACAGCCGCTGCACATGCGGCGGGCGATGTTCTTCTCAAGCAGTGGCAGGCGGGGGAGATTCGTGTGAACCGGCGTGAGCGGCACGATGTTAAGCTTGCCGCCGACGTGGATGCCGAAGCCGCTATCATGCGTATTCTTGCGGAACGGCGTCCGCGGGATGCGATCATATCGGAGGAAGCGGGGGCGAGCGAGGGGGCCGGGGAGGGCGTATGGGTTATCGATCCGCTGGACGGGACCGTCAACTTTTCGCATCGGCATCCGCATTTCTGTACGTCGGTTGCCTGGTGTGTTGACGGGGACCCTGTGGTGGGTGTTGTTTTCGATCCGTTGCGAGGGGAGCTGTACAGCGCCGTCAAAGGGATGGGGGCGACGCTGAACGGTTCTTCCGTCGGGGTCTCCGGGATCGACGATTTAGGCGGGGGCATGCTGGCTGTCGGATTCAGTAAACTGTCTCCGGAGACCACTACGGTGGACGGTCTGACGGCGTTGGCGGGGCAGGTTCAGAAACTGCGGATCAGCGGTTCCGCTGCTTTAGACATCGTTTACACGGCGTGCGGCCGGTTGAACGGGTATTACGAACACAGCATTTATGTATGGGATTTGGCGGCGGCGAAAGTCATTTTGGAGGAAGCCGGCGGCATCATGTATGCTTGGTCCTGGCCTGAGGCATTTCATTGTGGTGCGCTTGCTTCGAGCCGCGAGTTGGCGTCGTCCGTGCTTGATACGCTCGGCATAGCGCCGGGCGAGTGTGTCGATCGCTTTCTGGACCTGTGCTAGACCCAGATTAAGCGGACCTCGGGCTCGCGTGTGATTTCTTTGATTTTGATGGACTTTTTCACGGATAGAGGTTCTCTGAAGATATCAGAGGCCGGGATGAATCAACCCGAAGCGTTTTTGCCTTCCGTTGTTCCT
>JAIPIO010000233.1 GCA_021734595.1 Kiritimatiellales bacterium | reverse complement strand
TATCCATCAGGTAGTTGCTGACCGTATGCTCGGAGGCGGTCTTCTCGCCAACCAGGTAGTTTACAAAATGCTCTATGCACGGATCGTTGAAAGCAACCCCATGCCTGGTAATTCAGTTCGACCGCAAAGACGCAAAGAAACAAATATTATATTATTCTGCCACCAAATCATTTTGCCAAAAAACCCCACATCCATCCGCCGTTCCAACCATTGGAAAAACCACCCCGGCAACTTCCAATCCTTGGGAATCATCCCCTAAAAGCCTCATGATCATTTCTTCCCATCCGGTCGGTCGTACCCTTTGGGGAACCAGTGCTCACGAGAATTTCTCTCCGTCTCCTTGAATCCGATTGTTGTGCCATCCTTAGAAGACATGTGTATTGCACACCCGGTCGAGAACAACAATGCGGCAAACAGGGTTAGATGCAGCATTTACCTTTTCAAATCCGTGTCCATCAGTGTTCATCCGTGGTTCGACTTCCGTGAATTCAGTGTATTCCGTGGTTCAAATTCTGTAGTTCCTCACCAGCATTCGACCGCGCCGTTTCCAAGCGACACGAATACCTTCCCATGCAAGATCCAAGCATTGGAGCAGATTATCCAACCGTTGGAAACCGGAAATATATTATTCCGGCCCTGCTGGAACCTGAACTCCTGCTTTCTTGAAATCAAACGGTTCAAATCCAAGCGCCAGAACCGGAGAGCCCGGTTTCAGCCTGAAGTCGCGCGACTCGGCATCGACGAATCCCGGATCGGCAACCATGCTGTGTTTGTCCTGACCGCGCTGCCTCCACTCTTCGAAGGAAGCCCCGGCGAAGCGCAGTTCCTCCGGTTTCACGACCGGGCTGAAATAGCAGTTGTAGTCGGCGAGAAATGTCTGCGTGCGCGTCTCGCTTCTCTGAGGCTGGTGCTTGCCCTTTTGCGGGAAAAGGTAGTGGCTATGTTCCATGTCCTTCCAGTTTCCGTGATACATCTCCGGCAGTGTGTTGTAGACAATGTTCCGCTCCAGCGTCACGGTGCGGTGCGGTTCCACCTTGCCGCGCTTGATGGTCTCCTTTTCGCCAAAGGCAAAGATATTGTTGCGCACCATCAGGTCGCGGGCATAGTGAATGTCATAGAGCGCATACTTGGTGTCGTGAACCAAGTTGTTTTCAATCAGGATATAACTGGAGCCTTCGTCATTGTAGATGCCCCACCCGCCGTAATAGCTGGCATCAACGTGATGGATGCGGTTGCCGCGAATAATGGTCCCGGGCGACCGCCCCAAGGTGTAGATGGCGCCCATGTCCGACAGCAACCCCTTGCCGATGTCGTGGATGTGGTTGTATTCAACCAGATTATTGCGGCTAGGCGACTCGCCATATCCCCAGCGCCAACCGACCGATATGCCGGTATAGAAACCGTCGTGAATATGGTTATGCGCCACCCGGCAGCTGTCGGCATGGGTCAGCAGAACACCGACCGCCGAGGGGTAAACCGTGCCGTAATCGTGAATATGGTTGTTTTCAATAGTAATTTCCCCGGTTCGCAGCAGCGGATGGCTATCGCTGCCGCCCACCCGGATGGCACCCGCGGCGACCGGACCGACCTCGCAGGCGGTGATGGCCGTCCGGCGGCAACCCTCGCCGATTTCAAAGGCCCATGTTCCGGTGTCGGCCACCCGGCAGCGGGAAAACGCAACATCCCGCACGCCGGTCAGGGTGATCGCCGCCGGAATGCTGGACGAACCTTGGCCGTCATTGCTGTTGCCCTTCGGCAGTTGCCAGTTGGTGTGCTTAAAAATCAGGTTTTCGAACGAAACATGCTGCACCAGCCTGCGCTTGGTAGGATTTCCGGCGAGCTGCAGCAGGGCTTTCGCCACCGGCGCCACCACCGTAACGGAGGCCGGCGTTTCGCCCGGTTTCGGCAGATAGGTCAACTCCCCGTCGGCGCGATCAAGATACCATTCCCCCGGCTCGCCAAGCGCCTCCTTGACGTTTTCGACGATGTAGCGGGAGCCTTCCTTGCCATGACCGTCGGCAAAGACCTTGCCCGCCTTGTGGACGAAGGTGACGATACGGCTTGTTTCGTCCACCGATTCAATCGGCAGATGCGAGTCGGTCCAGTAGTGGTAGACGATCACCTCGACATCGGCGCGGTTATGCCAGTCGGCGCGTATATCACCCGGCTTGAATTCAAAGCTTTTGCAGTCCGTGTGGTAGTGAACCTTCGGCGGGCACCCTTCCGGGAAACCGGCCACACGGTAGAATCCCTGCTTAGGCAGCCGTGGACGCGAACGTGCTTCCCCGTTGACGAAGAGCTGGGTAAACCGCCAGCCGGATGAAACTGTCGTGCGCCAGCGGCCATCGGCGCCGACCTTCCAGCCCTTGATTTCCCGACCGCCACTGATTACCGCACCCGATTCGCCTCGCCATACAACCGGCGCCGCAGCGTTGCCGCTGTCGACCGGAGTCAGCACCAGCGGCTTGTCGATCCGATGTATTCCCGTGGCCAGCGTCACTCGTACCGGCTCTGTCAGCTCACCGGAATTAGTGTGCGGAAGCTTGCGGATGGCATCCCGCGCCTCGATCAGCGTGGAAATTTCCGTGCCCGGCTCCACCCGGATCTCAATGGCCGCCGCTGCAACACAACCGACCAGAAAAAACGCAACTACGCGCGCCAAATTCTTCATCCCTACCGCCTTTTGCAAAAGTCCTCACGTGACCACGTTGGCACGTGCCACAGTGAGCCGCGTCAGAGACACGGCAACGTGGCTCGCACGCGGGAACGTGACTCACGTGGCAGACATTGGAAAAATACAATAGCAGATTTCCCAGCCAGTGGAAGAAAAGTTCCAATGTCTGGAAAATGAAAATTGAAGCGCTACTCCTTGGCGTCTTCCTTCTTCGGCTTCGGCGCCTTGGGTGCGGGCAGGCCTAGCTGCTCCTGGACCGCGGCGTAGGTCGGGATCTGCGAGGCGTAGCGCGACGCCATCTTTTTCAGCGCAGCGACCTGCCGCTCGGATAACGCGCCTTTGCCGGCGAATTGAGACGAGAGCGATTCGAAGAAGGTCTGGTCGTTGAACTCGCGCTTGCCGCGCTTGGTGGGCGGTGCCCACTCCACAACGCTTTTCATGAGTTCCAGCACCGGCGCGGTCGTCGGGTCGGCTTCAACCTCTTCCTTTTCGGCAAGGCCGAATTTAGCCTTCAATTCGTCGAAGTTTTCAATCTGCTTGGAGTACTTGGTGAGCAGCGTATCAAGGTAGGCGAGCTGGCGGTCGCTGAGCCGCTTGCCGGTCTGGACTTGCTCCTTGAGCGAATTGCAGAACTGGGCGTCATCATAGGTGCGTTTACCGACGGTGCGCGGTTCCTCACATTTTACACCTGCCAGGATTTCCAGCTTCTGCATGGTGTCGTCACGCGGTTTTTCCGGCTCGACCAGTTCCAGCTCCTGCGCCAGCTCCGCCGGAACCTGCTGGATGTAGCGGCAGCAGATGGAGAAGAGCATTTCGCCCTGCCGCTTGGAAAGCTTCTTGCCTTCCGCCACATCGTCGCGAAGTTCGCCAACGGTTTTCTGGTCGTCGTAGGTGCGCTTGCCGCTTTTGACCGGTGCCGCCCACTCGGTGACGGTTTCCAATGCCTGGAGACATTTTCCCACCTGCTCGACCGGCGCGGTTTCGCGGGCGTTGTCGATCCATTCCAGCAGTGACGGGTAGAACCCGGTCATCATCTGCGTCCACTCGACCTGACCCGCTTCGATCTGGTCGAGCTTGGTTTCCATGTCGGCGGTAAAATGCACTTCGAACAGATCCACCTTGTTTTCCGACTTCAGTTTTTCTTCCGTCTTCAGCACCAGATCAATCAGATCCATTCCCAACGGAGTGGGCACCAGCGAACGTTTTTCCTTGGAGACATATTCGCGCTCGTCGAGCTTGGACATGATGGCGGCGTACGTACTGGGGCGCCCCACCCCGTTTTCTTCCAGCGCCTTGATCAGCGCCGCCTCGGAATAGCGCGAAACCGGCTTGGTCTCCTTCTGCTCGGCCAGCCAGTCGAGGCAATCCAGCCCTTCGCCCTGCACCAGCGGCGGAATTTTTTCGGTTTCGGACTCGTCTTCATCGCCGTTGTTTTTCTTATCGGCGGCGGCTTCGATACCGCTGGCCTTCATATAACCAGGGAAGGCGACTTCCGACGCCGTGGCGCGGAAGAGGTAGGTGTTTTCCGTGCCGGCCTCAACCTCCACCGTGCGGCGGGCGATTTGGGCCGGAACCATCTGGCTGGCAACGAAACGCTGCCAGATCAGCTTGTAGAGTTTCAGCTCCTGCGCATCAAGTTTGCCGTCGAGGGAAACCGGCGTGACGTTCACATCGGTCGGACGGATGGCTTCGTGCGCCTCCTGTGCCGCGCCTTTGCTTTTGTAGAAATTGGGTTTTTCCGGCAGGTATTCCGGGCCGTACTGCGCCGTCACATAGGCGCGGCATTCATCCTGCGCGGATTTGGCAATGCTGAACGAGTCGGTACGCATGTAGGTGATCAACCCGTTTTCATAAAGCTTCTGGGCAATGCTCATGGCGCGGGCGGGCGCATAGCCCAACGCGCCCGACGCCGATTGCTGGAGCGTACTGGTAATGAACGGCGCGCGCGCTTTGCGCTGAACCGTCTTTTCAATCACATCCACCACGCGCAGCGCGCTGTTGTCCAGTTCCGCCTGGATTGCGTCAAGCTGCTCCTGTGTCTTAATGGCACCCGGCAACAACTTGCGGTCCTTTATACCTATTGGCTCATTATTAATGCGTGCCAGCTTCACCGTAAACGGATCAAGCGGTTCCTGTTGCTTGCGAACCTTCGCGCCGACCACGAAGTAGCTCTCCGGCTTGAAATTCAGAATCGATTTTTCGCGTTCGCACACCAGACGCAGCGCCACCGTCTGCACGCGACCCACGCTGTTGGCGCCGCGAATCTGGCGGCGCACCACCGGACTGCCCTTGAATCCCACCAACCGGTCGAGAATCCGCCGCGCCTGCTGCGCGTTCACGCGGTCCATGTCGATTTTTTCCGGACTCTGGAACGCGGCGAGAATGGCAGATTTTGTAATCTCGTTGTAGGTTACGCGGTAGAAATTTTCTTCCGCAACGGTATCCTTCAAGGCTTCAAGCAGGTGCCAGGCAATCGCCTCCCCTTCGCGGTCAGGGTCGGGCGCCAGGAATACCTTGTCGCAGCTTTTCGCTGCCGTCTTCAGTTCCTTAAGCACCTTTTTGCCGCGCACCGTATCGACGTATTCCGGCTCAAACTCCTTCTCGACATCCACGCCGAGCTTTTTCGGCGGCAGATCGCGCACATGGCCGACCGACGCCATGACCACATACTCGCTGCCGAGAAACTGGTTAATCTTCTTCGCCTTCGCCGGCGACTCCACAATCACTAAATTTTTGCTCATTGCTACCCCTTCTTTTTAAACACACAATTAATAAATATTATTTCATTCCACGCAGGTCGTCGGCCAGCTCGACCATGCGACCGGGGAGCATTCTAACCACGCGCTTCATTTCCAACCCCAGCAGCAAGCTGCTGAGCTGATGGCTTTTCAAGCCGGTTTTGCGCGCCAGCGAATCGACATCAAGCGACTCCTGCCAAAGCGCCTCAACAATCTTCGACTCCTCCTCCGAAAGCGGCACATCCGGTCGCGCGGCGGTAGCCGGTGCCGGAGCATCCAGTTCCGAAGGCGGAATCAAAAATTCATATTCCTCCAAAATGTCATCGAGCGACTCGACCAGCTTCGCCCCGTTCTTAATCAGCCGGTGCGGGCCGTGTGCGCCCGGCAAATCGATGCGGCCCGGCACGGCAAAGACCGTGCGGCCCTGTTCCATCGCGGCATCGGCGGTGTGCATCGAGCCGCCTTTCACCCCTGATTCCACGACAATCACGCCCATGCTCAAACCACTCACGATGCGGTTACGGTACGGGAAGGTCATCCGGTCCGCCTGCCGGCCCATGGGATACTCGCTGATCACCGCACCGTTTTTGGCGATGTCCTTGGCGAGCGCTTCGTTTTCCGGCGGATAGAGATTATCCAGCGATCCGCCCAGCACCGCGATGGTCCGCCCCCCGCCTTTCAACGCGCCCCGGTGTGCCGCCGTATCCGTTCCACGCGCCAACCCGCTTACGACCGTGAATCCGGTCTGCGTCAGCTGGTAGGCCAAGCGGTCGGCCACGGTCAATCCATAATGCGACGTGGCGCGCGAACCGACGATGGCGATGGACCGCTTGTCCTTCGGTTCCAGT
>JAIPIO010000232.1 GCA_021734595.1 Kiritimatiellales bacterium | reverse complement strand
GCCTCGGTCTCGCGATTCTGGGCCAGCTTCGCCTGTGCCGCCGCGTCAAGCGCCGCACGTTCGGCTTCGCTCCGGGCTTGTTCGGCCAAGGCGGCAGTCATGCGCGCTTCGGCTTCCTGTTCAGCGGATGCGCGCGCCAGTTCCTCGGCAATCCGTGCGCGCAACAGGGCTTCCTCTTCGCGCTTGTGGCTGGTGTCGGTCTCTTCCCTCGCCATGTTGGCCAGCTTTTCCGCCAGCTCGGCGGCCTTGCGCTCACGCGCGGCCTCCTCTTTCAGGCGGGCAATCTCGTCATTGAGCATCTGCTCCTTCGCCAACCCCTGTTCAATGATCGCGCTCCAGCGGTGCACCGGCAGAATATTGCTCGGATCCCCCCCGCCGCGCGTCAGCGACAGCACGGAAAGCACCATCACATCAAGCATTACTATCAGTACAGAACGTCTCATGATTCACACTTTCAGTCGGAAGT
Organism: Kiritimatiellales bacterium; assembly: GCA_021734595.1. Lineage (GTDB taxonomy): Bacteria > Verrucomicrobiota > Kiritimatiellia > Kiritimatiellales > Pontiellaceae > JAIPIO01. The sequence goes on along the minus strand of JAIPIO010000232.1, from coordinate 5,922 downwards.
TAGTCTGATGCGCGCTGGGCGATGAGATCCTGCTTGTACGGAGTCAGGTAGGAGAGGCGCAGGATAACCGACACCACGATCCCCAGTGCAGTCGAAACATAGGCGAACATCAGTCCCGCATCCGGATGCAGGGTAATCAATATGAACGACATCACCGTTCCCAGCAGACCGAAATAGAGCGGCAGGTCGAAATAGATCTCAATCGCCTCCAGTTGCTGAAAGCGGTGCTCCAGCGACATTTCCGCACGCTTGATCTGCGCAAACTTATAGGTTGCCGATACCCACGATATCGTCTGCAGGATAATGGCGAAGGCGATGACCGCCCACGACAACATCTGCCCCATCCCGGCGGTTTGGGTGGTAATTTCACTGAGCGCTTCTGCACTGACCATGGGTACTTCCTCCTCTGTTGAGCCTAACGGTTTCGTCTCCTGAACACCGATGGCAGCCAAATAAACGACTGCCCCGATAATCAGGATTCCAATAATCATAAAAAAGAAATGCAACGGTTTCATATCACGCCTCCATGCTCGCTATATAAACATACCCATTGAACGATTGCAAAACATCCTTTCTGACATCCAATGCCCGGGAAACGGCGGTTCCCAAGCATTGGAAAACTATTTTCCAAGCGCTGTCAGAATATATTTCACCACCTGCTCGGCCATCAGCTGCGAGCCTTCCGGGTTAAAGTGCACATTCACCGGCTTCTGAAGTTCCGCCATGCGCGGCAGAATCAGCCCATGCAAGTCGTCCACCACAATGCCATTCGCCTTCATGATTTTCAACGCAGCGGCGTTGTACTGCCCAGCATATTCCGGCTTGCGGCACGGCTTGACACCCGCCGGATATGGCGTGGTGGTCGCAAATATAAGTTTAGCGCCGTTGGCCTTCAACTGCTTCGCCAGAATTTCCATGTTGGCGGTGTAGGTTGCCAGATCGGCCTGCTGCGGATCGGCGGGGTCGTTGGAATTCTTCGATGTTCCAGCCTCCGTCACATGCTTGAGGTCGTGCAGTCCCCAGTTGAAATGGATCACATCCCATTGGGTGTCGCCCAGCCAATCGCTCAGCTTTTCGCGCCCCAACGTGGTTCCCTGGGCGTTACCGGGATTGTGGATCACGTTGGCCTTGCCCTTGAGCAGTTCGCGCACCTTGGGCGTGTAGCCGATCGAAATCGAATCGCCGATAATCAGCACGTTCGGCAGGCTCGGATCAATCACGACCTTCTCTTTTGGCTTTTTCGGTCGTTTCGCCCGCTTGGCCTTTTTGTCCAGTTCAGCCGAACCTTCTTCCGGGGTGTAGGCCGGTTCATTTTTCTTTTTCTTTGCCGCATCGGCAAATCCGCCAGCAAACAAAACCGCAATCAACGTAAGTCCAAAAATACAACGTCTGCTTGTAATCATCCTGTTTCTCCTTTTTACGTCATCTTGCATCTAACTCCCACGATCGTGGCATTTAGATGCAAGGTCACACTTGGCTTCCCTTATCTGTAAACTATTCTCCAACTGTTGGAAACATAACGCCCGCAGCTTCCAATCCTTGGACATTCCACGGCAGAAACTTCCAGTCATTGGAAACCATTTTTCCTTCCAAATGAACAGCTATGATGTCAGCTTTAGTTTTAAATGAGAACACTCCAGACACATATATTGCTCTGCATGACGACATTTACGGCAATGTTCGCCTGCCTTGGTTACGGGGATTACCTCACCCGACGCCCCGACTATGCCGGGGTGTGGGTCAACACCTTTGGGAATGTGTTTGACCTAACGGCCTACACCAACTGCATTGCCGGCGAAGCGGGCCGACCGAGATGGTCCAACATGGAACCCTCCCAGGGCGTGTTCGATTTCAGCGAGCTGGACACGGTGCTGACCCGGGCGCGGAACAACGGCTACTATTACTACGGTTCGTTCTGGACCGGCCCGCACGCACCGGACTGGATCTACACCAGTGGCGTACCCCTAGTTGTCACGGATAATGGTGATTTCCCCTACTATCTGGATGCCGATTATAAAACCTATGTAACCAACTATTTTGATGCACTGGCGGACTATATGGCGAGACTGCCTGAAGATAAACGGGCGCGAATCGCATTCTTCCAGCCGGCATTCGGGTCAACCGGAGACCGGCAACTCTACAAGGGCATGCCCGTCGATCCCCAGTACAACATTAGCAGCGACCAGTACGCCGCCTTCATGCAGGAAATGACCACTGCCTTTCTCGATGCATTTCATGCCCATCCCGAGACGCGGGAAATCAGGTTTCTATGGAACGCAGATGATTATAACGGCAGCGACACCAACGAACTGACCGGTGTATCCGATCGCTTGCGCGGTGAAATGCTCTATGCCGGATGGCTGCGGCAAAACCATAACGTTCAGTTCCGCAAACAGCAGTTCACCATTGCCATCGGCTACATGGCCAACAATGAACAGGATCAGGACGACGACCAGCGGGCCGATTTCTATGGATACGGCACCCCGCTTCGCCATGACGGCAACCCGGAGTTCGTCCGGGGCGAACATAATGATACCAAGTGGGCTGAAACGCCAATGGCCCGGCAGGCCCTGAAATGGCATTATTACTGGACCGCCGTTTCCAGTGTGGACCGCGGCCTTGATGCGTGGGAAACCAAACCTGACTACATACTGACGGGCAACTACAACGAGGCCTTCGGGTTTTCCACCCGGCACTCCTTCCAGAAGAAACCGGGAAAGGCAACGCATGCCTTCATTGCATTGCGGGACGTACTGGACTATTCAGACTCCGTCCGTTTTCCTGCGGGCACCTATGGATCGGTGAACAAAGACAACACCGCGAGAATCAATGCCATCTTGGCGGAATTTGCTGCCTGCGGCGCCACGAATGAAGACACCGTTGCGGTAACCACAAAAACCGGCAACGTCTATCTGCTGGATTCCACCGGTCTGAACGACTGCGTCTGGAACGTCATCGACCGGAACTACCGGCGGCATATTACCCAGTATGATCCCAACGGAACCAGCAAGGGGCTTTGGCGGGTCGGATCCACCAACGAACCCTACGGACGTTTCGCCCGCAGCTTCGAGCATGCCGCCGGGAAGAACGCCATGTATTTCATGTGCGACGACGACCTTTTCGCCGATCCGGCGGAAGAGGTTGCCTTAAAAGTGATCTACTATGACCAGATTGCCGGTTCGACATGGGCGCTGCAATACGATGCCGGAACAAACGGTTTTGCCACGGCTTTGAGCGTAACCTGCGTCGGCGATTCATCCTGGAAAACAGTTTCCGTAACCCTGACCAACGCCGTCATGGCGCACAACGGCCCGAACGGCTCCGATCTTGCGCTGGTCAACACCGACTCGCTGGATGATGTCTTCCACATGATCGAGCTTGAGCGCTCTCCCCGCCCCACCCCCTATGAAAACTGGGCTGATGATTTCCGGCTTCCGGGCGGGCCAGACAATGATGACGACGACGATGGACTCATAAACCTGTATGAATTCGGTCTGGACGGAAATCCCACCAATTCAGCCAGCCTCGGCCGCATTCCAAGCTTTGGAATAAACGGCGATGCGGTGGAATACATTCATGCCAAACGAACCGGCGACAGCGGCCTGCGCTACTTCCTCGAAACAACGGAATACCTGATTTCCAATGATTGGAAAAACTCGGGATACATGATTGCGGGAACAGGATCGCTCACCAATGGTTTCAATGCACTCACCAACCGAATAGACACCACCGGGAAAAACCGGCAATTCATCCGGCTGGTGATTGAAGAAAACTGAAACGCTATTTATTTTCTTCCTTCCGCAGCTCGGCGGCATAGACCGGTTTGGGTGTCTTGACCGCTCCGCCGGATTTGATCTCGTCGAGCAAAACCTCAACCGCTTTTTCAAGCTGTGCATCGCGGCCTGCGGGAATGTCGCCGGGCTTGGTGCGGACAATATAGTCCGGCACACAGGGTTTGTGCTCCATGTCCAGGCCATCGGGCAGCGTGAACCACCCGCGGTGCGGCATGCGGATGTTTCCGACATCGAGAATTTTTTCGGTATTGGTTGAAATCACCGCCCGCTGGGTGGGTACACCAACAATCTTTCCGCGCCCCATTGTTTTAATGGCGTGGCTGAAGATTTCGGCATTGCTGGTGGAATATTCATTGCACAACACCACGATCGGCTTAAACCAGGCCGCCGACGGGAGGTAGCCCTGCTGGTAGCATTTTTCGCCGTCGCGCGGAACGGTGACGGCGTGGCCGGGGTGGCAGAGAATCGCCAGCAGGTAGTCGGAAATAAATCCGCCCGGATTGTTGCGTACATCGATCACCAGTCCGCTCTTGCCGAAGCCGCGGGCATAGATTTCCTTCTCAAACTGCCGCAGGCTGGCAAAGTCCATCGCCTTGATATCGAGGTAGCCCAGACGCCCGTTACTCTGCTGCTCAACCTTCGCACGGTTGGAATCCATCCACTCCTTGCGCACCAGCTTACGCAGGTTCTCAAAGCTTTCCTCTTCCACTTCCACATTGCGTTCTGCCCCGTCAGTCCCCTGCACCCGCAACGTGACAGTGCGCGGATAGCGACCATTGAGCACCGTGGGGAGGTCTGTTCCCGGCCCGATTTCCATGCCGTCGATCGCCAGCAGGATTTCGCCGGGACGGACCGATTGCTCCGCCCGGTCGGCGGCGCTGTCGCTCACGACATGGCTCACCTTCAAGCCCGGTCCGCCATGCGCAACATCGAAATACAATCCGAGCGCAGCCGTGCGCTTGCTCCATCCCTGCCGCGCGGTGTATTCCGGGTTCCACTCCTTGCGCGAATCCTTGGTCTGTTCAAACGCAATGTGCGACGCATTCAGCTCACCCATCAGCATTTCCGCCACCCGCTCAAAACATTCCCAGCTTCCGCTGTTCGCTGCAGCGTCTTCGTATTTCAGGCGCACGGCCTCCCAATCAAGATTGTTCATCTCAGGATCGTAGAACCGGTCGCGGAAGCGCCGCCAGATCAGGCGGAACGCCAACCGCCGGTAGTCGGCAACATTGGTTTCCTGAAACACCTTGAACGGATACTTTTCCGTATAGGCCGCCGGCACACCGTCATTGAGCCACATAATCTTGCTGCCTTTTTTGATCCAGCGGGCATAGGTACCGGTATCTTTGATCATGAAGTCCGGCTTCAAATGATGCGGGAAGACCACCTTATACGTCCCTTTTTTTCCGTTGATCGTCGACTTGAACGCGAGTGCCTTGGAGTCGAACGACCAGAACAGATCGTCGGGGGTGCCGCCAATATGGATGCGATGAATGCGCTCGGCCAGTCCGTTAAAATCTATCCTGACCCCGCCGGATTTCTTTTTTTCTTTATTAGGCTGTTCCGGTTTGGTTTCCGTTTCTTCGCCACCATTTCCGTTCTTCTTGCCAGGTTTTTCAGAAGTGTCCGCCGGTTTTTTGCCGCGCCCCGATTCCATGGCCTCCAGCGCCTCTTTCAGTTTGCGATCGCGGCTGTCGCGCACCTCGTCTTCGCGCTGCAGCCAGACATAAAAGATATCCGTCTCCTTGTCGTAGCGCCGACCCACAAACGCGATAATCTTCCCATCGGGCGACCAGCGTGCGTTGCCGTCCCAGTTTGGATGGCGCGACAGGTTGAACGGCCTTTGTTCACCCGTATCGTCAACGATCCACACATCGCTGTTGCCCCAGCTGTCCTTGGAGGAACAGACCAGCCAACGACTGTCCGGCGCCCAGTCGTAGTGGATTTCAAACGGCGAAGCCTTGAGTACGCGCCCATAGGTGCCGTCCGGCTTAAACGAGCGCAGGAGGTATCCGCTCTCCACCACGGCCAAGCGTTTGCCGTCCGGGCTGAAGCTCAAATACGTGCGCGTCTTGCGGTCCTTGGTGATCGGCGTCAGGACAAACTCTTCGTTCTGCCACCAGTAGGC
>JAIPIO010000231.1 GCA_021734595.1 Kiritimatiellales bacterium | reverse complement strand
CGCCATCATCGGCGTACTGGCCTCGATCATAACCCCGGCGGCCAACAGTGCGGTGCGCAAGGCAAAATCGACGCAATGCCGCTCCAACCTGAGCCAGATTTCAAAAGTCATTCTTAACTACGCCACCGACCACCAAGGCCGCTACCCTCAAATGACCAACGACTGGAGCGCGATTACCTCTAAATACCTCCAAGGCTCCGGGGACAAGGTGCATGCCGTGTTTTTCTGCCCCGCGGTTAAGGGGGAAAGTACAATGCGAAATCAGCTTGGGGATTATGGTGTGAACTCGCTGGTGCTGAACGGGAGCCGCTCAAGCCAAATCTACAGTCCCTCCTCCACCATCCTGATGGCGGATCGCGGAGCAAATGCCACTCTTAATCTAACCAGCGAAAACGACTTTCAGCCGGTTTTCGCCAGCAGGCGGCATGGCGGCAAACAAAACCCGGAAGTGAACATTGTATTCTGCGACGGTCACGTTGCCGGTGTTCCGCAGGATGCCCTGCAACAGGCCCTCGCCGATAACACGATTAAGTTTGAGAAGGAACGGCAAGACAGCCAGTAAATCCTCAACCTTCCAGCGAAATCAGCATCGGCTCCTCGATCGCCTCGACCACCCAGCGCAGGAAACGCGCGCCGTCGGCGCCATCAATGATGCGGTGGTCGTAGGAGAGCGACAGCGGCATCCGCAAACGCGGTGCGCACATGCCATCCCCTTTTCCGATGCACGGATCCATGATGGCACGGCCGACTCCAAGAATCGCCACTTCGGGCGAGTTCACAATCGGCGTAAAGAACGATCCGCCGATCCCGCCCAGATTGGTGATGGTAAAGGTGCCGCCCTGTAGATCGGCCAAAGCTATTTTTCCGCCCCTGGCTTTTTGCGCGATTGCGCCGAGATCCTGCGCCAGCGCCACCATGTTCTTTTTATCCGCATCCCGGATCACCGGAACCAGCAGGCCTTTTTCCGTATCGACCGCCACGCCGATATTATAGAAATCCTTGTAGAGAATCTCTTCGGTGGTCGGATCAATGCTGCTGTTGAATTTGGGATGGACCTTCAGCGCGGCAGCCACCACCTTCACCAGGATCGCCGTCACGGTGAGCTTGGTACCTGCCGCTTCCGCCTTCGGCGCAAAACGTTTGCGCAGCTCCTCCAGCTTGGTGATATCGGCCATATCGTGCTGGGTCACATGCGGAATCGTAACCCACGCATGCGTCAGGTGCTCCATGGTCGCCTTGCGGACCTGGCTCATTTTTTCGCGTCGGATGTTTCCGAACGAACCAAAGTCCGGCAACGGCCGGGCGTGCTCAACCGACGGGCGCAACCGCCCACCGGATGCCGTCGCCAGCTGGCTGCCCGCCAGAATGAGCCGTTTCGCATATGCCTTCACCTCTTCGGCACTGATGCGGCCGCCGACATTGGCCGGTTTGACATTGTGAATATCCACACCGATCTCGCGGGCCAACCGACGCACGTTAGGCGCGGCGGATACGGCCGCCTTGGCGGGCGCGGTCGGTTTTTCGGACGGCGGTTCTTCGGCAACTGGTGCGGGGGCTGGTTTCCCTTCAGGTTCTTCCGCCTTGGGCTGCGGCTCTGGTTCCGCCACGGGTTCCGGGACAACTCCCTCCGGCACCGGTGCGGCAGATACGGCCGCCTTGGCGGGCGCGGCCGGCTTTTCAACCGGTGCCGCTTCGGCAACTGGTGAGGGAACCGGTTCCCCGTCAGGTTCTTCCGCCCTGGGCTGCGGCTCTGGTTCCGCCACGGGTTCCGGGGCAACTTCCTCCGGCTGCGAAGCCGCTTCCGCAGAGGCTTCTGCCGGTTGCGGGGCCTCCTCGGCGGGAGCGTCCACCGGTACCGGTGCAGCGGCAGCGCCTTCCCCTACCTCGAGTATCACCTGCCCCACCTCAACGCCATCGCCCGCTTTGACATGCAGGACGGTTACTGTTCCTTCAACCGTCGACGGAATTTCCATCGTTGCCTTGCCCGCCTCCACCTCCAGCACGGACTGCTCCAGCTTGACTGCATCGCCGACCTTGACGAGAACATTGATCACATCGCCGGATTCAATATTTTCTCCAAGCTCTGGAAGTCTGAATTCTGTTGCCATGGTTCTATTCTCCTACCGGGTTGGGTTTGTCGGAATCGATGCCCAGCTCCTTGCGGGCCTGTTCCAGTTTCTGTTGATCAAATTCGCCTCTGGCGGCCAGCGACGAAAGCACCGTCCAGGCAATGGCGTTGAAGTCGACTTCAAAGTGCTTGCGCAGGGCACGGCGACCATCACTGCGCCCGAAGCCATCGGTTCCGAGCGAAACCAAGCCGTTCGGCACCCACTTGGCCAGCGTGCCCGGCAGCAACTTCATGTAGTCGGAAGCGGCCACCACGGGACCTGCTTCGTTTTCCAGGCATTGGAAAACATAGGGTTTGGTTTGGTTGCCGTGGCGCACCGTTTCGCGCTCAGCATCCTGCGCATCGTTGATCAGGTTCTTGTAACTCGTAACCGACCAGACGTTGGCTTCAATACCGTATTTTTCCTTCAGTAGCTCGGCTGCTTTAACCGCCTGCGGCAGGATGGCGCCGCTGCCCAGAATCTGCGCCTGCGCTTTTTCCGAAGCCTGGAACTTGTACATGCCCTTGAGGATGCCCTCTTCACAACCCTCCGGCATGGCAGGCTGCTCGTAGTTATCGTTCATCAGGGTGATGTAATAGAAGATCTGTTCGTTCTCCACATACATGCGGCGAATGCCGTCCTTGATGATGGCCGACAGTTCGTAGGCGTAGGCCGGGTCGTAGGCCACCAGGTTTGGTATGGTGAGCGCCATGACGAGGCCATGGCCATCCTGGTGTTGCAACCCTTCGCCGGCCAGCGTGGTGCGCCCGGCAGTGGCCCCCATCAGAAACCCTTTGCAACGCGAGTCGCCGGCCAGCCATGCCAGATCGGCGATGCGCTGGAAGCCGAACATTGAATAGTAGATAAAGAACGGAATCGTGTTGATGCCGTGGTTCGAATAGGCCGTACCTGCTGCCAGGAAGGAGGAGAAGCCCCCCGCCTCGGTGATGCCTTCTTCCAGAATCTGTCCATCCTTGATCTCTTTGTAGTAGAGCAGATTATCCGCATCGACCGGTTCGTAAAGCTGGCCGGAGTGGGCATAGATTCCCACCTGACGGAAGAGCGCATCCATGCCGAAGGTACGGGCTTCGTCCGGAACAATGGGCACAATCAGTTTGCCGATGCTCTTGTCGGAGAGCAGCTTGCTCAGCACTCGGACAAATACCATCGTGGTGGATACCGCGCGGTCGGAACCGGCATTGAATTCCTCGAAGATTTTATCCCCCGGCATTTCAACCGGGGTGTATTCCGTACGACGGGCGGGCACATAGCCGCCCAGCTCGGCGCGGCGTTCCAGCAGATACTGCATTTCCGGGCTGTCTTCCGGCGGCCGGTAGAACGGTACGCCGTCGATCTCCTCGTCGGAAATCGGGATGCCGAACCGGCTGCGGAACTCACGCAGCGCGTCCTCGCCGAGCTTCTTTTGCGAATGCGTGATGTTCTGTCCTTCGCCGGCGCGGCCGAGGCCGTAGCCTTTCACCGTCTTCACAAGAATAACGGTCGGAGCGCCGTGGTGATCCACGGCCGCTTTGAGTGCCGCATACACCTTTTCCGGATCATGCCCGCCGCGGCGGATCTTCTGGATCTGTTCGTCGGAAAGGTTCTCCACCATTTTCAGCAGGCGCGGATCGGTGCCGAAGAAATGTTCGCGGATATATTCACCGCTCTCAACGGTATATTTCTGATATTCCCCGTCGACCACTTCGCCCATGCGTTTAACCAGCAGGCCGTCTTCATCTTTTTCAAGCAGCGCATCCCAGTCCGTGCCCCAGATTACCTTGATCACGTTCCAGCCCGCGCCGCGGAAGGCGGCTTCCAGCTCCTGGATAATCTTGCCGTTGCCGCGCACCGGACCGTCCAACCGCTGGAGGTTGCAGTTGACGACAAAGGTCAGGTTGTCCAGCTTCTCGCGCGCGGCGAGCGTAATGGCGCCCAGGGTTTCCGGCTCGTCGGTTTCGCCATCGCCGAGAAATGCCCAGACGCGCTGTCCGCACGGCTCGCGCAGCCCACGGTCTTCCAGATACTGGATGAAGCGGGCATGGTAGATGGCTGTTATCGGCCCCAGCCCCATCGAGACGGTCGGGAACTGCCAGAAATCGGGCATCAGCCACGGATGCGGATACGACGAAAGGCCCGGGCTGTCGTGCAGCTCGTGGCGAAAGTTGTCAACCTGCTCCACCGGCAGGCGCCCCTCCAGGAATGCCCGCGCATAAATTCCCGGCGAGGAGTGCCCCTGGAAATAGACGAAGTCGCCGGGGAACGAATCCGTGCGCCCCCGGAAAAAGTGGTTGAAGCCCACTTCATAAACCGTGGCGATCGACTGGTACGACGAAATGTGCCCACCGATCCCTTCCTCCTCGCGGTTGGCGCGCACCACCATGGCCATCGCGTTCCAGCGGATCAGGCTCTTGATGCGGCGCTCCATCTCGCGGTCGCCCGGATACGGCGGCTGTTCCTCGGGAGGAATCGTATTGATGTAGGGGGTATTGGCGGAGAACGGCAACCGCACGCCCTTGCGGTGTGCGCTCACCTGCAGATCGTGCAGAATATCCTTCACCCGCTCCGGTCCGCCCGTTTCAAGCAGTTCTTCGAGCGCATCGAGCCAATCCTGTTTTTCCAGATCGGGACTGTCAACCGGCGGTTTCTTTTCTTCCATAACCCTTGCCCTTTCGTTAATCGCAGACACCCTAAACAAGCATACATGAGATAGGCAATCATGTTTTAAGCGAAATGTGTATTTAACTGTCAGGTTTCCAACGTTTGGAAACTCCCGCTTTCCTTTATACATTGTTTGGAAGGAAATTTCCAATGCCTGAAAGCTGTTTTCCAACAGTGGGAAATTCAAACCCGGTCCTGCAATTCAGTCAAAACTAAAAGACGGATAGTCGGATGGATTGGTTTTGGGCTTCTGGAACTTGAAGCCGTTGCCGTCCCATTTCCATTCGAACCGGATCTTGTCGCGCAGGAAGAGCGGGCCGATGCAATAGTTCTCGTTGGTTACCTTGACATAGATTCTGATGACCACCTCTGTGATGTCCGAAACATCGGTATCAATCGCGTAGCTCAGCGGGCTGGAGGTCGAATAGCGCTGATCCAACCGTTCATACGAATCCCACACCGGGGAACCGTCCTCCAAAATGACCACGCGATCCACCCGCACGACCGTCTGCCCCCCGCATCCGCCAGCACCGATGTTCACCGACAGGAAACTGAAGAAACCGCTGGCGGCAGGCGACAAATCGACCATGGTCATGCAGAGATCCCCGACTGCGCTACTCACGTCGTCGAGCTGGGCAAAAGCAAGGTCGGCCAGGCTGAAGGAGGAGCTGACGCTGTAGTAGTACCATTTGAACCCTTCGATATCGAGCAGCAGGCTGTCGAGCACCGCCGCGTTACCGGACCGCTCGGTAAAGAGCGATGCCGTGGCATCGAATACACCGAACGAACAGGTCACCTTGTAACCGGGTCCGAAGAAGGTGCCGGGAACTTCCTCGACGCGGTTGAAGCATGTGGTAGTCCAAGCTCCGAGGTTTAATTCCTCGTCCGATATCGCCTGAAGGGCAACTATGCCGACCGACTGGCTGGATTGCGAAACGGAGACCGGCGTGACCGCCGTGCGATAGCCATCCTTCTTCACGACGCAGGTACGGCTGCCGTACGGCACGTTGGTGATGGAGAACGAACCATCGGAGGCGGTTTCGTACTGTAGGGAGGAAAAGCCACTCACCTTAACCGTTGCGCCCTCAACGGGCGAGCCGGAATCCTGGACGGAACCGGTAATGGTTCCGCGCGGCAAGGGATCGAGCACAAACTCGAACGCATTGGTGACGCCCCCTGTAACCACCAGCGAAACCGGAAAATCCTCGTAGCCCACGGCTGAGACGGTGCCCGTGTACGCCCCCGGCATGACCTCTTCCATCTCCAGTCCCATCCAATCGCCGTGCCCTTCCGCAGAATAGCCCCCTACGTGCCCGGAAAGGCGCAGCGCCGCGCCGGCGGGAGCGGGGTTCAGCATGCCGCCGGTATCCTGGTCCTGAAAAGAGCAGGAAATGGATCCCGGAGGCTCCAGTTCGAAGATGGTCGATGCTGGCGACGGTACGGAAATATCGAAGAAGGTCGTCGGATAACCAGACCGGGACACCCGGTACCGGTGGGTGCCCGGAGGCAGAACGGTCTGGAACTGTCCCGAAGAATCCGCCCAGTCGGTGAGCACCACGTTGCGCTCGCCGTTGGCCAGCGTTGTCATGTTCGACAGCGTTAGGGTATAGTAGGCCCATTGAATCGGGGCGTGCGTCACCTTGTCCTGCACGGTCCATGTGTAGTTCGTGCT
>JAIPIO010000230.1 GCA_021734595.1 Kiritimatiellales bacterium | reverse complement strand
CGGAGAACGGCATGGCGTCGGGAACCGTTGGAACAATCTTGTTCCCGTCTCCATCCGTGATTGGAATCTTGTGGACCGGCAGCGTGCTGCTGCCGTCCCAGTGGCTTGCGAAGGCGCCGAGCGCCGTGGCAAGCGATGCAAATGTCAGCAGTATTTTTTTCACGCGTGGAAGTCCGTTTCTTTAAAGTTGATCTTCTCGTTTGATGCAACAGCCCGGTTAACCGCCAGAACAGCGACGGCGGTTTCGTAGCCTTTTTCGCCGGGACAGTTGAGCGGGGTGCCGTAGCGGATCGCGTTGAAGAAGTTTTCCAGGTGCGGCTGGTGGGCCGGTTTGGTGAGGTCGATCGGCAGCGGCCAGCTTTCCGGCGGCGCACTGGCCCGAACGTCGATCATGACGTTTTTGGTGGCGGCCGCCACGATGGGTTTGGATTTTGCGAGGATCAACCCCTGCTCGGCATACGGTTCCCATGCGGGGACGGCGGGATGCTTTTCACGCAGGGCGCTGTTGCCGCGCGGTGGGATCTCCGCAATTTCGATGGTGCCGTTTTCGCCGCGGAAGGCTTCGGAGAAGCCGCGGTGGCTGGAGGTGGTCAGCGTTTCATAATACCCGCGCGATGTGCCCTGCTCGTTATGATATTCATAAATACACAGAACGTTGTCGTACCATTCATGGTGGTGGTAGTAGTCGATGCCGCCCGAAGCGACGACGGAGGAAGGATTGACGCCAAAGACCCACTCGAACAGGTCGATCTGGTGCGAGCCGAGGTCGACGATCGGGCCGCCACCGTATTTCTTGTACCAGCGCCAGTTGCGGAACTCCTGCACGGAATTATAACCATACTTGTCGAGGGTTTCGGCGGAAATGGGATAATTCTTCGGGATGCCGATATCATCGGTCCGGCCCCGGTTCCACTGCGCGGTGGCGTGGGTTACGCGACCAAGCAATTTGACATCGCGGATAAGCTTTTCGATGGCGTGGATATAGCGCGGGTTGCTGCGGCGCTGGTGGCCGATCTGCAGCAGCTTGCCGGTTTCCTTGGCGGTTTGCACCATGCTGCGGGCCTTTTCCAGCGAGTTGGACATCTCCTTTTCGCAGTAGACATGCAGCCCCTTGCGCAGGCAGGCGTTGGCATGTTCCGCATGCATCCAGTCCGGTGTGGCGACAATCACGGCATCGAGATCGGTTTCCTTGTCGAGCATTTCGAGGTAGTCATCGTAGACATTCACGGTGTGCCCATGTTTTCTCAGCGTACCCTGCGCGTAACGCTTGCTGTACGACCAGATATCGCAGATCGCCTTGAAACGAAGTCCTGGAATCCTCACGCAGGCAGTCAGAAGAACGAGCCCTTCCGCCCCACAGCCGATAATGGCGACATTCAGGTCGTCCGGCTTCTTGATTGCCGACAGTTCGGCGTTTTCGACCGCGCGGGCCTTCATTGTTGCCAGCAGTGTTCCCGCCGCGACGGTTGACTGCATGAAATCTTTTCTGTTCATATCCATAACACCCCTACCTCTTTTATAGTTAATCCATTACACAAAACATCACTTATAACATTCCGCCACCTTTACGGCAACAGAAACGCCAAGGTTACTTCAGTATCCCCCAAGGATAATGAAACCGGGTTCCAACCCTTGGAACCCGGTTTCCAGACCTTGGAATCCGTCGACCGACAGACATCCAAGGGTTGGAAGCCCTATTTTGCCTTCACCAAAACCACCGCGCGCAGGTTGCCAACAAAAGTGCCCGTCTTTTTCAGCGGGCGGACGGCGACCTGGCAGGGTCCGGCCTCGGCGATTTTTATTTCCCCAATGACCACGGGCGGGAAATCATCCCAACCCTTGGTCTTTACAATCTGGCCGGCCAGTTTCTGGCCGGCGACTTCAACTTCATAATCGGTTTCGGCGCTTTCGCCCATACTGGTAGCGACGGAGACGCTGTAGGTGCCGGGTTCCTTGATGTCGGCAGCCCAGTTGATCCATGTGGCCAAATCTTTCCAGCCGCCGATACAGTTGCGGTCCTTGTTTTTTTCATAGTGCGCGCCCTGGCCGTTTATCCTGGCATCGGCGGCGGCCAGCACAACGGCCCCTTCCGGCGCGTCGATGGCGGGTGCCGCGGCAGGTTGCTCATTTTTGCCGGAGTTCTTTTTCTTTGGCTTTTCGACCCTTTTGGCGACCGTGGATTTTCTCTTTTTGCCCTTCTTGCCGCTTTGTGCCTTTTTGATGGCCTGCTCGGCTTCGGCGCGTACGGTTTCGTTTTCGAGGAAGCCGGAGATGAATTCCTGTGCGTTGCTGCCGCCGATTTCCGCCGCGCCGCTGATAATCGCCTTGAGTTCGGCGGGGCGATCGGTTGCTGCCGCGGCCTTCTTGTACATGTTCAGGTTGTCGGCCAGCCGGATATAGCCGCGCAGGGCAAGTATCTGATGCGTTTCATTGTCGGCGTTTTTCGCGAGGTCGAGGAGCCGGTCCGCCACCTCGATGTTGGGCCAGCTGGCCAGACCGCGCACGGCGGCGTCCTGGAGTTTGGCGTCGGGGCTGTTCATCGCCTGGGTGAGAATGGCGAGGGCCTGTTCGCCGCCGAGCGAACCGAGCGAGCGGGTGATGGCGTATTTCGCTTGGCCGGACGCCTGCGGGTAGGCCGTCGCTAGCGGGGCCGAACAGGCGTCAAGGTCGGTGATGTGCTGCGAAGCGGACAGGATGGCCTCCTCAATAGCTTTGAGCTTGTTTTCGCTGTCCGTCTTGAGCAACAGCTCAGCAATGGCTGGAAAATCCTTTTCGGTTGCCATGGTCCCGATGGCATCGATGGCTGCTTTGCAGCTCCGGCTCCAGGTGCCAGCAGCGGTTTTGAAGAGAACCGGCATGATTCCGGGAGCCTTGCGTGCGGCAAGGGCTTCGATCAGTTTCGTTTTTGCGGCATCATCCGCGGTTGCGAACTGTCCAAGAATGGCGGCGTCCACACCATCGGCGTTGAGTGCGCAAAGGCTGTTGAAGGCCGTGGCATTGCCGGTTATGGAGGCTTTCAGCAGGGGCTCGACGGAGTTGGTTCCACCTACTTTGCCGAGTGCCGCGAAGGCGGCGGCCTTTACGGATGCGTCGAAACTTTTCGTCAGGTTCAGCATGGCCGTTTCCGCGGCGGTTTCCCGGCGGTACGCCAGTGCGCGGATTGCCAGCACCTGGTTTTCCGGGCTGAGTTTGCCCATTCCGCCAACCAGTCCGCCAACCGGCAGCTCGGCCAGCAGGCCGATGGCCGTGCGCCTGAGCAGCTTGTTCTCGCTGGTGAGTTGCGCCAGCACTTCGGGAACGGCTTTGGTTGTGTTGGCTTTGGACAGACCGACCAGCGCGGCGGCGCGGACCGGGTCGGGATTGTCCGTGGCATAAAGCGGTTGAAAAATGGCGGCGGCTAGCTGCGGGTTTTCCTTGGCCAGCAGCGTAGCGCAGTTAAGTTGTGCGCGCTTCCAGTCGTTGGAGAATACCAGTGGGATCTTGGCGGCGGTCAGCGTGCTGGCTGCGTCTTTGGTTCCGATGCGGCCCAAGGCGTTGATGGCTGCCAGCACGGTAGCCGAATCCTTGCTGTTCATCATCGCGGCAATGGCTGCGACGGCCGTGTTTGAACGTCTTTGGGCCAGCGAGTCGAGCATGCCGGGCTTCAGCCGTGCATCGACCTTCCCCAGTGCATCAATCAAGGCCTTTTCTGCCTCGGACCCCTCAATGCCCTGCAAGGCAAATCGCGCCATATGCGAAAGCTTCGGGTCGGGGAGCAGGGCGGCAAGCGCCGGGACGGCGCATTCCGGACTGATGAACCGAAGCATGCGGCAGGCGAATACCTTGCCTTCGTGGGTGGTTTCCGGACTCTGGAGAATGGCCGCCAGTTCCTTTCCAAGGGCTGGAACGTTTTCTTCCGGACATTGGAATATCTGCTTTTCAACGGCGCTGCGTTCCTCCTGGTCGGTGGTTTCGCCGAACCTCTTTATGGCCTGCAGATCCGCGCGGACCGCCGCGGCAACCGCAAACAGCAATGAAAAGTAGAGTGCGCGCTTCATCAAACGTCCTTATTTAACCGGCTTGTCGTCAAGTTTGTAGTCGCCAAGGGCATATTGAATGCCGTCGAGATACTGCTGCATAATGGCCGGGTTCCAGAAAATTTCGCGGTTGTGGCCGAATCCGCTGAAGAATACGCGGCCCTTGCCTTCGCGTTTGAGCCAGACGACCGCGAAGTCGCCGTCGGTACGCTTCATCATTTCGATCTTGCCGCCTTTCACATCCTTGGTGTTGGCGTCGGCCATATCGAGGCTTACGAGTACGCGCTGGTTGTCGCGGGAGTAGGGTTCCTTGAACTGGTAGATCTCGTCCTTTACCTTGAAGCCTTTGCCGCCATAGCTCTTGTTGAGGGGATGGTTGGGTTCGTCAAGCTTGAACGCCCACAGCCCGCCGGCGGTCCAGGGGTGGCCGGAGAACAGCCCGCCCATCATGGCGGCGCCTTCGGGCCACTCATAGAAATTGTCGGTGGCGGCGTGGATTCCAATGACGCCCTTGCCGCTATGCACAAAATCAAGCAGCGCCTTTTTCTGGGCGTCGGTAAACTGAATCCTGGTCGTGTTGTTGAACAGTACGGCATCGTATTGCGCCAGGTTTTCGGCGGTGAAGGCGGTCTTGTCGGCGGTGGAATCGGCGGTGAAGGCGCCGGTTTTTTCGCCCATTACCTTGAAGGCGTCAGTACATACCGGAATCGATTTGTGCACGAAACCCTGGCAGAGCGTGAAGATAAGGATCTTCCGGGGTCTGGAAGGTTTTACGCTGGCGGTCGGCAGTGCGGCCTTAATATTTGCCATCTCTTCCGCACTGGTCGGCGGCGGCGGGGGTTTCGGACCTTTAGGTTTTTTCTGTTTTTTTGCCGCTTCCGAATCCAAGGCGGAAAGTCCAATCACGGTGATGGCCAACACGGCCGAAATCATCATCTTTTTCATAGCGCTCGATCTCCTTGGCATTTAATTTCTTGAACTGGTTTTGTCGGCGGTGGGGAAATCCGCCGGGACGGGCAAGGTTACTTTTCCGGTGGCGGCCCATTCGGTGCCGCGTTGCAGGGTGCAGGCGAAGCCGACGCAGTCCATGCCCTGCGTGGCGGAGTGGCCGAGCACGGTGTGGAAAACGCGCCCCTTGCCGTAGGCGATGGTGAAGAGGATGGGTTCGTATTCCCCGGTGCCTTTGGGTTTTGCGGGGTCGGCATAGGCGGCGGCGAGCAGGGTGACGTTCTTGGCAGGGCCGCGCAGGGTGGAGTATAGCTCGTCCGCGGTGTGCATCCATTTTTGGGGCAGCCCTTTGGTGATGGGATGATCCGGGTTGGTCGTGACGATTTGGAACGGCGCCTTGGGACCGTGCTGCCCGGCCTTGCCGGGTTCGTCGACCAACACCATCTTGCCGTCGCGCCAGCGGATCATCGGGCCGTCCTTTTCGGTGCGCCCGCCCCATCCGCCGACGCCGATGATCTCGTTGTATTCAGGCCAGTTGGGAAAGGCATTGTCGGCGGCGTGGAAAATGACAACCCCTCCGCCGTTCCTGACGAAGTCCAGGAAGGCGGTTTCGGTCGCTCTTGGCCAGCGTGCGACGGGAAGCTTGAACTCGGCGTAGTTCATGACGAGTACGTCGTATTTTGAAAAGTCCGGCTTGAAGCCGTCGAGCGGCTCGCCTTTGGGCGGCGCGGTGGCGACATCCACGGCAAACCGTCCGGTCTCCTCCAGCAGCAACCTTAGTTGCGGCGTTGTGGTTTCCCAGTCATGGTTGTTGCGGCCATCGATGATCAGCGTTTTCAATTTGGGTGCGGCTGAAACGCAGCCGACCGACACCAGCACCGCCGCCACGGCGGCCAATAAAATTCTTCTTTTCATGCTCGACGCTCCAATTTACAAGACCCAGGGCTCCCGGTAGGAGCGGCCCAGCAGCGCGGAGGCCGCCGGATCGCCCATGATCTCTTCCGTATCGGGATTCCATTTCAGTTTTCTTCCGGTATAAATCGCGATTTCGCCCAGCAGGCCCGCGCTGATAGAGCGGTGGCCGATTTCGACAGGCGCAACCGTCTCTTTCCGACTGCGCACGCAGTCGAGGAAATTTGCCGTGTGGTTGGGGCTTTCATAGAGGTGGATTTCGTTCGGTCCGATAACCTGCCTGAGCAGTTTTGGATTACTGGCCGTCATTTTTCCGCGGGTAACATAAACCCATCCGTCTTCGCCAATCCATTTCACACCCTTTTCATTTTTGCAGGAAACATTGATGTGTTGGCCGTTGGCATAGTCAAGGTCGAAGGAATAATCGTAGATCACGTTGTAGAATCCTCCCTCGGCTGTCAGCCCCTTGCCGGTGACTTCCACCGGGCCGGTGCGCTCGAGGCCGAGGCCCCACTGGGCAATATCGATGTGGTGGCCGGACCAGTCGGTGATCTGTCCGCCG
>JAIPIO010000229.1 GCA_021734595.1 Kiritimatiellales bacterium | reverse complement strand
GGGCGACTGGTAGCCGCCGTACGGATGGGGCGCCGTCCACATTTTCGTGCCGGTTTTTGCATCGAACGCCGTCATCGTATCCTGTCCCTGCTTCCCGCCGATCCAGTCCGGTTTTGTATCTTCCCATCCCATCCAGGCATTGCCAATCTTTTCGCCGCCGGCAAATACAATGACGCCATCCTCCACCACCAGCGTCGGCCCGAACGAGGAATACATGCGCTCGGAGCGCACTGCAACCGGCTCGGTCTGGTAGGCCTGCCGACCGGTCCGGCAGTCGAGCGCCATGATTTTTTCGCCGTCGTGGAAATAAACCCGCTCGCCATCGGTCGCCATGCTCAGCGGCATCACCTTGGAAGCCGGGGCTTCCCACAGCTGCTTGCCCGTGCTGGCCTGGTAGGCTTTTACGATGCGGTGGGTAGAAAACCAACGCGGCGACTGCACGGCATTCCAGTAGTAGTTGATCAGCGGCGATTTGGTGATGCGACTGTCGCGCACCTGTGTTGTGGGAGCCTCCGCAAGTTGGCCGGGACTGGGCTCGGCCACGACAACCTGTTTGGTAATGGTCAATGCCAGCAGGATATCGCCGGAAACAAGGATTTCCTCGGTATTGTCCGAACCGGCATACGTGCGCAACGTCTTGCCGGACGTGGCATCCATCGCCGTTACCGGCGCGGTGAAACCAAGCGGGGCATAGACGGTGTCGCCCACCGCCACGAGACGGCGCGGCAGGTTGGCGGGACCGGATTTCAGCGGCCAGAGCGCCGGAATCCAATCCGGGATGTCGCGCTTCCAGAGAACGATGCCGTTGAAGGCGTCGCGCGCCACCAACCGCCACTTGGAGGGGGTCAGGGCCGAAGCGGTGGCGCCCTCGTCCATGATGTAGAACATGCGGCCCCTTTCCGAAACCATCGCGTTCAGGCTGGCCACATGGTCGTGGTGGCGCGCCCAGCGCGGACCGCCCTGCCACTGTACATGGCGCGGCGGACCGATCACTGTATCGTGCGCCACGGCATTGTTGCCCGCATCATGGAGGTAGTGCGTCCACGAATCGATGTTGGCAGGCCAGGGCTTCACAACTTTCTTGCCGCCAATCATGGCCACGCCGTAGGGCGCAAGCACCCGCTGGATCTCGGTCGCTGGAACCTGCCCGGCGTCTGCTATCAGCAGGTTCACGAGGTTGTCGATGTAGGGAAGGTTTTTCCCATCCCAGGTATCGGCGGAAACCTTTCCATAGAGCTCTTTGCCTGCGATGGCCGTGCGCGCCTGCTGCACCACGGCCGAATCGGTATCCAACCCGTGCACCAAAAAAGCGTCGCTCGCATGGAGTTCCATCAGTTTGGCGGGATCGGCGCAGCCCAGTTGGACAACCAGTCCGCCGGTGACCCCTGCTTCCTTGAGAATATCATTTGCCGCCGCGCTCAATGCCGTCGCCCCGACCACTAACACTGCAAAAACCCGTTTAATCATTGTATCAGTCCCTTTCGTTTTCCTTGAATTAGACGAAGGGAGATGCTATCGCATGGACACCCAACTTTCAATCTCTGGAACAATTTATCCAATGGCTGGAAGATTTTCCCTGCATTTACGAGGTGCCAGTGGTCATGGGCTTTCCGGCGCTGGATCGAGGTTGAGAACGAGTTCCGCGTTTTTAAGGCGGTGATAAATCATGCGCTCGCGAACCAGAGGTTGCCAATTCATCAACAACCCGGCAATCGCCTCCCACATAGACACCCATGCCACAATGACCAACCCCTCTGCCATAATGCTCTCTACGATGTCGGCGCTGGGTTCCATCGCATGGTTGATATATATGGAGACCGAGAGCATAACAACGCCGAGCAACAGAAGGATCAGCGCGTTGCGGAACATGGCGCGAAGCTCACGCCTGTTTTTCGCCAGCAAATAGTCAAAATAGTTGCGGACGCTTTTCCTGACGCGTTCCATCAGCGCTTCTTCCATTCTCTGGGAGAATGAAAAATGGATAGCGAAAGGTTCCCTGCACAGCTCGCGAGTCGACTCGATCAAGTATTCCACCAAATCATAATCGAGCTCCTTTCTGACAAACGGCGCATGCTTGTCAAAATCGTCGTAGAGGTCGCTCACTTTCGACGCGGCAATGTCGATGATCAGTGTTCCGCTGCTGTCGCGGCGGTATCGTTCCAGAATATGTTTTTTCATGTTGTTCCATCCAGTTCGTTCGGCGATTGGGGGGACGCAGTTCCACGGGAGGTTTCCACACCTCCCCGGCGAAGGCAACCGGTGCGGCAACAAGGATTATCCTGTGCGGGCAGCCACCGATACGCTTGATCGCACGTCTTCATTTATCGCCTCCCCGGAAGGATTCCATTGTTTTCACCTGCCGGCGCTCCAGACCCTTCGCCTAAAAGTCAAATGTCCTGGAATATGCGGATATTATATCCGTATCTTCCAAACATTGGAAGTACGGTTTTTTCCATCAAGCTTCGCGAGCCGCCAGAACCATCCCGTGATTATCCCCCACTCCCACAAAAGAGAAGGCTTGTAGCCTTACCGCGAAGAAACTAAGCTTCAAGCATGAAAACATACGCTTATCGTTTTATCCTTGCGTCTCTCGCCGCCCTCCTTTCCGCCGCGCTGGTCTGCCGGGCGGAGACACCAAACATCGTCATCATTTACGCGGACGACCTAGGCTGGGGAACGCTTTCCTGTTATGGACAAAAAGCGTACCAGACGCCGCACCTCGACCGGATGGCGGCTCATGGCGTACGGTTGAATTCCTTCTACGTGGCAACCCCGAGTTGCGCACCGTCGCGGGTAGCACTGCTCACGGGGCGTTTTCCCTATCGCACGGGTGTGCCCAGCAACCCGGCGCCGGACGCGGGCCGCGACCACGGAATCCATGCGGACGAGACAACCCTCGCCGAACTGCTGAAGCAGAAAAACTATGCCACGAAGATCGTGGGCAAGTGGCATCTCGGGCACCTGCCGCAATACTATCCGACGCGCCACGGTTTTGATTCGTATTTCGGAATTCCCTACTCCAACGACATGCGGCCGGTCATGCTCTGCCGCGATGAGAAGGTGGTTGAATACCCGGTGGTGCAGAACTACCTGACCCAGCGCTATACGGCGGAAGCGGTACAGTTCATCGAACAGCAGAAGGACCGACCGTTCTTTCTCTATTTACCGCACGCGATGCCGCACAAACCGATTGCGGCGAGCGAGGATTTCTACACCCCGGAAACCCGCGAGGATCTCTACGCGGACGTGATCCGCGAGCTGGACTGGTCCGTTGGACAAGTATTGGGCAAACTGGCCGAACTTGGACTGGAAGAGAAGACGCTGGTGATGTTTTCTTCCGACAACGGGCCTTGGTACGGCGGCAGTACCGGCGGATTGCGCGGCATGAAGGGTTCGGGCTGGGAAGGCGGCTGCCGGGTGCCGGCGATTTTCCAATGGAAGGGCAGGATACCGGGTGGACGGGTGATCGGCGAGCCCTGCGCTACGATCGATGTCTTTCCGACAGTCTGCGGCCTGCTGGGAATCAACCCGTCGCCTTTTAAATTGGACGGACACGACATCTGGCCGCTACTGAGCAAAAGCGGGCCTGGGCCGGAACGCGAAATCTTTGTCTGGAACGGAACAAGCCTGCTGGCGGTAAGAAAGGGAAAATGGAAGTTTCACTGGACCGCCCCGCGGGCCAGACCGCGCGGGAGCCAGGATGAAACATGGATAGACGAACGCGGTCCCGATGGCATCACGATCATAGCGCCGTTCGAGCAGCATCAGCCCTGGGAGTATCCGAGTCCGGCGGATACGCCGGCAACCGCACCTTCGAAACCAATGCAGCTCTTTGATCTGGAAACGGATCCCGGCGAACAGGTGGACGTGACCGCCGATCATCCCGAGGTGGTCGCGCAGTTGAAGAAAATCGCCCATGCGGCAGTGAAGGAAGCAAAAACCGTCGAGCAGCCAAAGCTCGGAAAGCGTCCGGCGACCATCTTCTATCTCGGCCCCGGCAGATTGACCGAAGAGGACGGCGTGACGATCGAGGAGGCGCTACAACGAACGCGCGTCCAATGATTGGAACTTATTTTCCAGAGTCTGGAAACCACTCCTCGTCGAACGCGGCGCGCAGCTCGGCGAGGATTTCGGCATGGGCGGGGTCGTTGGTGAAATGGCGGATTTCGCCCCGGACCGTCTGCGCCAAGGAATAACCCATGGCAACCAGTTCCGTCGTCAGCTTCTGCGGCTCGTCACCGCCGCACTGTTGCCTGTTGCCAACGAAGAATACCGATCTATCGATCTGGTTCGGGGGTGACGGTCGGATTGAAGGGGTTGAACGGTCGGATGCCCCTTGCCTCCAGCGCGGGGAGATGTTTTTTTAACCGTCCGAGAAAGTTGCCGTAGTCCTTGCGCGCATCGTCGCTCCAGCTGGATTCCGCGAGCGCCAGCAGGCGGGGGTAGACCATGTAGTCGAACCGTTCTTCGGTGGCGATTTTCTCCATCCACACGCAGGCTTGCATGCCGGCCACCTGCTCCTCGACCAAATCCAGCCCCCGCGGGAAGTCATACATGAGATCCAACGTGCTGAAGGCACCTTTCCAGCGGCGGCCCACCTTGTGCGAATCGTCCTGGACAAAGTCGAAATAGCACGGAATCCGCGGACAGATAACCACCTTGAACTCCTTTTCAAACGCATCCGCCAGTACGTCGGGCATGTTGTGCCGCCACCAGAAAACGAGCGTCTTATCGGTGTCCAACCCGGCAGTCACCACTTCGTCCCAAGCCGCCGTGGTTCTTCCAAGCCCGTCGATCACGCCGGCCATCCGGCGGTTGAAATAGTGCTCCACATCCTTGAGGTCTTCCAGCCCGTGTTGCTTCATCAGCTCCTGCACTTCGGGAATGTCGATCCATTGCTTGTTGGCATAATGGACTTCGTCGCCGCCAAAGTGGATCCACGGCGACGGGAAAAGCCCCGCCACTTCGGTCAGTACATCCGTCAGGAACCCATAGGTTTTTTCCGAACCGGGATTGAAGGTGAAGTGGGGGCGCTTCTCGCTTCCCCCTCCGCTGAATTCGGGATACGCCCTTCCGGCGGCGCTGGCATGGCCGGGCATGTCGATCTCGGGCACCACCACAATATGGCGATCCGCCGCATACTTCACGATCTCGCGGATATCGTCCTGGGTATGGAATGCCGCCGGTGCGGTTGCATCGGAAGAGTTCCCAATCCCGCCAACGGTCGTCAGCTTGGGATATTTCTCGATCTCGATCCGCCAACCATCAAATTCGGTCAGGTGCCAGTGGAAACGGTTCAGCTTGTAGAGCGCCATTGAATCGAGCAGTTGCTTGATCTTTTCCTTGCCGAAAAAATGGCGGGCTTCATCCACCATGACCCCGCGCCATCCATAGCGCGGCTTGTCCTCGATCTTCACACAGGGAATCTTGCCGCCATCGGCAAAAAGAACCAGCTGTTTGAGCGTTTGCAGCGCATGGAAAGCACCGGTCTCATTTTCGGCGTCAATGCGGATTCCGCTTTCGCCAACCTCCAGCGCATAGCCCTCCGCTTCACCGCCCGAAAAATTGATCCCAACCGCAACAGGCTTCCCGGCGGGAGCGCCCTTGAAGATTCCATCAACCACCGCCCTTAGGTTGGGAGAAATATCACCCTTGGCAAAAGTGTCCTTCGACAACACCAGAACACCCGGCTGTTGTTCCACCTTGTCCGGGCGGGGAATAACATTCACCTCGGCAAAAACCATCCCTGCAAAACCCAGCAACAAACCCATCAACTTCAATCTCATTTTCAATCTCCTTTGTTCCCAATGGCTGGAAACAATGCACACACAGTGAAACATGAGACGCGATTAATTTCCAGTCACGAATCACTGGTCACCCTCCGCATAACCAATATGAAACCGGGTCGTTTCGACGCTTTGCGATCCAACGCGTGAACAGGAGCCGCGCCGCGCTCGCGGACGTTTCACACGCAAAGTCCGCGCTGCCGATTCCGCCTGAAGGCAGGACTACATGCCTAATTCACCAACCCCGGAAATCCAATATTCCATGCTACGCAGAGGGGAACCACTCCTCGTCGAACGCCTTGCGCAGCTCGGCGAGGATTTGGGCGTGGGCCGCATCGTTGGTGAAGTGGCGGGTTTCGCCGGGATCGGCCTTGAGGTCGAGCAGCTGTTCCTGCTCCTGTTCGAGGTCGTAGCGAATGTATTTTACGCGGTCGCCGATGACGGCGCGGCCGACCTCGGCCTCAACGCCAAGGGTCTTGCGCCATTCCCCCACCCCTTTGCCCTCGACGAGCGGGCGCAGGCTGCGGCCGCGCGGATCGGCCTTGGTGCCGGGCAGTCCGGCGTAGTCGCAGACGGTCGGCAGCAGGTCGAGTCCGCTGGAAACGAGGTGTTGATCATCCACGCGCCCGGCGGGCGCGGAGCCTTTGTGCATAACGAGGAATGGAAT
>JAIPIO010000228.1 GCA_021734595.1 Kiritimatiellales bacterium | reverse complement strand
CATCAACGGAAACCTGCACCCGTTCCTCCGATTAAAAGCGGATCACAGCGAACGGGTGGCCGACAACGCCAGACAATTGGCGGAAGATTCCGGTTGGAAGCCGGCGGGTGCAAACTCGGCGGAGGCGTTGGGATGGCTGCACGATGTCGGCCGCTTTTCGCAATTTTCAACGTACGGAACCTTTACCGACGCCACCTCCGTCAACCACGGGGAGCGCGGCGCGGAAGTCGTACTGGGGTCCGGTATTCTTGCCCCGCTGAAATCCGAAGAACAAAATGCCCTGCTCGAAGGCATTCGCTACCACAACGCAAAAACCGAGCCGGATCATCTGGACGAAGAGAGCCTGCGGTTTCTCAAACTCATCCGTGACGCCGACAAGCTGGACATCTTCCAGATTGTTCTGGATTCCGTCCGGCGGGATGGTTTCAAAGTTCTGCCCGGCATGCTGCCGCAGGTGGCGCTCGACGGTCCGGTCAATCCGCATGTCCTCAGCGAAATCCAAACCCACCGATTCTGCTCCATCATAAACGTTGGATCGCTGGCGGACTTCCTGCTGATGCAGCTGGCCTGGGTCTACGACCTTAACTACCCGGCCTCTTTTCGTCTGATGGCCAACCGGCACATAATCGACATGCTGGAACAAGCCCTTCCCAAGGAACGGCAGGTCTCGCAGATCGTCGAAGCCGTCCGGCGGTTCACAAATGAACATCTGGAACCATAGATCCAGCTGTTGCCGTATCCCGTCTTCCCGACTATTTAATCAACTTTCCCGCTTGACCGGTTTCGTTATGGGTATATATTCATAACCAAGGAGAGGGAAACACCCCTTATCAGAAAAGGAACAAAATGACACGACCACACAGGGGACGATGGATCGGGCACAGCCCGGAGGCAACATTTTTCAAGCCGGCGGGGGTTCCCGCATCGGAGTTGCGCATTACCGCCATCCCGTTGGACGAACTGGAGGCGATGCGGTTGGTAGATGGCGAAGAACTCAAGCAGACCGAGGCGGCGGAACAGATGGGCATTTCCCAATCCACCATTGCCCGGTTGCTTTCCTCCGGACGGAAAAAAACGGCGCTTGCCCTCGCGCATGGCGAAGCGTTGCAATTGCAGCAGGGCGACGCCCCCCTGAGCTTTCACGCTGCGGCAGAACAACAGGCTCCAGGCCGGCGGCGGGGCCGCCACGGACGCGGCCATGCACAGGATTGATATTTTGCATAAAAAACAAACACCCGAAAGGAGGTGAAAAAATGCCAGGAGGAGATCGAACAGGACCGGAAGGGAAAGGTACCGGAACCGGAAGGGGACTCGGCCAGAAAGCCGGGAACCCGATGGGTCGCGGGACAGGAACCCCCCGGGGCGGCGGCCAGGCCGGCGTCGGTCGGGGTCGCGGCGGTCGCAGTAGTGGTCGCGGCGTCGGTCGGGGAAACAAATAACAACGAAACCATAGTTTAAAAAAGGAGGCATATCATGCCAGCAGGAGATAGAACAGGTCCCGAAGGAATGGGACCGATGACAGGACGTGGTGCCGGTTATTGCGCCGGATTCGGTGCACCGGGCTTCGTCAGCAACGCCGGACCAGGTTTCGGCTACGGTCGCGGGCGCGGGCGGGGTCGCGGCATGGGTCGCGGCTATGGCGTCAGGCAATTCGGAAACTGGGGGACGGCGGTGCCTTACACCCCTCCGACCCGCGACCAGCAGCTTGAAGAGCTGAAGGCGCATTCCAAATACCTCGAATCCGAGTTGGAAACGATCCGGGAACGGATCGGCAGCATTGAATCCGAAAGCTAGACCAAAAACATACAAAACCACGAAATACACGAATGGCACGGAACCTTGGCTCAGAACCTTCCGTGCATTCGGTGTATTCCGTGGTTCAATCCCTATAGGAGTTTTAATTTATGAAAATTGCAATCGCCAGCGGGAAGGGCGGAACCGGAAAAACCACCTTTGCCACCAATCTGGCCTGGAGTCTGGCGCAAGCCGGACAGCGAATCCAACTCATGGATGCCGACGTCGAGGAACCCAACGGCCACCTTTTCCTCAATCCCGATTTTGAAACCGAACAACCCGTCCATGTGCTAAAACCCGTTTGGAACCCCGATCTATGCACCGGCTGCGGGGCGTGCGCCAAGGCTTGCACCTACAATGCGCTGGCCGCCGTGAACGGCAAGGTACTGATCTTCAATGAACTCTGCCACGCCTGCGGCGTCTGCTCCTTCGTCTGCCCTTCCGGGGCCCTCGTGGAACAACCGTTCGCGATGGGCAAGGTGCGCATCGCCCCGACCTCATCCGGTTTCTTCTTTGCGGATGGATTGCTGAATCTGGGCGAACCTTCGGCACCGACCGTGGTCAAGGAGCTGAACCGGATGATCGATCCGGAGGCAGTATGTATTATGGATGTCGCACCCGGCACCGGTTGCCCGGTCGTCGAAGCCGTGGAGGGAGCGGACGTGGCCGTGCTGGTTACGGAGCCGACGCCCTTTGGCCTGCACGACCTCAAGCTGGCCGTTGGCCTGACCCTGAAAATGAAAGTACCCACCGGCATCGTCGTCAACCGCTCGGATGCGGACAACGACCTGATTTCGGACTATTCAAAAGAAGTCGGCCTTCCAATCCTTGGAAGAATCCCGTTCAAGCGCGAATATGCGGAAGCCTACTCCAAAGGAAAACTCATCGCGGAAGTCTTTCCCGAGCTACAGAAAAACCTGCGCTCCATCTTTGAAAACATCCAGCGGTTGGAAGGTACCGAAGCCCCGGCGGAACGGGAATCGGCAGCCGTCAGCATCTCCGCCGGAACACGCCGCGCCTTTGAAAAGGGAACGTCCACCCACTTCCAGGAAATCGCGGTCATTAGCGGAAAAGGCGGCACGGGAAAAACCTCGGTGACCGCCTCCCTGCTCCAGTTCGCGGATCAAAAAGTCATGGCGGACAACGATGTCGATGCGGCGGATCTGCACCTGTTGCTGAGTCCCGGAATTTATGAAAGCCAGCCGTTTTTTGGCGGCTCCAAGTTCCAAATCGACCCGGAGCGCTGCATCGGTTGCGGCAAGTGCGCAAAGGCCTGTCACTTTGACGCGATTTTCCAAACATCGGAAACATGCGAACGAGCAAACATGCCGCTCTACAAAATAGACGGATTGGGATGCGAAGGCTGCTCTCTCTGTTCGCTCATCTGCCCCGCTCAGGCGATCTCTTCCCACGAAAACCAAACCGGGGAACTGTATCTTTCAACTACTGACGGCGGACCGATGACGCACGCGTGTCTGGGCATTGCCGAGGAAAACTCCGGCAAACTTGTCAGCGAAGTGCGGCGACATGCCGCCCGGATCGCCACGGAACTGCAATACCCACTCATCATCGCCGACGGACCGCCCGGAACCAGTTGCCCCGTCATTGCATCGATCACCAACACCGACCGCGTGCTGATCGTCACTGAACCAACCGTTTCCGGAGTACATGATTTTGCGCGGGTACTGGAACTCTGCCACCACTTCGGCATACCGGTTTCGGTGGTGGTCAACAAGGCCGACCTGAATCCGGACCAGACGCAGCGCATCCACCGGATGGCGGAAAAAGCCCATTCAAAAGTGATCGGCGAAATTCCGTTCGACCGCAATATCCACGACGCGCTCATGGAAGGAAAAACCATCCTGGAATACGGTAAGGGCCCGGCAGTCGATGTGCTGAAGCAAATCTGGGTGGAACTGAATAAGGTAATGGAAGGGAAATGACCCATGAATAAAAAAACCACGCATTCCATCTTCTTTTCGCCCACCGGAACCACCCGCTCGGTGATCCAAGCGATTGGCAGGGGAATTGGCCGACCGGTGGAAAACCTATTGGACATCACCCGGGCGGCTCCATCTCCTCTCCCTGCCTTTTCAGAAGATGATTTGGCCGTCATCGGAATGCCGGTCTACCGGGGACGGCTACCCGGCCTTGCGGCCCGGAACTTCCAGTCCCTGGAGGGAAACAGCACCCCCGCCGTTGCCGTGGTCGTCTACGGGAACCGGGCATACCAGGATGCGTTGCTGGAACTGTGTGACCTCTGCGCCGCGCAGGGCTTCCTCGTGGTGGGCGCCGCCGCCTATATCGGCCAGCACTCCTTTTCATCTGCCGGACAACCGATCGCCGCCAACCGCCCTGACCGGAAAGATATTGAACAGGCCGAACAATTCGGCAGACAGCTCCAACAGCTGCTGGCCGAAACCGACCCCTCATCCATCAGCATGCCGGAAGTGCCCGGAAACCGACCCTACAGGGAGGTTCCATCGGGACCCTTTGTCTCGGCAACCGATGTCGATTCGTCCATTTGTACGGGATGTGGAAACTGTGTTGCGGCTTGTCCAACACACTGCATCGAAATGGTCAATGACCTGCCGCAAACCGAACCAGACAACTGCATCTGGTGCATGGCCTGCATCCGGAACTGCCCGACCGGGGCGCGTATCATCACCCTCCCGAAAATCCACGAGACCGCCCAACGCCTCTATGCGGATTGCCAAATCCGCCGGGAACCCGAAATCTTCCATCCTTTGGGAAAATGAGCATATTCGAGACCCAGACCGAACGGTACGGGCAGGGGTTCGTAAGGCATCCCAACACGTATCAACCGGAGGGCGCGGCGATGCACGCCGCGTCGCCGGGGTCGGGACGCCTCATCGAACTCTTTTCCGACAATGCCGAACAGTCCGCAATTCGTTCCGCCGCCTTCTTTGCGGAGATCAAGCGTGAGTGATAAACAACATGAATTTAAACCCGCGAATGTGGTTTCGATCGCATCCACGCATCTGCTGCACGATACGTATTCGTCCTTCTTTGCGCCGCTCATTCCGTTGCTTATCGACAAACTCGGCTTCAACTATGCCATGGCGGGCACGCTCTCGGTGGTGCAAAAGCTGCCGTCGCTTTGCAACCCGCTCATCGGGCTGATCGCCGACAAGATAGCGATCCGTTCGGCGATCATCGCCGCCCCGATCGTCACGATCACCGCGATGAGTCTGTTGGGGCTCGCGCCGTCGGTTGCGGTGCTCGCGATCCTGATGTTTGTCTGCGGCATCAGTGCCGCCGTACTGCATGTGACCGCGCCGGTTCTGATGCGCCAGGTTTCCGGGAATCAAATCGGACGGGGGATGAGCTTCTTCATGTTCGGCGGCGAGATTGCACGCACCCTCGGGCCACTGATTATTACCGCCGCCGTCTCGTGGTGGGGGCTCGAAGGAACCTGGCGCCTGATCCCCTTCGGATTGGTTGCATCGCTGCTCCTTTTCTTCAACCTGCGCACCATCGATAAGCAACACCTTCAGCACTTTAGGAAAAGGGGGGGGACACCGGTGGGAAAAACCCTCCGCGATGCCGCCCCGTTCTTTTTGCTGGTTGCACCGATCCTTCTTTTCCGGGGGTTTTCAAAAACGGCACTGACCACCTTTCTGCCCGCCTACATGGTCGAAGGAGGACACTCGCTCAAAACCGCCGCCGCCGCACTGGCCCTCCTGGAACTGGCAGGAGCCGCCGGAGCCCTGATGGCCGGAAGCCTGTCGGACAGGGCGGGACGGAAAAAGGTCCTGCTTTTCATCATGCTGCTCAGCCCGCTTCTCATGTTTCTCTTTACCTTGGCAGTCGGCCTTCCGCAATGGATCCTGCTGGGACTGATGGGGCTCGTCTTTTTTGCCAGCACCCCCGTTTTCATGGCTATGATCCATGATCTGGACACTGATCGTCCGGCTTTCATGAATGGAATCTTCATGACCGTCAGCTTTGCCGCCAGCTCCATCGTCGCCCTGCTCGTCGGGGTGCTGGCCGACCGCTACGGGTTTGTTAAGACCTACCAAATCACCGCCCTCTTAAGCTTGTGCGCCGTTCCGGCAACCTGTTTTATAAAAGACAAGTCGCGCGGATGAGGAAAAGGAGGCATTCAACAATAAACGCACCGCCGATCCGCCGGGTTCCAATCATTGGAAACATTTGTCCAGTTCGTTCTTTTTAGGGCGTTCTTTTGCTGTTCCCTGTTTCGCCTGTGGGCTATATTATTTTCCGTTTTGAAAGAGAGGATTCCTATGCACGAAGATATTTTGAAAATGAACGAGCGCTATCAGCGCGAAAGCGAAGTCCTGCAAAAGGTGCGCGATGAAGTGGCGCGTGTTATTATCGGCCAGGAGGAGTTGATCGAAAGCCTGCTGCTCGCCATGCTCTGCAACGGGCACGTGTTGATCGAAGGGATCCCCGGGTTGGCCAAGACGCTGGCCGTCACGACGCTTTCCCAAACCCTGCACGCCGCCTTCAACCGCATCCAGTTTACGCCCGACCTGCTCCCCGGCGACCTGATCGGCACCATGATGTTCAACCCGAAGACCAGCGAGTTCACCCCACACAAGGGTCCCATCTTCGCCAACATCATCCTCGCCGACGAAATCAACCGCTCCCCCGCCAAGGTGCAGAGCGCCCTGCTCGAAGCCATGCAGGAGCATCAGGTCTCCATCGGCGACCAGACCTACACGC
>JAIPIO010000227.1 GCA_021734595.1 Kiritimatiellales bacterium | reverse complement strand
GTAGATCTCCGGGCAGGTCAAGGAACGACCAGGCATTTACAGGCCGCCCGCCCTTCAGGAGCTGCCCCGAGGGCGGAACGGTTTTGAGCGCCTTGAAAACAAACTGCCTGGAAATGCACAGCGCGGCAGCTACCGCGTGTGCCGTGAACATTGCCGGGTTGTTTTCCTGATGGCTCATGGTTCTTTCCGTTAGGCTGCGTTGACTGCGCGCATGAAGCTTTTCAGCATATTTAACGGCCCGCATTCCTTCCGATAGTCTTCAAGCTCTTCCTTTGGCTGCTTTCCCGGGAAAACGCTTGTGTTGAGGATGTTAATGGCAGACAAAAGCGCGAGTTCCAAAAATTCGGCGGTTGAAAGACCGGCTTCCTCGGCAAATCTTTCAACGGGTGATGCAGCGATGATCCCGGGATCAATTTCACCCTCCAGTTCTCGCGCCAGTTCCAAGCCTGCCCTGGCATCTTCAATGGAACCGTTTTCCACGTTATACGTTTGCAGCACGGTGTGAGATCCCCACTCCATGAAGTCACTGACGGTCATGCCGACCATTTTGGCGTAAGCCTTGATTCTCGCGATGCCTACTGTTTTCGGTTTTGCTTTTTTTGCAGCCATGTTTATTCCTCCTGGTTAAATGGTTTAAATTCGGGAAACTGCTCACGAATGAGCTTTTTGTTTTCCGGCGTCAATTTTTTGGATATCTCGTTCATCTCAATCGCGAAGCGAAGGTTGTCAAGGCGTTCCATAGCCGTCTTGCCTGTTTCGGTGTAGATGTTGGGGGAGAGCTGCCGAATGCAGATCATCGCCAAGGTGCACATCTCAACGAATTCAGGGACCGGCAAACCGGCTTCTTTTGCCGCCTTTTCAATGACCGCGCTGTTCAGGTTTACAGGGCGTGATTCCACCTTCATTTTACCTTGCCTCCTTTGGTCTGCGTTCCCTTGGCTTTTGCCGCTTTCCTTTGTTTCTTCGCCACTGAAATTTTCAGCCCCGGCTGCTTCAAAAAATCGTTCTCTTCGGCGGATCGGAGTTTTGCATAACGGGGTATTGCGAGCAGGATGCGACCGCCCTCGGCTACCATTTCAAGAGCCTTGGCTTCCTGGGTCAGTCCGTCCATGGATTTTATGATCGGTGCCAATCTTTCGGCTACGGCAATGGCTATACTGAAATTCTCCGCCGCGAGCTTCTCCAGCATATCCGCCAAAAAGAGGAATGTGCTCCGTTCCCCTCCATCCTCTTCTATTTCGAATGTGATTTCCTTTATCATTCCCGCCCTCCTTTTATGGTTTCCAGTTCACTCTTGATAGCGTTGAGTTCCTTGCGCAGCGCAACGGCCTTGCCGATCCGCTTCTGGTCGGCACCGGAAAGGTGACGGCGCATGTTGCGTGATGAAAATGGGAGATCCGGATCGGCGGCTTTAAGTTGCTTGTATGCGAGGGGGATTGTCAGACCGTGGCTGATGGCATAGTCGGTCAGCAGATGGCCGACCCAAGGCTTGATGACCGATTGGATGTTTCCGTCTGCGTAGTTGAGATCAAACACGGAGTCGGATGGATTCTTTTTCCAGAGATACCACAGGCGTTTCAGGGAGTAGGAAGAGAGGTGCAGCCGCTTGCCTTCGGGAAGCCGTTTCCCGCCGTAGGATTTGGATATCCGCTTCGCGGCGGACGCCAGCGATTCGCCGCTTGTGACCGCATGCAGAATTTCAACAATGGCCGCTTTCTTGAGTTCGGCCTGGCGTTGCTGCCATGAAGCATTTTTCATCAGTAGGTTCCCTCGGTGCGGCGGTTTATGAAATCGATGAGGCTGGATCGTGAGACTTTGTATTTTGGTTTGATGCTCATGGTCAGGGAAATATCAATGGCGGTCAACTCACCGCGTCGGATAAGGTTATAAACGTGTTGATCCGAGCAGCCCAGCACAGCAGCCACCCGTCCCGGGCCGAACAGTTCCCCGTGGGGCAGGGTAATTCCGCAGACGATCTCTTTCGGTTTCAAAAAGTCAGTCATGGAGATTCCTCCGGGCTTAAAGATGGTGGCGGGCAGGTCCGTGCCCGGAAATGCGAGGGCAGATATGCGAGGCCACAACACGCACTCCGGCCCTGCCCGCCACCAAAATGTAAGTTTGTTTTCATTTCAAAGAAGGTGGCGCTTTTGCCTGGAGATGGGCCAGGCAAACGGGCACAAAGGTATGCGATGCCCTGAGCGCCATAAATTCATTCATTGATCAAGCCAGACCGGATTTCCCTGGACCCTTCGCTGGCTGGCGAAAGCCCGGCGGCGAAGCAATCGAAATCCGCCACCAGTTGGCGGAGGATGTGCCCCATCTGTTTGTGAATGGTTTCGGCCCATTCGCGTTCGCGGAAGTGGTACATCTCAATGTCATGCCGAAGCCTGGCCTGTTGTGCGGCGATGTCTTCATCGACTCCCATCGCCGCGTAATCCGCGACGGCCTCCGCAAGATGCAGCGAATCAAAAAGCTTGGACGCCGCGTTGACGGTTTCGAGAACAACATTCCTGGCTGCCGTAAATTCCTCTGACACTTTCAACGCGTTGAAGTTGGCGAAGAGAGCTTCGATGCGGCCGGGGCAGAGATCCAAATGCGCCCGTTTTTTGGCAAGTTTTTCCACCGTCTTCTCATCCAGGCGGCCGCATTTCAGCAGCCCGTCGATTTCGAGCGGCAAGGATTCGGCAAGCCGTTCCGCGTCGCGCAGCTGCTCGTCCATCTGCTCGAATTGATCCACGAATCCTGACAGCGCATCGCGCTCGTCCTTCGACTTGGCGGCGAGGTCTGCGACCTCGGCCAATGCGCCGTCATAACGGCGCGGTTTACTCTCATCTTTTTTGGTCATATTTTGCTCCTGCTGTTGCGGTTGGTTTCGCCCCGAACCAAAGCGCCAACCAGTTGCGATCAGCGCGGGCGTTCGCGCCTGCGCCGGTTCCTTCTCTGAAAATGATGCAGCCCAACACCCCAACCCCGTCGGCTTCGATCTGTTCCGCCACCTCCTGGAATTCCTCAACATCGGACGCTCCGACCATTTCGCTTCCCGCAGGAAATTTGCAGGCAAACGCTACATGGGCCGTCTTTGGCCGGTCGGAAATCTCCAAAAGCAGCCTGTCAAAAAAATCCGGCCCGCAGGCCGACAGGTCGGCGGTATGAAGCGGCCGGAAATCGGGCGTCAGCAGAACGCAGAAAAAGGCTTCCCGGCGGCGATCCACCAGCCCTCGGAAATGCCCGGCGATCCGTTCGGCGGTATCGAGCCTGGGATCGCGGCGGAACAGCGGCAGGCGGTTGAAAATCGGCAGGTAAATTCCCGTCTTACACATCGCCGGTGGTCTCCTGGTTAGGGTTGAATTCTTCCATTTCCCGCCAGATTGATCCGGGCGGCATGCCGAGGGATTCTTCTATTTTGCGGCGGGCGGTAGTGGACTGTTGTGATCCGCAACTGATATTTAAAATATGCCCGTAAGAATAACCGGTAATTTCAGAAATCTTCTTTAGGGAAATTCCCTTAGCCGCGCAACAAATATGGAGTGCATTGCTCATGAAACGTCTTGTACTACACGCAAAACGTGTAAGTCAACATTATATTTACCACTTTTTTTTAGATGCGATTTTGTGTATGAGTGGTCCATGGAACGGAAATCAATAGATAATTTTTTTAATCAGAGTGATATTGAAATCGGTAAACGTGTGAAAAAGGCACGTATATTTCTCGGCTTTACGCAGCCTGATTTTGCTGTTCCTCTCGGTATTTCTCGAAGCAAGCTTGCAAATATTGAGACCGGAAGAACCATCCTTAGCTACGGGCTTGCGGTTCAGTTGGCCAGAATATTCATAATTAGTGAATGGTGGCTGGCGACCAGTGAAGGGGATCTCAGGGATTATCAGAATTGGTCTGGGATACCCGAGTTGCTTAATGTTGATCATTCGCGCCCGTTTCTGGATGTATTTGCTGAGTACAGAACCCTGTGCATGATAAGGGAAGTATCTTCCGTTCACGGATTCGATATATTCCAGAAAATTGAGCTGGTTCTAGATACAGATGGGCAGAATGCTTGGCAACTCTGGAATATGCTTCAATACCTTTTGTCAATTTTAGATCCGCGACCGGAGTATCCTGGACATAATGATCCCAAGCTGGTTCCTTTCTACAGGGAGTTGCTTAGATTGTGCTATGAATACATGATCAATGGCATGGGTGGTCAGGCAGAATACGATAATTCTAGGAACAGAAAGGATGGGAAGCTGAAACAATCGAATGAGGATGTTGAACGCATGCTGGCGATGATGGAAAAAGCATCTCCTAGATTATCAGAAAACTAGGGGCGTTGCTCATGTTGTGGATCGGGACAGTCGTGGTCGTTTTCATCGTTCTCTACATTCTCGGCTCAATTGGCTCTATGGGAAGAAAACAGATACGGGAATTTTCTGATTCCTACGACCTGCTTTTTAAGATGAAACCAACCCCGTGGAGCCATGCTAAATCAATGACTTCCGAACAAAGGGCGCAATGCCTCTTTATGCCAAACATCGAAGATGTCGATTTGATCAAGACGGCTCGCGGTTACATCAGATCATCAATGGGTGGCGATGTGGTCAGCCAGCGCGCGGCCTATGGCCAGAAGATCGGCACGAACGATCATGCGGCATCATTTGATGACGCCTTCAATTTCTACCATTGGCTACTATGTTGCGTGTTTCACAAGCTGAAAGATGGCCCACATTTTCGGCAGTCGGATTACGATCTTTATGCCAAGAAATTCAGCAAGAGTTTTTGCCCGCCTGCCGTAATGATCAAAACCCATAAACTTGAAATGCCGAAGTCGCTACGGCTGTAGAAGCACAGGTTTATAGACTTGTATTGCAGTGCTTTCCAAAGGCTGGAACATTTCTTCCGGGCATTGGAAAAAAGAGCCAACCAATCCCACACAGCCAATGCTCGGGATCAGGCATCTGCTATCCTTGGGATAAATCCGGCGTGGTTTCGCATACTGGATTTATCCAGGAGGAAAAGCATGGGCGACAAGAAAATTAAAATCAGCATCACGACCTTTGTAGACAAAGGCATTGGGTTTTTGGTTGGCGAGCTTGATAAGGGCATTAAAAGGGCCAAGGCTTTTGGCGATGCGATGCGGCGCGGCATGCACTCGGCCCCGGTGCGGACTTTACGCAATGCCCTTGCTTTCCTGGTGGCCACGCTGGCCGGAGGCGTCATGCAGGCGGCGAAGGATCAACGAACAACCGACGCCGCGCACACCCGTCCGAAAAGCCCGTCGAACTGATGCTCTGGTGTCTTGAAACGTGCCGGATCGGGTTGGGAAAGACCGTGCTCGACCCGTACATGGGGAGCGGAACGACCGGCGTTGCATGCATCCGCACGGGGCGGCGGTTCATTGGCATCGAGAAAGACCCCAAGCATTTCGAGGCGGCGCGCCAACGACTGGCACAGGAATTGAGTAAGCACAACAAGTTATTGAACGTCAAACCGGAGTTATAATGGATTATGCGACGCAGAAGATTGAGCAGGCGCGGGAGCGCGGCAAGCGCCGTGGCAAAGCCAGCCAAACAGCGCAGCGCAACGAGCGCCTGGCGGCGGCTTTAAATTTCCAGCCTTTGGAAAATAGTTTCCAGGTGTTGGAAGTGTCTACGCGCAACGCGCGGACGGGGCAGTTGCATTATTTGGAGGTGCGGCATGATGACGACTCCAGCCCTGACCGCTTTTCCGTGTACGTGGACGGCAAGCGCTGGCGCAATGGCTGGAGCCGGTCGCGTTTTTGCGCGTGGCTGTTCCGGCAGATCGACAGCGTAAGGAGGGAGTGGCGCTGATGCCAAACATCGAACAGCGCATCGAGGAATACCTGCTGGAGGCCGCCGGCGACGGGTGGGTCAATAGCAAGGTGCTCTGCGCTGCGTTCGATGTGACGGAGCGGCAGCTGCGCAAGGTCGGCGACCAGGAGGGCCTATGCAGCGCGTTCGCGATTAGCGGCGACAAGGGGTTCAAGCACGTCGCGCTGGCCGCAAGGTTGGAATGGCTGCGCTTTAAGCACCGCATGCGCAAACATGCGATCGCCGAGCTGATCCGCGTAAGGGATCTCGACCGCCGCCGGAACCAGATAACCAAGACCATAAAACGCCCGATTTTCGTCGCAGAAAAGGACACCGGCCAGGGTATACTTTTAAACGTTCCTGCCGATAGGTATTACTGATGCCGTGCAGGTACTCTGCACTCACCCTGCAAGACCGGTGCATCCGGTCTTTTTTTTGGCAAAATGTGTATCAAACCATTGTCACATCCGCTATTCAGGCCATAAATCGTGTCAAACCACTCTATCCGGCCCTCAGGCAAAAAACATCCCGAATATGCTTGGTATTCGGGATGTTTCGGGTTAATTCACGCATTTTCGGGGTGCGCTAAATCACATGTCACATCTCAATGGACAAAACAGTCGGATATTTTCCAATCCTTGGAGGGAAGAGCGTAAAAAAATCCAGGCAATGGAACATTTTCTTCCAGACCTTTTTCCCTAAGAACTACTGA
>JAIPIO010000226.1 GCA_021734595.1 Kiritimatiellales bacterium | reverse complement strand
ATAGCCCATGCATCGACCATGATGATCAGGATATGAGGCAAACTGCCCAGTCTGTGCCACCGAACTGACCAATTGCGCTGGAATCATGATAAATAAACATCTGTGACTCATCTTCCCATCTTCAAACAACATTACGTATCACACTTCCTAAACCGGACACCATAGTGGAGTTTCCAATGATCAAAATGCTGTGGGCAGCAGGTTTATGGATTTTCCTTGCTCATTAGGTTAAATGTGTATCTCAGGAACTGCTCCAGATCTTTGCGTTGCTGACTGAGGGTGGCTTCGTAGGTAGCGAGCTGCAGGGGAGAGAGCGTTGCTGCGGCTTGCTCAAGATAGCGCCCGTGCAGCTGATCAACCTGACCCATGATATTTTCACGGTACTCGGGATTGAAGTCACGTGGGTCAAAATTTTCGGGTTGGCCGAGGTAGTCGAGTTCCTTGAATTCGCCAAGTGTGTCATACATCATACCCACGAGCATGTCCGATGCCTCTCCGTCCAATCTGTTTTCCCCCAGATCCCGGTTCATCTTTGTGACGGCCTTGCGTTCATCTTCGGTCGCTTCCCAGTAGCGATATTCATCCAGCGCTTCCTGCCCAAACTGCTCCAGGATCTGCTGGTGTATTTTTTCGCGCGCGGCAACCATCTGCTTGGCCGCCTCTTCAATGTTGCCCGCCATCCACTGGATATCGGTTCCGGCGCTTTCGACCTTCTGATCAACAAGCATCGCCATGAGCGCCGCTTCCTGCTCCGGCCCGAACCCAAGCTTTTTAAACAAGCCGGCATAGTTGTGCTTTACCTTCCGGCTGGCATCCTTGCGGATGACGTTCTGCATTCCGGGTGATTCAACCAGCTGCTTGATGCCTTTTTCCAGACTGGGCTCAGTTTCCTTTTCCAATGCCTGGTTTTCCTCATATAGCGCCGCAATCAGATTGTGGGCCTTGCTCAACTGCTTGGTGTCCTGAACCTGTTTGGATTCTACAGAAGAAGGTGCTTCTGCATTTTCCTTAGCTATCCCACTCTGCGCCGCTGGAAGGGGTTCCGGCTGCCCGCCCCTATTTGAAGTAACAACATAGGCTCCCAGTCCAATCACGAACAGGCTTTGTACAGCGATAATAATGTTTTTAACCATGGGATCGCTCCTTTTACGTGGCACGAAGAGTAACAAAAACATGCGCTCTCGTCTCACATTTTGACCCACATTTTTCCCCTTGCATCGCCTGTCGAAAAGGCATAAATGGCCGACGAGGCAACAGAGGATAACCCATAAGCAAAGGAGGGGGGAAATGAAGATGAAGGCGGCAATACAAATCGGGATTATCCTGATTCTGGCACTTGGGTCATCCGCGCCACGGACGCTCGCCCAGATGTGGGTTCCCGAAACACCTGCCAAAGGTTTATTCGGCGGAGCCACCCTTGGGTATGGACACAGCGATGTGACTGATGACTGGGACGACGGTTCGTTGAGTGGAAGGAGCACCGACACCTCGGAGCCGGTATACAAGCTGTTCGGTGGGTATCAATTCTGCCCCTATGCCTCCGTGGGAGGCGCCTACAGCTATTTCGGGGAATTCAGGTTGAGTGCAACATCCGACGGCAGCGGGAATTCCTGGACTGCCGGAAGCATCAGCGGTGAACAAGAATCGGATGGCTGGAGCCTCTTCTTTCAAGGGCGCCTGCCGATATCCGAACGCTGGACCTTCTTCGGCACCATCGGCTGGATCTGGTGGGAATCGGAAGAGCGCTATAATGAAAACGGCTTTGTGTCCAGCGCGAGTGAATCCGGCGACAGCTTAACGGTATCGGGCGGGTTTGAATTCGACCACGGCCTCAAGGACCGGATTGTGTACATCTTCGAGTTGGGTCACCAGCAGGTCGGGGACGACGATTATAATGTGATTACCGGTTCTGCCGGCGTGATCTACCGGATGCCCTGATTCCTTGCGAACTCCCACAAATGCAGCCGATAGCCGTCAGTAATGATCCACAGGATGTTGGGTTGGCCTTCGGCGGTCTTCGCTACGCTTCGGCTGTCTGCCCGCGCTCCATGCGCAATCACAACGAGTCCCATTTATGCAATCCGTTTATTCATAAGATGGTTTTCGTTATCTGTTCATTATAGTTCGCGAATCCAGATATTGCGGAAGCGCACCGGTTCCCCGTGATTCTGCAGCACGAAAGGCAGTTTGTCGGCGTGCGCTTTGT
This sequence comes from Kiritimatiellales bacterium, assembly GCA_021734595.1. Taxonomy (GTDB): domain Bacteria; phylum Verrucomicrobiota; class Kiritimatiellia; order Kiritimatiellales; family Pontiellaceae; genus JAIPIO01. The sequence continues at coordinate 4,336 of JAIPIO010000226.1, read as the reverse complement.
AGGACGGCGCCTTGTTGTGCGCGGTCGGCCCATATATTTCGATGTGGTTCTGTACCAGCACACCGTTCTGAAAAACCGTTACATACGCGGGACTCACCAATGTACCATCCTTAAAGACCGGTGCCTTGAAAACGATGTCGAAGCTTTGCCATTCGCCCGGCTTTTTCGCGACGTTCACCAGTGCCGGGTTCTGGCCGTAGACCGCACCGGCCATGCCGTCGGGATAGGCCGTGTTTTCCCAGGCATCCATGATCTGGATTTCATAATACCCCATAATGTAGATACCGCTGTTGCCTTTGCGCTGCGCCACCTCTTCCGAATGGCTGGGCACCGCCCACTCGAAATGGAGCTGCATATCGCCAAACTTGCGTTTGGTGGAAATACTGCCGGCCTTGGGTACCACTTCCATGAAACCGTCGCACAGTTTCCAGGGTATGTTGCCATTCTTTCCGGTCCACTCGTCAAAATTACTGCCGTCAAACAGAATAATCGCATCCGTTGGCGCCTGCGAATCCGTCTTGCCCGGCGTCACCACCTTCGGCAGCGGACGCTCCATGTCATGGACATGCCATCCATTCCTAAGCTTCGGAAAGTTATTCTTTGCCACTGCGGCGCATGTGATGATCAAACTGATTCCGGCGAGTTTCAGTAATAGCTTCATGTTTCCTCCTATTCCCACAGATGCTCGCAGGATTCTCTACTTTTTCTGCGCGTTCTTATAAGCCGCGCTGAATTTTTCCTGCTCTTCAAAATAACGACCGCCGTCGATCAGCCGCGGGTCGCGGGAGGTCTCCAGTTCGGTCATGAGCTTTTTCTCCAACCGCGCCACCACCTCGCGGCATTCCGGCTGTAGGGCAACATTGTTGATTTGATGCGGATCCTTTTTCAGGTTGTAGAGCTCAAGGCGCGGTCGTTTGCCGTAGGCCCGGTCGAAATACGGCCGCCATTCGGGGTGGTTGCGATTCGATACCAACCAGGCTTTGGTCGGCCCGGCATCTTCATCCGGAAGCGTGGCCTTCGTGTTCGCCATCATGGCATCCGCATCCGGCTCCTGCGGTGTATCGAGCTTGTAAGGATCTCCCAACGGATAGCGCTCCGGCTTAAAGTTAATGATCAACAGATAGTCCTTGGTGCGGATGGCCCGCTGCGGATACGGCAGGTTTCCCGCCCGGGCAGAAGGCACATGGCGCTCGCGCCCGATATAGGCCTGCGTGCGAGTTGGGTCGACCCAGCCTGCGGCATCAGATTCCAGCACCGGCCAAAGTGATTTCGCCGTCATCGATTCCGGGACATCCACACTCCCGGTTTCCAGGAAGGTCGGCGCCAGATCCGGCAGCGACACAAAATCTTCCACCACACGCCCGCCCTTCACGCCCGGCCCCGACAGCACCAGCGGCACGCGCGATCCAAAATCATAGAGGTTGCATTTTCCATGCGGAAATCCCGGCGCGCCGTGATCACCCGAAACGGCAATGAGCGTGTTGTCGTATTCACCGATCCGTTTCAGCTCGGCAACCAACGTCCCGACTGCCATATCGAACGCCATGGCCTGGCCAAAATAATCATTCAGATCTTCCCTCACTTCATGTACATCGGGAAGGAACGGCGGCATTTTTCCTTTCAGGTCATCCGAATCAGTTCCCCATTGTGCCTGCCCGGAGCCTCTGACCCATTTGCGGTGCGTCGTGGTGGGGCCAAACCAGAAGCAGAACGGTTCGCCCTCTTCCCGGGCAGCCAGAAAGTCGCGAAAATTCCGGCGAACCGTCACCATGACTTCCTCCTTGGCTTCCTCAAGGGTTTTTCCTTTTTTCATACTGCCCGCCACCGTATAGGAAATATGACAGATGGATTTTCCTGCTTTGTTGTATTGATTCCGAGCCCCGCCATAGGGAGCATTCATCGGCACCCCCGGCCCCCAGACCTTGTTGGCAAAACCAATGTGATACCCCGACTCTTCCAACAGCAGCGGATAAGCCGGAAGCGAATCATCCCAAGCACTCGTCAACACAGCCCCCGTGCCCGTGCGCCAGAAATGCTGCCCCGCCAACAATGCGCTCCGGCAAGGCGTGCAGGATGGCGCACTGACGTAGGCATTATTGAACAACACGCCTTCCCTTGCCAGCTGATCGAAGTGCGGTGTCTGGATACAATCATTCACCGTACCCGGCCCGTCCAGCGCGGCATACGCACTGGCATGACGCCCCCAGTCGTCCGCAAAAAAGAAAACCATATTCGGCCGCTCTGCCGCAAAAGAAGAAACGGTTCCGAACAAGAGGACTGTCAGAATTTTATTTAATGGTCGCATCAAACGCCTCCATCTTCTGCTTTAGCTCCTGCACCTTTTCCGGGCGCTCAGTGTACAGGTTCTTCTTCTCCGACGGATCGTCTTCCAGGTTGAAGAGCATCGGTTCAAACGTTCGCTTCTGGCCCTTTCTATTCCGATCACCCTTGATCAGCAACTTCCAATCCCCCACGCGTATCCCGTCGATATCCGGCTGCGTGGCTTGATAATAGTAATTTACATTACGTGGCGATGCCCCGGTTTTTCCTGCCAGAAGGGCGCCGACGTCCTGCCCGTCATATTCGCGGCCGGACGGGATCTCGGCGCCGACATAACCGGCAAGCGTAGGAAGAAGATCCAGGGCCGACACCATTTCATCACATACTACGCCAGCCTCTACTTCACCCGGTGACCAGATCACGGTCGGCACACGCACGCCCCCTTCGAAGGTCATGAATTTTCGCCCTCTCAGACGCCCCGCCGAACCGGCGCTTGCCGGGCCGTTGTCGGAGGTGTAGATGACGAACGTATCCTGGTCGAGCCCTGTGTCTTTCAAGGCTTTCATGACCTGCCCAACGCTCCAGTCAATCTCGTGGATGGAATCGCAGAATGGATTCTCGCCGGAGCCTTTGAACGCATCCGATGCAAAAATGGGCACATGCGGCATCGCGTGCGCCAGGTACAGGAAGAAGTTGCGATCCCTGTTCTCGTGAATAAACCTTACCGCTTCCTCGGTATACCGCTTCGTGAGCTGACTCTGGTCTGCGGGATATTCGACAACTTCGTCACCTCGCATCAGCGGCGCGAGATCCTTCCGTGATTTGGAATCGGCCTTTATAGCGGCGAGATCCCCCTGCAACCGCTCTGCAGTCCACCCCTGCACCAACTTCAGGTCCTTGGCATAAGTCAGGTCCGGTGACGTCGACATGTTGTTGCTGTACGGAATCCCAAAGTATGAGTCAAAGCCCTGTTTGGTAGGCAGGAATTGTTTCAGGTGGCCCAAATGCCATTTACCCACAATCGCCGTAACGTAATCTTTGGTTTTGAACATTTCAGCAATCGTCACCTCTTCCGGCGGCAACCCGGTCGTTGAATGCGGGAACAGTACTCTCGGGACACCAACCCGTTTGGGCAAGCGCCCGGTCAACAAACCCGCCCGCGATGGCGAGCAGACCGATGACGCCATATAAAACTGGGTCATTCGCATGCCTTCACTGGCCAATTGATCAATGTTCGGCGATTGAATCCGTTTGGAACCAAAACAGCTCAAATCTCCATAGCCCTGATCATCCGCCAGAATAATGATAAAATTTTTGGGAGCAGCAAATGCGGATACGCAGACGAGTATTCCAACCATTGGAAACAGCCTTCGAAGTTTCATTATTTGCCCCACTTATCGTTCCAATGTCTGGAAAGCTCTGCGACACGTTCCGGATATTCTCCCGCGATGTCTTCCGTTTCAGTTCGGTTCTTCGTTAAGTCGTAGAGTTCCCATTCCCCGCCCTTGTCCTTCACGAGCTTAAAATCGCCCTTAACAACGGCTGATGTGCCGGCATGCCTGAAAAAGTAGGCACGATCACGCGGAACGGTTTCTCCTTCAATCACCGGCACCAAAGATTGGCTATCAAGCGGTTTGAGTGATGTTCCATTGAATGTCTTAGGATATTCAATTCCAGCCAGTTCCAGACATGTGGCCATCATATCAATCAGATGACCACGCTGCTCGGTGATGGTGCCGGGTGGCATTTTGAGTCCGGCCGGCCAGTGCATAATGGCTGGCGTCAATGCGCCGCCGTTGTGCACATTCTTTTTATAGCGGCGCATCGGTGTATTCTGCGCATTGGCCCAATTCGGCCCCACCGCACTGAAAGTCATCGGGGCGCCCATTTTAACGTTTACGTCGTTCCCCTGACTCACCGTCTCGCCGCGCTCTTTGGCCTTACCCACAATATACGAAGCGGAACCACCTTTTTTAGGGATTTCAGCACAGGCCCCGTTGTCGTTCACGAAGACAATCAGCGTATTCTCAAACTGTCCGGTGCGCCTGAGTGCATC
>JAIPIO010000225.1 GCA_021734595.1 Kiritimatiellales bacterium | reverse complement strand
TGGCCACCATGATCTCGCGCGAACGGAATTGCTTGATCGCCCCGGTGATTTTGCGGGCAAACACGAGGCCGAGCGTTGTGACCACGACGAAGAAGCCGATGGCCTTGAGCGCGATCCAGCCGATGCCGCCCCAGTTGATGGCGCCGCCGCCCATCTCGACCTTGGCCATGCCCATGACAATGGCGAGGGTGACAATGCCAAAGACGTCGTCGAACACCGCGCCGGCAAGAATAGTGACGCCCTCGGGCGAGGCCATCTTGCGCTTTTCCGCCAGAATGCGCGCGGTGATGCCGACGGAAGTGGCCACGGAGATCACGCCGAGAAACAGCGCGGAGGGATCCATGAAGGCATGGATGCCGTTGCCCGGCCACAGCACGGCGCACAGGTCGCCCATCACAAATGCGGCAACGAGCCCGCCGAGGCCGACCACCGAACCGACGACGGAGTAGCGCAGGAACGCGGCCAGGTCGGTTTCAAGCCCGGCCAGAAACAGCAGGATGATCGAAGCCAGCGTGGCAATGCCGTAGAGCTCGGCGGAGGCGGCGAAGCCCAGCTGTTCCGAAAACAAAATTCCAATGTTTGGAATATCGATCTTGCCGCCGAGGGCGTAGGGGCCTATTAGCATGCCAGAAGCCAACTCGCCCAGCACGGAGGGCATCTTCAGGAAGCGCTGGAACAGGAAGCCGCCCACCTTGGCCACAATGATGATCACCGCCAGCTGCAGAATCAAAAGCATCATCAAGTGCGTGATGCTGTGGGTAGAGGCCGCTGCCGCATGAACGGCCTGCACGGTCTGTGAACCGGTGTGGTGGAGCAGATCGATCACGTTGTTTGTATCGCCAGGCATGTTTTATTTCCCGGTCAGGAGTTCCAGCACTGCGCGGTTGGTCTTGGCCGCCAGTATCGCCGCGCGCTGTTCTGGAGAGCTTAGCAGACGGCTGATCTCCGCAATGAACTGGATATGCGGTCCCGTGCGGTTAAGTGGCGACAGTGTCATGATGAACAGGTTGGCCGGCTCGCCATCAAGCGAATTGAAATCGACGCCATCCTTCTGCAGCCCCACCGCCGCTACCAGCTCTTCAACCGAATCGGTTTTACCGTGCGGTATGGCCACGCCGTTCTGCATACCGGTCGACATCTTCTGCTCACGAGCCAAAAGAACCTGAAGGGCCGCCGCCTTGTCGGTAATCTTTGCGGCGGCCACCAGACGGTCGACCATCTCTTCAATAATCTCCTGCTTGGTGGTGCTTTTCAGGTCAACCCATACCGTTTCCACCGACAGCACTTTTTTAAGTTTCATTGAAACCAACCTTTTTTTGGAAAAACAAAGGCTCGCATTGTGGGAACATTCGCGGAGAGGTCAATAAAGAAACGGGGCAACTTTGGTTCGGCGCAGGGATGGCCGCACTGTAACCAACCGATTACCCCTGTAAATATTGTCTTTTTTGGGTATTTTCCTATTGCACTATCCATAGGTATACACTAAGAATTTCCTTATCGGTCAGCCGATCAGGGGTCGGTCATATACATAACGGTTATTAACCAGGAAAAAAAGGAGATACAGCTATGGGAAAAGCTCAAACAAAATCACAGATCATTGCAAAACTCGCTGAAGACGCAGGCATCAGCAAAGCACAGGCCAAAGACGCTCTTGAATCGCTTGCAACACAGGCCTATGCAGGCGCTGGCGACGGCTTCACCATTCCTGGTATTGGAAAACTCGTAAAGGTCGACCGCGCTGCCCGCATGGGCCGCAACCCAGCTACCGGTGAAACCATTCAGATCCCTGCAAAGACGGTTCTTAAATTCCGTATCGCGAAGTCGGCTAAAGACGCTGTTCTCGGCTAACGCATAGAACGAACGCAAAAGCCGCCCCGACCATGCCGGGGCGGTATTTTTTTATATTATGAAAAAAACCACTGATTTTGTCCTCTCTGCCTTTGCATTGACGGTACTGCTTCTGATCATGGCCGGATGTACCACCACCGATCCCGACCGGGAGTATTCCGATATGCCTTGGAATACGCCGCAGACATGGGAAGGCTCCCGAAGCATCCCCGGCATGACACCCCAGTATTAAAGCCGGTCAACCAGAGAAACAACAAAGCCCGCCGATGTCCGCGGGCTTTTTTTTTGTGCGGCAACCCCCATCCGGATTCCGCAGCGCCCCGGCCCATGCCGGCAAACACCTCTATCCATTTTCCATCATCTCCCCTGCTGATTAAAACCGTTTTATCAACCGACTCAACGGCAGAAATCATTTACATCCGGAACCCAAGGCAAGCCATGAATGAAAAATGAGTTTTTCAAAAAAATCGGTTGATTTATCCGCAGTTCTCTATACCCTGCCTTTTCTCAATCGGTTGGTGATTGTAGCTCAGTTGGTTAGAGCGCCTGGTTGTGGTCCAGGAAGTCGCGGGTTCGAGTCCCGTCTTTCACCCCATTTTTCCAAGGGTTGGAACTTCGGTTCCAACCCTTTTTTTGTTTATCTCTGGCTACCGAAGATACATGAAATTCCCGAAGCCCATTTTATTGGTGTTGATGCTGCTTGGCCTTCCGCTGGCGGGGATCCTGCTCGCCGGGCACGATGTGTCGTCCTATCTTGAATTTCCGCCGCGTACCCGCTATGTCGAACACACCCCGTTTTCGTGGCCGATGTTTGTTGGATTGGGCATCGTCCTCCTTGCAACAGTGCTTCCATTCGTTGTCCGCGTCGGTGGGGCACGATCGCCGAGCGCGCCGCGAACAGCCCGGCGATCTGTCCCGACCCATACATTCCCGTGGTGGGGATGGGCGGGACTCGTCTTCGGCGCCCATTGCTGGATCCTAGCCTGGACCCGGCAGGCATGGTTCGAGCCGATGCAGCTTTACACCTTCACGCCGCTGTGGGTCGCGTACATCGTGGTGGTCAACGCCCTGACCTACCGCCGAACCGGGCGCTGCCTGCTGACGCACCGCACCCAATATTTCCTGTGGCTGTTTCCGCTAAGTGCGGTATTCTGGTGGTTCTTCGAATACCTGAACCGGTTCGTGCAGAACTGGTACTACACTGCCTGCGCGGATTTTTCCGCCGCGCAGTATTTTATTGCCGCCACCCTCCCCTTTGCCACCGTCCTGCCCGCCGTGCTCTCCACCGAAGAGTGGCTGGCTTCCAAACCCCGCTTAACCGCCGGACTCGAAACCTTTCCGGCAATCCGTTTTAAGCGGCCCCGGTTGGCGGCAGGGATCACCCTGTTTGTCTCAGCCGCCGGGCTCTTTTTGATCGGCTGGTTCCCCGACTGGCTCTTCCCGCTGTTGTGGGTGGCTCCGCTGCTGCTGATCCTGGCCTTCCAAGGCTTGGAAAAAATTGCAGGCGAACATCCAAGGCCTGGAACTTTCTTTCCAGAGGCTGTAAACGGCGACTGGCGGCGCGTCTTCCGCCTTTGCCTCGCCGCGCTCCTCTGCGGTTTTTTCTGGGAAATGTGGAACATGCATAGCCTGGCCAAGTGGGTCTACTCCGTCCCGTTTATCGATCGCTTCCACCTGTTTGAAATGCCGATCCTCGGATACAGCGGCTATCTGCCCTTCGGCCTTGAATGCGCCGTGATTGCGGAACTGTTCCTTAACAGGAAGGCCCCGCACGAAACATAGTCGCTTGCGGGATTCAGATCGCCGGGATTCCGCTCTGGGTCATGGCGCTCCATCGTCCTGGCCAAACGGTTTGCCCCGCGCCTGATTTACCTCGGGATATGCAGAAATCTACTTCCTTCTGGCCGCGGTGTCTGATTTGCCAGTCGGGATTCGTCGTGTGTATGTTGGGATATGGGCTTGAATCAAAGGTAGGATCGGCATATATGTATCAGTATTTGTGACATTTTGGGAGAAGGGTTCGGGATATATGACAAAATGGCTTTTATGTTTGATCGCGGCAGGGATGCTTGGGGGCGCAGTCAATGCGGCACCGGGTGATTATCTCTCCCCGTTTGCCATCTCGTACGATGCCGCGACCAAATCGCTTTATGTGGCCGAGAAAACCGCCCGGCAGGTAGCGCGGGTTCTCCCCGGCTCCGGGACGGTGAACAAGCTCTACCCCCTGCCCTCCGAGCCGAACGGGCTGGCGCTTTCCAAGGACGGGAAAACACTGTTTGTTACCGTTGAGGAACCGCAGGGCCGCATCTATGTGCTCAATACGGACTCCGGCGAAACCGTCAAGCAGATCAACGCCGGGCACACCCCCATGTCGCCCAAGCTCAGCCCCGATGAGAAAACACTCTACGTCTGCAACCGTTTCGACAACAACGTTTCCATCATCGACATCGCTTCCGGTAAAACCGTCAAAAAGCTTGCGGCCACGCGCGAACCGGTGGCTCTGACGCTGACCTTGGACGGCAAATTCCTCTATGTGGCCAACCACCTGCCCGAGGGGGCCGCCAATGTCGACTTCATGACGTCGGTCATCCAGATTATCGACACCCAGAAAAAAGAGGTGATCAAGAACATCGCGTTGCCCAACGGCGCCATCGACCTGCGCGAAATGACGATCTCGCCCGACGGGAAATACGTCTATGTGCCCTCTATCTTTGCTCGTTTTCTGGTGCCGACCACGCAGATCGAACGCGGCTGGATCAATACCCATGCCCTGAACATCATTGATGCAAAGCAGCAGCGACTCATCCACACGGTGCTGCTGGACGACGTCGATCTGGGTGCGGCCAATCCGTGGGGCGTAGGCTGTTCGCCGGACCACAAATATATTGTCGTGGTCCACTCCGCCCCGCACGAGCTGAGCATCATCGATCGTGAAAAGCTTTTTGAAAAGCTCTCCACCGTTCCCGAAAACGATGGTACGCATAAGTTTGAGGAGTTGGCCGAGAACCCGATGAACGACCTCAGTTTCCTGTTCGGGGTGCGCCGCCGGATCCACCTTAAAGGGATCGGGCCGCGCAATCTCGTTGTACTGAACGACCGGGCCTACATCACCGAATACTTCTCCGATTCCCTCGGGGTGGTGGCATTGAGCCCGGACATCAAGGATAACGTCCGGTCGGTGCCCCTCGGCCCACGCAAGGAAATGGATTCGGTGCGGAAAGGCGAGATGTATTTCAACGACGCCTCGCTGTGCTACCAGCAATGGCAAAGCTGCTCCACCTGCCATCCCGACGCGCGCATGGACGCGGTGAACTGGGATCTGCTTAATGACGGCATCGGCAACCCCAAAAGCACCAAAAGCCTTCTGCTCGCACACATGACCCCGCCGGCGATGGTCAGGGGCGTGCGCCCCGACGCGGAAACCGGCGTGCGCGCCGGCATCCGCTATATCCAGTTTGCCGTACCCGAAGAGGATAAATCCGTGGCCATCGACGACTATCTGAAATCGCTCAAGCCCATCCCCAGCCCCCATCTGGTGGACGGCAAGCTGAGTGCCGCCGCCGAGCGCGGCAAAAAAATCTTTGAAGAGGCCGGCTGCTCCATGTGCCACGAAGGAGCCTATTATACCGACATGGAAAAATATGATGTCGGTACCGGCGCGGACAACGAAGCGGGCACGGAATTTGATACGCCGGCCCTGATTGAAGTATGGCGCACTGCGCCCTACCTGTACGACGGGCGCGCCGCCGCCATGACGGATATCTTCCGTACCTTCAACCCGAAAGACGAACACGGCAACACCTCCGAGCTGACGGATGAACAGCTTAACGACCTCATCGAATATGTCATGTCGCTCTGATTATTGCGCGACATTATTGTGACTTCCGCCGCGCCGGAGCTCCAAATTTGCAGACAAAATTGTCTCTGAAGTTACGTATCCCCTTGCAAACCGCCTTGGCATGACCTGTGCTTTGTTGCACTGGACTTTTTGTTGTCCGCGCAGAAACGATTGCTGTGACGGACTTGAGGATGCAACAAAAGGAGACAGTATGCCTAAGAATAAGTGGGCTGCCTTCATGGCAGTCTTTGTTGCGGGGTTGTGCCTGACAGGCTCGGCGCTGGCCGCTGACGGATCCAATGCAGTTGACACTGGCACAACGGCGTGGATGTTAACCGCCACCGGTCTGGTTCTATTAATGGTTCCGGGGCTCGCCATGTTTTATGGCGGTCTGGTACGCACCAAAAATGTGCTTGGAACGATGATGCACAGCTTCGTGGCCATGGCCATCATCGGTGTACTCTGGGTCGTGTGCGGCTACAGTCTCACTTTCGGCAAGAGTATCCTCGGTGGATTCATTGGCTGGAATAGCGACTTATTCATGCTGCGCGGAATCGACGACCTCATCACCAACGGCGTACCCGAATATGTCATCGCCATGTTCCAGGGGAAGTTTGCCATTATCACCCCGGCCCTGATCAGCGGGGCCTTGGCCGAGCGGGTCTACTTCCGGGGATACTGCTTTTTCATCATACTTTGGTTCCTCCTGATCTACTGTCCCCTGTGCCACTGGGTCTGGGCCCCGGACGGTTGGCTGTTCAACGCCGGAGCCAAAGGCGTGATCGATCTGGCCGGCGGCCTGGTGATCCACGTCTCGGCCGGCGTCAGCGCCTTGGTCGTGGCCCTGTTCCTGGGCAAGCGCCGCGGCTATCCCAAGACTGCCATGCACCCCAACAATCTCGTCATGACCATGATGGGG
>JAIPIO010000224.1 GCA_021734595.1 Kiritimatiellales bacterium | reverse complement strand
TTATCGGCAACACGGTTCAGGTACTGGTTGAAGAAGCGCGCGACGGGCTTTGCAAAGGGCATACAGAACATTATCTCCCCGCGCACTTCCCCGCCGACGGAACACTCAAAGGCCAGGTGGTGCAGGTCGATGTCCAGGAAGCATCCGCCGACTTTGTTTCAGGTGTGAAAAAAAAGCTTTCAACGCAACCGTGTGACCGTATAGTTGAGTGCGAGGACAGCGATGAAAGTAATTGACGAAAACATAGGCAACGAAGTGCGGCTTTGGCAGGAAAAGCTGTTCCAGCGCTCCATCCGGCGGAACCGCAAACTGGCCAGGGTAATCGAACTGCTGGGCAATACCGCCAATCAGGCATGCCTTGAAATCTGCGAAGGCGACGGCGTCATCAGCGCCAAGCTGCGCGAGCTGGGCGGGAACTGGAAGACCGCCGTGTCCACGGAAAAAGCCGCCGTGTCGCTTCAATACAGCATCCCTGAAAAAATCAGCCTCATCAGCAACGCCGCGCTGCCCTTCGAAGACCACACCTTCGACGCGGTGGTCATTATTGATGCCCTCAAGGGAATTGCGAACGACCAGGGTTTTATCCGGGAGTGCCACCGAGCACTCAAAACCGACGGGCGGCTGATCATACTGGAAAAGCGGCGGCGTACGCCAAGTGTTTCGGCCCTGTTGCAGCGACTGCTAGGCGTCAGTCCCAAGGCGAGAGGACTTAAACGCAACGGCTATGCCCGCAGTGAACTGTTTAATATCCTTAAGGACGGTTTCGATGTGCCCGAAACGATCTATTTTTCAAACGGATTGGTCGAATCCGCCGGAGCAATCGGCGAATTTGTCCAGAAGGTGATGCTGCACGACCACTACTGGCTGCCCCGCGAACAGACGGGACAGGAGGAATTCTACCGCTACGAAAAACTCTATTTCGTAGCAGGATTCACCTATCCGCTGATGTGGTTGTTTTCAAAACTCGAGTTCCTGCCGGGTCATCAACTGGCTGTGAAAACCAAGCGCAGAAGCTGGCGCCCCCGCCAGCAACCGGTCCTCATTGACGGGCGCTCGATTGCAGAGGCGGCCATTAATACCAAAATTGGAACCGCCGCCCCGTTCTGATTATGAAACCGGGACCGCGCAGACTCGAACAGGCAATTGGCTACCGTTTCAGAAAACGCGCTCATTTGCGGCTTGCCCTCACCCACCCATCCTACCGCTACGAGAACAGCGATGCGCAGGATGACAACCAGCGGCTTGAATTCCTCGGCGATGCGGTGCTGAGCCTGACCACTGCGGAACATCTCTACAACAGCTGCCCCGACCTGCGCGAAGGCGATATGAGCAAACTGCGCAGCCACCTCACCGAAGACCGCAAACTGGCCGGGATCGCCGCCGAGCTGGGGCTCAGCAGCGAGCTGCTGCTCGGCCGCGGCGAAGCCGGCAGCGGCGGGGCCGACCGCGCCTCCAACCTGGCCGACGCGCTCGAAGCCGTCCTCGGTGCGGCATGGCTCGACGGCGGCATGCGCGCGGTGCGGAAAATCTTTGGAAAGGTATTCCTGCCCGAACTCGAAATCCTGCTCAACTCCAACGGCGCCCCCAATCCGAAGGGCACGCTACAGGAGTTTGCCCAGCGCAACGGCTTCCCCGTACCGACCTACGAGACGTTGGCGGAAAGCGGTCCCGACCACGACCGCATCTTCACGGTGGAAGTAACCGCCTGCAGTAAAAGCTGGCGGGCGGAAGCCGGCAGCAAACGGGAAGCCGAGCGTCTCGCCGCAGTCCAGGCCCTGGAAGAGCTTGTTCCAGACATTGGAAACAACTGACCCGGAACTTCCACCCTTTGGAAAGAAGAGGAAAAACAGCAATGGATGAAGACGGAAACATCACCCTGTCGGCAAAGGGTCTGGGTGAAGAAGTGGTCAAGGCCGTCCATGCCGCGAAATCATACGTTGCCACCGCGTTCCTTACGCTGCTGCTGTACTACATCGGATTCTACATCATCGGATTGGTCTGCAACCTGGTATTCCTCTCCCAGGCGAACGATTCAAGGCGTATTGCCGGCCGCAGCCCGTCGGGCCGCGGTTGTTTGCTGGTCCTGCTTTGGATCCATCTGCTGATCCCCGCCATTCTGGTCGTCGTATTCATCGTGGTCGGTGCGCTGGCTTCGCTAAGCCTCTGATGCCGACGCCGGACACACGGTGCGGACTGTTTCCAAAGACGCAATATCTTTTTCCAGGCAATGGAAAGCGCTACTGGTCCTGACCGGCAATGTTCATGCGTTTTTCACGGTACCTTTTTTTCCACTCTTGCTGGATGAGCGGATCGATCCGGCGGTATTTGGTCATACCGTAGGGAAAGATGTGGATCTTGAAGTTTTTCAGCCAAGACTGGGTCAACGCATAGGTCAGGCGCTGGTAGGTAAATATCCACGGGGCGTCTTCGATGACAATGTCGGCCATGCGCTCGTAGATGGCGGTGCGTTCCGGCGAATCCAGCATGGTGCGGATCTGTCCGTAGAGGCGGTCGAACTCCTCGTTCTTGTAGTTGCAGTGGTTCGGACCGGGCGACTCGTTCTTACTGTAGAAGAGCTGGAGATAGTTTTCGGCATCAGGATAATCCGCCACCCAACCCAGCGTGAACATCTGCGCCTGCCGCCGATCCATTTTGTCGAGAAAGCTGGGCCAGTTGTTGTAGGAGGGATTCACCTTTACGCCGATCTTATCCATCATGGATACGAACAGCTCAACAAATTGCCGGACCTCGGTGCTGTCGGCGTTGCCCACCTCGATGGCCAGTTCGAGCCTGCGCCCGGTCTTGGGATCCTTTCCTTCGGGGTAGCCGGCTTCGGCCAGAAGTTTGGCGGCGCGCTCAAGGTCGAAGGAATACGGCAACGGGTCTGCGCGGTAGCCGTTCATGGGATCGGGAATCGGGCCGGTCGGGATGGCGACGCGGTCATTGTAAAACTTGGCGCATTCCTTGTGGTCGAAGGCGCAACTAAGAGCTTGGCGCAGTTTTTTATTCCGCAGGTTTTCCTCGGGGTCGCTGGCCGCGCCGAGAACCGGATCGTACATGTTGAAACCGATGTAGAAGAGGTCCAGGGAATGGCTGCTCCGCAGGGCGATGCCGCGCGCAGCCAACTCATCGTTCAATCCCTTGGTAGGCGTTACGACGGCGTCCCAGTTGTCGCGCGAGATTGAGCTGGAACTGAACTGTCCCGCCAGGAACATCATCCACTGGGTGCTTCCATCGCTGATCGGATACTGCACGATACGGTCGATAATCGGCAAAGGTGTTCCGGCATCGTCCAGCAGTCCTGCTTCTCGGTCAGAATCGCTCCCTTCGGATGGATAGCGTTCAAGGCGGCCGTGTTCGCCCCATGCCGGGTTGCGCACAAATTCCATGCGGTAGTTGCGCGTCCAGGACTTGAGCATGTACGGACCGGTACCGACCGGGTGGTTGACGAAAGCGTCGCCGTAGTATTCAACGGCTTCGCGCGGCACTGCGAAGGCATAATGCATCGCCATAATCCACATCAGTTGCGGATAGGGTTTGAGCAGCTTTATTTGAAAGGTGTAGCGGTCCAGTGCCTTCAGACCTTCTACGGTCAGATCGTAGTTGGTGGGTTCGATGCCACTGGATATTTCCCTGAATTCGTCCAGTCCCACGATACGGTTGTTGAAGGCCCAGTACCCATTGGAAGCGTTCTTGAGGTCGGCGGAGCGCTTAATGGAATAGACAAAATCATCCGCCACCAGCTCCCGTCCCTCACCGCCAGGAAAACATTCATCGTCCTGGAAATGGATTCCCTTCTTCAGATGGAACGTGTAGTTCAGGCCGTCCTTGGAGATCTCCGGCATGGACGCGGCCAGGCACGGTTCGACCCGGTACGGGCGGTCCAGATAGGCATACTGCAACAAACCTTCATAAATTTTTGCGATCGCAAGCGAGGAGTCCACGTCGTCGGACTTCACGGGATCAAAGCCGGATACACGGGAACTGATCCGGTAGAGTACCTGTTCCCCGTCCGTTCCCTCCTGTCCCAGTTCCGCTTGGCCGCCGCAACCGCAGAGCAGCAACGTCAGGAATGGCGAAACAGAAAAAATCCCTCGGATCACGTTGCGGATCAGAGGGATTTGAATGGACGACGGCGCTTTCAAAAGACGCTTTACAGGGATTCTGTTCCTTGGGGTGCTGCCACCGGCTGCGGTGGCTCTGCCGGTGCTGCCGGGGCCGTGATCGGCGGAACCGAAGGTGCACTGCTATCGATCAGCGATTTTTCACCGCGGGAGAAAATAACGCCCAGCACGACCGTATTGACAATGAAGACAATGGACAGAAGCACCGTGCCCTTGGTCAGAACATTGCCGGCACGGGCACCGAACAGGGATTCGCCCATTCCCGACCCGAAGGCCATACCGAGTCCTTCGCTCTTCGACTTCTGAAGCAAAATGATTCCCGACAGCAACAGGCAGCAGAGAATTTCAATTATAATGGAGAGTGTTCTTAAGAATATCATATTCCATCCCTCGGTTCGGTTAGATTCCCGCTTTAACAATATCAACAAATGAACGGGCTTCCAGCGCAGCGCCGCCAATCAGACCACCATCGATGTCGGGCTGGGCCAGCAGCTCCCCGGCGTTTGCCGGCTTCATGCTCCC
This sequence comes from Kiritimatiellales bacterium, assembly GCA_021734595.1. Taxonomy (GTDB): domain Bacteria; phylum Verrucomicrobiota; class Kiritimatiellia; order Kiritimatiellales; family Pontiellaceae; genus JAIPIO01. Next base: position 1,981 of record JAIPIO010000224.1, on the reverse strand, counting down.
GCCATACTGTATGCGCACCGCGTCGGCCGCATCTTTTCCGACCATATCCTTCACAATGCCGCGGATAAAGGCATGCACTTCCTGCGCCTGTTCGGAGCTCGCGGTTTTGCCGGTTCCAATCGCCCATACCGGCTCGTAGGCAATAACCAGTTCCGTATAGGCGGCGGCCGGAATGTCTTTCAGGCCTTCGCGCACCTGCTCTTCAACCACCGACTCGGTCTCGCCGGCTTCGCGCACTTCGAGTTTTTCTCCGACGCACAGAATCGGGCGCAGGTTCTTCTCGAGGGCTTTTTTCATCTTCTTGTTGATCCACAAATCGGTTTCCTTGTAGTACTCGCGGCGTTCGCTATGGCCGAGGATCACGTAGCGCACAAACAGTTCCTTGAGCATCGTGTGGGAAATTTCGCCCGTATAGGCACCATCGTCTTCCGAGCTCATGTTCTGCGCGCCGACGCTGATCAGGGTTTCCGACACCACGTCGCTGACCGCCTTGAGCGCTGTAAACGGCGGACACAGAACCACATCCACTTCCTTGCATCCCGCCAGGTCGAGTTTGATGGCATTGGCCAGTTCAACCGCGTCCTGCACGGTCTTGTTCATCTTCCAATTGCCTGCAATTATCTTTTTTCTCATTTAATATCTCCGTTCAGATTCTAAACTCCTGTGCAACGATCCGTTGCTGCCCATAAAAATGAATGAGGAACTTAACGGAACCGCCCCGAATAAGCAAAGTCCAAAAACAGATAAAAAGCATCCATTTTCTGCCCTTTCCCTCCAGTGAATAAAAACCAAGTTTACACAACTAAACCTAGATTTGCTCCGCCCGCTGATCCAGAAATTCTGCTATGGACTCGAGCTGTTCTGCATTGTTCTTAATTTTTTTCAACACGAAATCTTCCAAATCCCGTTTGCCGATCGAATACATTAACATCTTAGCATGCGAACGGCAGACGGCCGACAAATTCTCCAAGCTATCGGAGAACTTGAACAAGAAACGACGATTCTTTTCTCCGCCAAAAAAAGAGAAGTGCTGGATTGCCTCGTTGTATTTGTCCACACACTTGCCAAGCGTACGGTCAGCGCCCTTCCTGCAACTAAGCGCCTGGGGAGGAAACTGGTTCATTCCAGAAAGCACAAAAAGAACGTCATCCATAAACTCATTACTCTCCCGAAATGTTTTTCCCCAAGATTCATTATATTTTTTCCAATTTACAGGCATCCAACGCGCACCTGTTATCCGTACGCAAAATCGTCGGGTTTGGTTTTCAAACCGGGTTCCTTTGGTATCTGATGTTTTGCGAGGCAATTTAATGTAACTGGCGGCTCCAATCACTTTCCTTTCAAGATTCATTACCGCACTGCCACTGTTGCCTTTTACGAACTCTGCGGTAACCTCCACCACATCCGCACCAATGCCGGCAACCGTCCCATACAGGCCGGTTGCCACACCTGCTCCTTCACTGTTCCCAAAGACGGCGATGGGAGAATCCATTTCAATAGAACTTGCCACTTCCAGCCCTGAACCCTCTTCGAGCAAAAGCCGTGCTAAGTCGCGAGAGGCGGACAACTCTACCATCTGGGGACGGAGTTGTTCCCCGTTCAGGGTTTTAAAAGATACCCGGCTGAAACCTAGAATGACGTGTTGGTTGGTCAGGATATAGCGTTTCCCGCCCGTGTTTACGATAAAACCACTGCCGGCCCCTGAGTCGTGCTGTATGATGACCAATTTATCTGCGACATCATCTACGGAGTAGCTGAATAATTTCTTGATGCAGTGCTCTTCCTCACGTTTCCGCGCGCGCTCCATGTCGTGCTTTTTCTCAAGATCCTCCTTTTCTTTTTTCGTACGCTCTTTTTCCTCGTTCATCTTCTTGATGAATTCCTCGTATATTGTTGTGGATGGTTTTTTATCTTCCCCGCGGCTTCGGGAAAATGGCAGCATACAGGCCAAGCTGGCAATCCAGAGTTTACGAGTGATATT
>JAIPIO010000223.1 GCA_021734595.1 Kiritimatiellales bacterium | reverse complement strand
GTCGACATTCCGCGGCAATCGCAATTCGGCACGCTCGGATGGACGTTCAGGCACGCGGGCTACCAGACCGCCTACTTTGGCAAATGGCATCTCGGCGGCACCGACGCCCGCCCGTTCGGCTGGGAAAAATCGATTATCTGGATGAATACCAACAGCCACCGCGTGAAGAACGGATTTGTGGTGGACGGCGGGAAAAAAGCGGAGTGGGATGGCCTTAGCAATTCCACCGCCACCGTCCGGCAGGCGCTGGACTGGTTGCGGCACGACGCCGACCGGACCCGGCCGTTTTTCCTGATGGTGTCCGTTAATCCGCCGCATCCCAACCTGCTGGACGCGCGCGACGACATGACCGCACTCTATCCCGACGAAGCTTCGCTGCCATTTCATCCCCACGACACCGTGCGGGATTGGGAACAGCACCGGGGCTACCACGCGCACATCAGCGGCGTTGACGCTGACCTCGGCGACGTCATGCAGCTGCTCGACAACCTGAAGCTGACGGAGAACACGATCCTCGTCTACACCTCCGATCACGGCGGCATGGGCGGGGTGCGCGGCATTGGCTACGGCAGCAAGCGCCTTCCTTACGACGAGTCTGCACGGGTGCCGTTCCTGATCCAGTGGCCCGGAAAAGTTACGGCCAACAAACGGTCCGATGCGCTCTTTTCCTCCATCGATATCTATCCCACGCTCTGTTCGCTGGCGGGGGTCGATACGGTGCTGGGGAAAAACAGTAAATCCGAGGCGAAACAGACGCTTAAATACAACAGCGAGTGTCCTGGTGTCGACTTTTCCAAGAACCTGCTCGGGCAGCCGGGCGGTGTGGACCCGGACTCCGTTTTCCTGATGCACATCTCAAACATGAACAACGCCAATCCGCCGTTCGCCATGCATCACCGGACCATCGTTACAAAAAAAACGATGTTCTCCGTTATGCCGCAGGGCGAGTTCTGCCTGTTTGACAATTCCACGGAATACCAGACCGAAAACCTGATCCGCGATCCAAGGCTCGTGGCGGAACGCAAAGCCCTGCGCCAAAAGATCGGCGATTGGATAAGGACAGCCGAGACACCGTTTATCGGCAACTGGATGAAAAAGGCCACAGGCCCGAAAATGCAAAGCTGGTTCGGCCCGCAGGGCAACACCATCGACGGGACCGACGGGGTTTTCCGGCTCGAAAAGATAACCGGCATCGCCCCTGAAGATACGCCCGACACCTTTACGGTTCCCGGCCTGCCGAAGAAAAAAAAGGGCGGCAAAAAAAAGAAAAAGAAAAAAGCCTGATATGCAGTCGGACCTGATCATAATCGGCGGCGGCGCGGCCGGCCTGATGGCCGGGTGCGCGGCGGGCGAGCTGGGTTTGCGGGCGGTGGTGCTGGAACGGAAACACAAGCCCGGGCGCAAGTTGCTCATGTGCGGCAATTCCCGCTGCAACCTCACCATTAACATTTCCGCCGAGCGCATGCTGCAGATGTTCGGCGATCCGGTCGGCCCGTTTCTGGAACCCGCGATTAAAGCTTTTCCGCCCTCCGCCCTTCAGCGTTGGTTCGCGGCCAACGGCCTGAAGACCGTGGTAAAAACGGGCAACAAGGTCTATCCGTGCACCGAGAACGCATCCGATGTGCTCCATTTTTTTACCGACTTCCTGCGCGACAAAAATATTTCGCTGGCCTGCTCGGCGGTTGTCCAATCGTTGGAAAAGACCCCGAATGGATTCCGCGTTGAAACCGATAATTTCACGATGGAAAGCCGGTTTGTACTGGTGGCCACCGGCGGGGTGAGCTATCCGAAAACCGGCTCCGTCGGCGATGGTCAGAAGCTGGCCGAAAAGCTCGGCCACAGCGTGACCCCGCTGCGCGGCGGGCTGGTTGGTTTTGAGGTGGATCAAAAAACAACCGCCAGGCGGACGGGGCAAGTCTTTGAACGGGTGCGGCTGAAAATAATCAGCGTCGGCAAGGAAGTGGCCGAAACGCGCGGCACCTATGAAATCGAAAAATGGGGGATCGGTGGAACCGCCGTCACCGATGCCAGCCGGATCATTGCGCGGCGCAACCTCCAGCAATATATCTTCCGCATCGAATTTGAAGATGGACGCGCCGAAGAGGTAAAGCCGCTGCAGCCGCGTTCGATCAAGGAGGCGATGGTGACTGTCGGCGGCGTTGCGCTCGGTGATGTCGATTTCCAGACTCTGGAATCGAAAAAGTGCCCCGGTCTCTACTTTGCCGGCGAGCTGCTCGATATCGACGGACCGACCGGTGGCTACAATCTCCAGGCCGCCTTCGCCACCGCCCGCCTCGCCGTAGAGTCCATCGCGAAGCGCTGCGGCAAGGCCGGTTTCCAACCATTGGAGAAACCGGCGGGAAAAGTTCCAAGGTCTGGAAAACGTGCGGGAAAAACTTCCAACCATTGGAAACGCTGAAAGGGTGTAAAATACAGGCGTATTCCCGCATCACCTCTCTGGAGGGTAGGCGATCCTGCACCCCGCACCGTCGCTTCTGTGGAGGGATGCCATCCCCGGCGTCCGAAAAACGGCGCGGGTGGAACCGCGCCCTTCGATTTTCCCCGGCCGCGGTTTTGTTGCGTGGAGGGGCAGACGCCGTCTGCCCGGACGCACGTTGTGCGTCCGATCGGCGCGGAAGGGACTCCGCGCCCTACCTGTTTTGTTTGGAAATGTAATACCAGCTTCAGTCTCGTATAAAACATCCTGGATATGCGGTGTGCCGCATAACATCAATATCGTCGGATATTACGTCGTAGAAAAAAGTAAAATAACCATTTTACTGAACTTTATCATTGTTGTCCTCATTACCCGGAATTAGACTGGTCGCAAATTAAGGCGTAAAGTGGCGCGCCACTCATTAAATGTTGGCGGCACATAAAAAATGAATGTTACATCAGCCATAATAGCAATCGTCTGCTCTATTGTTGTATTCTTGTTCCCAATGTGGTGCGCCATCATCATGAAACTATTGTGTAAAAGTTTTACTGACAAATTCATCATCCGATTCATCGGAATAACCTGTTCCATCCCAACAACAATACACTGGATAAACAACTCAATCATTGAGCGTAACGATCCAGTATACTTGAAGGTTGTTTTTTTACTAATTGGTGCTGTGACCGGTTACTATATCTGCAGAACAATTGCTGGATTCGGTGTTGCTCACATAAACAAAAAAAATCCCAACCAACGCGTTCACTCTATCGCGGGCTCCGCCCGCTCAGAGTGACGCGAATCGTCGGCACCTGGGATGGAAAAAGACAATGGCAATAGTTACAGACCTTCAACTGATCACGAAGCTTGCATCTGAAAGAGAAGATGAGAACTGGCGGTTTCGAACATTTCTAAAAGGGTATGACATTGAAGAACTGGATGCCGTAGTTCACAGAATATATGCAGATGTGTCGTCCCAGATAGATTGTCAAGCATGTGGAAATTGTTGCAGGGTTATGCATCCAATCCTCAAACAGCCCGACATGATTCGACTCTCATCCCACCTTTCAATATCCCAAGATGATTTCGACAAGGAATACCTTATTAAAGATGAAGATGGAGATCTCACTTTCCGGGAAACTCCCTGCCCCTTTCTGTCTGACAATTCTTGTTCCGTCTATCAAGGGAGACCCAATGACTGCAGATCCTACCCCCACCTTCACAAAAAGGAGTTCGTGTTTAGACTCATGGGAGTAGTCTACAATTATTCCGTCTGCCCAATCGTTTTCAATGTATACGAGCAACTGAAGGACGAACTTTGGGGAGAAGATGAGGAATACTTCTTCGATGACTACGAATAAAAACTAGTCGAACCGAACGTGGAGACTATGGGGTTACTTGCTTCATGAAAGTGGAAAAAATGAAGTCGCATTCGGCTTAAGGGGTTGCCATCCAAGCTTAAACCGATAAGGTGTCGCCTTTTTTAACATATAAAAGAGAGGCAGTAAGATGGTTGAAAACGGACAGACAGTGAAGATCCACTACACAGGCACGTTGGATGATGGCGAGCAGTTCGACTCGTCGGTGGGGCGCGACCCGCTGGAGTTTGAAGTGGGATCCGGCCAGGTGATTCCCGGCTTTGAAAAGGGTGTGCTGGGGATGGAAGTGAACGAAAAGAAGAGCATCCATATTCCGTCGGCAGAGGCTTACGGCGAGCCGGTGGAAGAGATGATTATGGATTTTGAGCGTTCACAGCTCCCGGAAGGCATGGAGCCGGAAGCGGGCATGCAGCTGCACATGCAGGGTCCGCAGGGGCAGCCGATACCGGTCAAGATCGTTGCGGTTTCCGAGGAAAAAATCACGATTGATGCCAACCACCCGCTGGCGGGTCAGAACCTCAATTTTGAACTGGAACTGGTGGAAATCGTCTAACGTTTCGCTGGATGTGAACTCCAGCTACTGAGAATATGGAACCAACCGCCGTCAGCTATGTGTGTGCGCCTTCATGCGGGTCGATCAGTGATGTGATCCCGATGCTGGTGGTTGTTGCTGTTTTTCTGCTGGCGGGCTGGTTGATCCGCCGGTTCCGCAAACGCCGCAACGCGCGGCGCTCCTTAGACTAAAACTTGTAGAGCAGGCTGGTGATCAGCGCTTTATCGAAGTAGGTCTTGTCGTCGTCCATCACTTCGGTATCGCGGTCCAGACGGTATTCGAGCCGCACAAACAGATCTTCAATCAGTTTGTTCTCCAAGCCGCCTTTAAATACGAGGTGGTATTCTTCAAGATTTCCGAGATGCGTGTAGTTTTCGTACAGCGTCAACATCTTGTTGAGCTGCCAGCGCAGGTTCTGGTCCAGGACAAACTTGCCACTGGTATCGGAGTAGTCTTCAATGTCCCGTTCGTAGTAATGGATGGCCCCGCCAGCGGAAGCTCCCAGCTTAAGCGTGGGCTTATCAACCACCTTCATGCCCAACTCGGCCGTCTGCATGCCTTCCTGCGCGATGTCCCGCAAGTAGTCCTGCGCGTAGGCGGTCTTGGCACGGGTAAAGGTCTTGTCCGTCAGGTCGCGCCGGTAAATCTGGTTCAGCGCCAGGTAGTCGTCATTCTTGCGCACGTCGGATTCGCTGTAGCGGTAGTTCCAGTTCCATTGCAGGTGATTATCATCCTTGGTGGTTTCAACATTGCCGTAGACGCGAAGGGACTCGTTCTCCTTACTCGTGTGTCTGTAGGTATCTTCACCGGTGCGCTGGATGGTTTCGGATTCACGTACAGAGTAGCCAAACCCGGCTTTGCCTGACCATTTCCAGGAATCTTCTTCTTTTTCTTCCTGGGCAATCTGCGGCACCGGTTTGGGCGGGACCACATTAATTACCGGCTCATCGGCAATCTTTGGTTGCGGCGATTTCTGCGCAACTTCCGGTTCCGGTGCGGCCTCAACCGGTTTGGCCGTTTGCTCGGGTTGCCCATCGGGAATGATTTCCTTGATATTTTCCACAGATAGGGTGACTTCGCCCAAAAACGCTGATTTCAGGCGGACTTCCTCCCCGTTTTGTTCGAGGATCCGCCCGGTTAAGACATCACCGTTCGAGAAGATCACCGTATCCTGGGCAATACCGGATGCGGCAATCAGAAGCAGCCCGGCCAGAGTAAATATCTTTTTCATTATGTTTCCTGTCAGCAACGTGAACTTGATTTTCGCGAAAGGTACCCATTCACGCGCTGACAGTCAACCGGGAGATATTAAAATTATTTCCGGGCCGGCGGCGCGTGAATACAGGCGCCGTGCAGGGCGTGGGCCGCCTCCATCCAGATCTCCGCAAAGGTCGGGTGGGCGTGAACCGTATTGCCCAGTTCCTCGACCGTGAGCTCTTCGCGGATGGCCACCGTCATTTCGCTGATCAGGTCGGTGGCGTGTGGTCCGACGCACTGGGCGCCGAGAATCCGGTCGGTGTTTGCATCCGCAATAATCTTCACGAATCCATCAGTCTCGTTGGAGGCCAAGGCTTTGCCGAGTCCGCGGAAATAGAATTTTCCGGTCGCAACTTCCATGCCCTGCTCCTTGGCTTCGGTGGCAGTGATGCCAACCAGCGCCACCTCGGGAGAGGTGAAGATCACGCCCGGGATAACGATTTCCTCGATCTTGGCTTCCTTGCCCAGAGCCGTTTCAACGGCATAAATGGCCTGTGATGTAGCGGCATGTGCCAACTGCATACGCCCGGATACGTCGCCGATGCAGAAAATATTGCCGGCTTTGGTGCGGCTGTATTCGTCCACGTCGATATAATCCTTATCATTGACAGCCAGTCCGGCAGCTTCCAGGTTCAGGCCGTCCGTAACCGGGCTGCGTCCGATGGATACCAGCAGCATGTCGGCTTCCAGCTTGGCATCACCGGCTGTAGCGGTAACGCTTTTATCCGTGGCTGCAATGTTTTCCATCGCAGCCCCCGTCAGGAACTCGACGCCCAGCGCATCCTTCATGTGCTTCTTGACGACCGAGCGGACATCCTTATCGAGTAGCATGAGAACGTCGGCAAGCAGTTCAACGATGGTGACCTTCACGCCGAGGGAGGCGGCCATGCAGGCCAGCTCGCATCCGATGTAGCCGCCGCCGAGCACCAGCAGGGTTTCGGGCAGCTTGTCCAGTTCGAGGAATGCGCGGCTCTCGACAATCCGCTCATGCTGCGGGATGAATCCCGGCATGGTGGAGGTGGAGCCAGT
>JAIPIO010000222.1 GCA_021734595.1 Kiritimatiellales bacterium | reverse complement strand
CCTGCCCCAAGCTCGACAAGACCGAGGGCTATGTTGAAAAGCTCGCCGGCATCATGGCGCAGAACAATATTCCGAAGGTCATCATTGTCCGCATGTCGGTACCCTGCTGCGGCGGCCTCACCGCCATCACCCGGCAGGCCCATGCCGCCAGCGGACGCACCGACCTGATTGTTGAAGAGGTAACCATTGGACTTGACGGCGAACTGCTGAAAACCGAGAAGATTGCAGGATAGGAGAACACCATGAATGAATTAAAAGGAAAAGCGCTCAACCTCAAAGACGAGATCGTCTACGCCGATGGCGCGGTGATCAGCAAAACCCTGCTCAAGAAGGAGACGGGGAACCTCACCCTCTTCTCGTTCGACAAGGGACAGGGACTCAGCGAACACACCTCGCCGTTCGACGCCGTGGCGCAGGTGGTCGAAGGGGGAGGCGCATTCATCATCGCGGGCGAACTGAAAAAAGTGAAGGAAGGCGAAATGATCATTATGCCCGCCAACATTCCCCATGATGTCCAGGCTGCGGAGCAGCCCTTTAAAATGCTGCTCACCATGATCCGTTCCGAATCATAGCGTTGCTATTCCCAAATCAGTTCTATTTTAAAAAAGTGCGTTGGGGCGTTCGCGGGGCTTACGCTCCACTCGTTGATCGGCGGAGTAGCGGGAAGCAAACCCGTAACCGTAGAGAACCCGTTGGATAACAGGTTGTCGGATGCGAGCACCCGGTAGCTGCATCCGGCATGGCTCGACCAGCGGAGCTGCAAGCTGTTTTCCGATGCCGGTTGGCTATCTAGGCGAACAGCCCATTGGCTAGAGGATTGATTCGGAAGGGTTTGGGTGCGGTATTCCCCGAGATCCGTTACCCGGTCTCCATCCAGGTTGCTACCGCCATTCATCGTGTTTAAATTCGGGGCATACCGAAGCTCCCACCAGTCGGGGAGCTCGTCGGAATCGCTGTCAAGGCTCTTCGCCAGATTCAACCGCCCACCGCTGGCACAGACCGCGGTCAGCGCAGGCACTGCATCCACATTGGCAAGCAAACGGCCGATCCGACTGGCAGGGGTATCGTCGGGAAAATGCTGCGCCAGCGTGCCGATGCAACCCGCGACAATCGGTGTGGCCATAGAAGTACCGCTCAGAAAGACGTAACCATTCACTTCGGAGTACCGGTTGATTACGGTCATGCTCTGTCCACTGAGAGCCTTCAGTAACAACCCGTCGGCCCGATCGATCCCAACGGTTGGGATCCACCCGTGCGGACGCATCAGGGTGCCCTGGACCTCGCCCGCTTCGCCGTCCCGGTTATACACCACAGCGGCAAGGGCTCCTGCGTTCATGGCGTTGGCGACCTTTTCGGTAAAATAGAGTTCGCCGCGCTCGATCAGCGCAATGTTTCCCGCCACCGCCGACGGAAAATCCGCCGGATAGCCGAGCCCGCAATCGTAGAAGACCGCCGATACGCCGCCGGAGACCGTGAGTCCCGAAAAGCTAAACCCGCTGGCTCCGAAGGTCTGGCTGCCGGATGTCACCAGAGCCTCGGCACCGATATGCGCGGGAAGACAGGAGAGGATGTTGACTCCCGGCACCCCCAGGTCCACCGAGGTCAGACCATAATTGGAAAAGGAGGCCAACTGATCCGATGGGTCCGTTGCCGCCACCGAAACAATGTTATCCAGATTATGCGAGCCCGGATATTGCGGTATGGAATCGTTATCGACGGTCTCGTTTCCTGCGGCGGCACACAGCACTATACCCGCATTCCTCAGTTGTTGAATAGCCAGCGCTTCAAGCGCGTTATAGCCGGTGCCGCCATACGACGCGTTTACCGCCACAATGTTTACGCCGCGCGCCTTCATTTCCAGCACATATTCCATGGCCGCAATCGTGTCACTGTCCGCCAGGTTCACTCCGTCATCACTGGCTTTCAGCGCCATGATCTTCAGCCTACCCGTTCCGGAGATTCCCAGGGCATTATCGTGAGTAGCCGCCGCATCCCCCGCGACGTGCGTCCCGTGCCCCGGTTCGAGATCAACATCCATCGGATCACCGTCTGCTCCATCATTGACGTCTTCATCGGTTGCCGGATCGGTATAGATATCCCCTGCAAAATCATAACCGTAAATATCGTCAACAAAACCGTTCCCATCATCATCAACCCCGTTGCCCGCTATTTCCCCCGTGTTGACCCACATGGCGCCCTTCAGGTCCGGGTGGGTATAATCCACGCCGGTATCAATCACGGCAACCACCACCTCCGGCGGCGAATCCATCATAAGCCGGCGCGCCTCGGGGAAATCAATGTCCGCATCTGCCGTTCCGGTGGTCCCCGCAACGGCTTGCCCGGTATTGTACAGTCCCCACTGCTTACCAAACTGCAAATCATCGGGAATCCGCGGAAGCGCGCTAACGCGCTTGAGGTAGTTTGGGGAAACCGCTTCCACATCGGGATTCGACCTCAGCAGCGCAATGAGCTCTTCAGTGGTGCGGGATCTATCCTTCACGAGCTGGATCGTGCGTCCTGCGCTCTGGGATAACCGCGAAAAAGTACGCCGGGCCTGCGTCCTCTCGGTTGCCGTCGCCTGCCGCGACTTCCCGGCCTTTAGCTGAATCAGGACCTCACCGTCCACATACCTCGGCGGCGAGGCAAAAACCGCGCCGACACAGCCGCCGCAAAGCAACATGCCAATCCATTTCCTGCCTACAATATGCCCCACAAATTTCCTTTCTCGCTTCCGATCCAAACATTGAAACCACTTTTCCAGTGCCTGGAAGATCTCTTCCTGGCATTGGAAAAAGCCGAGGTCCATCAATCAAAAAACTAAAATGGAAGCTGGCGGAGAGGGAGGGATTCGAACCCTCGGTACCGCGTTAACAGTACACACGCTTTCCAAGCGTGCTCATTAAACCACTCTGACACCTCTCCTGAAATGCAAGTGAAGGAGGCAGAACCTACACACTTTGCCGGCGGAAATCAACCGGGATTTAACGGGAAATTGCGCAGCGTCAATACTACTGCGTCTGGCGGCGCGTCAACTTCGCATCCAGCGCCTGTTGAACCGACTGCGGCACAAAAATCGAGGTGTCTCCGCCAAGCTCGGCCACTTCGCGCACGTTGCTGGAGCTGACATAGCTGTAGTCCTGCTTCGGCATCAGGAAAACGGTCTCTATCTGCGGCTTGAGCTTGCGGTTGGTCAGCGCCATCTGGAATTCATATTCAAAGTCGGAAAAGGCGCGCAGACCGCGCACAATCACCTGAATGTTTTTCGAGATGGCGAAATCGACCAGCAGGCCGTCAAAACTGTCGACCTCGATGCCCTTGATATGCGCGGTGGAGGCGCGCACGAGTCCGATGCGCTCTTCAAGGCTGAACAGCGGGTTTTTACCAGGGTTGGTGGCCACGCCAACTACTATGCGCGGGAAAATGCGCAAGGCACGTTCGATCACATCCAGGTGCCCCAGCGTAATCGGGTCGAACGTGCCCGCGCAGACAGCTGCCTTATTCATAGTCATCCCCTTCATTCAGTCCCAGCATCAGAATGCGCGTGTCGCCATACACCTTTTCCTTTATGGGGTTCCATCCCTTGGAAAGCTCAAATGGATCCGACGAGCGCAATTCATATACCACAATTCCATCCGCCGACAAGGTAGAGTGTTCGCGTATGCTGTTCAAGGTCTTTTCCAATGCGTCGGGCAGGTCGTAGGGCGGATCGGCAAAGATGAGATTAAACCGTTCCCCCGCTTCTCTGGCCAAATATTTAAATGCATCGGCCTTGATGCACTTCGCGCTACCCAGCCCATCGCTATCCAATGACTGGACATTTTCCTGCAGGTTTTTCCAAACATTGAAACTTTGCTCAACGAAAGTCACCGACTCCGCACCGCGGCTCCACGCCTCCAGTCCCAACCCGCCCGAGCCGGCGAACAGGTCCAGCACCCGCAGTCCCTCGCAGCTGCCGCCCAGCGATGAAAATACGGCTTCCCGCACCAGACCCTTGGTCGGGCGCACCTCCTGCTTCGGCACGTTGAACCGCCGGTTGCGCAAAATACCGCTTGTAATCTTCATGCCTGAACTTTAGCGGAATTGAATCTTGGCGCAACCAAAAGGAAGTTCTAGGCTTCATCACCGATATGAAGATTTTTAGGACATCTAGTCAACCTCTTAAAAACAATGCCGGCCTCGCGGCGGTCCTGCTACTCGGACTGGTGGTGCTTTTCCAGATTTTGGTTCCGGCGCAGTGGGCGTTCCATTGCCGCTTCCACCAGTGGACGGGTCTACCCTGCCCCACCTGCGGCGCCACCCGCTGCCTGCGAATGATCCTGCACGGGGAAATCGGTGCCGCATGGAAAATGCAGCCGCTGGTCTTCAGCGCCTCCTTCCTGCTGGGCGGACTCGCCGCCTATTCCATGCTGGCATCCATATTCAAATGGCGCGTACTGCGCGTTCATTTCGAGAGCCGGACCGAACAACGGCTTGCCGCCGCATTGGTGGCGGTGCTTTTTATCGGCAACTGGGTGTATTTAATTCTGAAGGGTTGATTTAAAAGGGGGAAACACGATGACGGAAATCAAATTTTGGAAACCCGTGGGCATTGCGTGGGAACGGATGGTTGATATCCTGTTCCGGCCTTTCGACTTTGAAAAATGGATGGTGATGGGATTCGCCGCCTGGATTGCGGGCCCCGGCGCCGGTGGTGGTGGAGGCGGAGGAAGCGGTCCTACGGGAAATCTCGGCGAAGGGCTCGGTCGCGGCAAGGACGCGTTTGCGGAATTCTGGGCGGAATACGGCACGCTGATCCTGACTGTCGGCAGTGCGGTGCTGCTGGTCGGCATTGTGATCGGCGTGGCACTGGCCTGGGTGCATGCCCGCGGGAAATTCATCTTTCTGGACAATGTCATCCACAACCGCGCCGCCATAGTGGAACCATGGAAAAAATACCGGAAACAGGGCAACTCCCTGTTCCTGTGGAACATGGCCGTTGGCTTCATCGCCATTCTCGTCCTGCTGGTTGCCATCGGCCTCTGCGCCGTTATGATCTGGCCCATGTGTGCCAACAAATCCAATATCGCCCTGGGAATTGTCGGAATTGTGTTCGGCGCAGTTTCCCTGATTGCCTACTGCCTGGTCTTCGGCTACATCGGCACGTTCGTGTATGACTTCGTGGTACCGATCATGTTGAAGTACGACATTGGAATCAGGGAGGCATGGAGCCGGTTCTTCGTCATCCTGAAACCGGGTTTTTGGAAATTCATCCTCTACGGCTTGGTTCGCTACCTGCTGGGCATCGGCATCGGTATGGCGGTGATGACGGCCTATATTATAACCTGCTGCTGCCTGCTGTTCGTGGCAGCCATTCCGTACATCGGAACGGTGCTGCTCCTGCCGGTCTTTGTATTCTACCGCTGCATGGGCCTGGAATTCATGCGGCAGTTCGGCGACGAGTTCAGCGTCGATGCAACGGAAGCGACCATGTTGGAGGCATCGAAGCCGGCACACTGATTTTCCAATGGTTGGAACTTTTTTCCCAGACATTGGAAATCCGGCCTGCTCGACAAAACAGCGGAGGTGTGGTAAACAACGGCACTTGTTTAATGGATATTCAAAGCAATGACTCAAAGTTTAAAACATAGAAACGCACTAAAAGACGCCAAACGCATTGTGGTGAAGGCAGGCAGCAAGGTGCTGGTTCAAAGCACCGGACGGCCCGATTCCCGGCGCGTAAAAATGCTGGTCGACGAGATGGCCGGCTTCCAGAACGGCGGCGGCGAGGTGGCGTTTGTTTCGTCCGGCGCCATCGGCGCAGGACTGCATGCCCTCGGCATGAAAAAACGCCCCAAGGCCATGCCGGATCTGCAGATGGCAGCCGCCGTCGGCCAGACCCGCCTAATGAGCCTGTATGACAAACTCTTTGGTGAACATAATTGCAATATCGGCCAGGTGTTGCTCACCCATGACGCGCTCAAGGATCGGGAACGGCACCTCAACGCGCGGAATACGCTGCGCAACCTGATCAACAACCGGATCGTGCCGGTCATCAACGAAAACGACGCCGTATCCACCGATGAAATCAAGTTCGGCGACAACGATGTGCTGGCCGCCCTCGTGGCAATCCTGATCGATGCCGACGCGCTGGTCCTGCTCAGCACCACCGACGGACTGCGCGAACCCGACAGCAGCGGCAAGACCCGCCGCGTCTCCACCATTGAAGAGGTGGACGACGATGTACTCGCGCTCGTCGCCGACAAGCAGGACAACCTGTCAACCGGTGGAATGGCGTCCAAGCTGCAGTCCGCCCAGATTGCCGCCCACAACGGAATCCCGGTGGTGATCGCCAATGGCCGCAAAACCGGGGTGCTGACACGGATTTTCCAAGGATTTGATGAAGGCACGCTGCTTTTTCCAAAGGCTGGAAACATGTCCCGCCGCAAAAGCTGGATCGCATTCTTCAACCGCCCCGAAGGAACCCTCACGGTGGACGACGGAGCCTGCGAAGCGTTGCTGGAAAAAGGGAAAAGCCTGCTGCCCGTTGGCATCCGCGGAGTGGAAGGCGATTTCCATGTGGGTGCCATGGTTAACATCCAGACCTTGGAAGGCCGCCACGTCGCGCGCGGACTGGTGGAGTATGCCAGCGACGACATCAACACCATCAAAGGGG